>CAZFJU010000081.1:12002-17103 GCA_964518995.1 uncultured Gammaproteobacteria bacterium
AGTTCGGTTGTCGTGAGTGGTCGCGCGGGCGGGCGTGCAGCGCGGCCGACTGCCCCTGTGGCACCCTCCGCGGAGGGATTCGTTGAATAATAAGTATTCGCTTCTCTCCTCTCTATCCTCGAAGAGTGGCGTGACGCTGCGACCTCGAATTGATCTGCGCATGCGCATGTGTATATTATCCGCCGTATGAAGACCGAGCGGTTGAATCTGATGATCACGCCCGAGGCCAAAGCCGAGATCAACGCTCGAGCTTCCTCTTTGAAGCTTTCCACCAGCGAGCTCGTTCGTCGCGCGGTATCCGCGTACGAGCCCGAGGCTGAGGATGAAGAGCTAAAGTCTCTCGCGCGAGAATTCCTCGAGACCGTGAAGAGAACCGAGCACGCGCTCGATCAGGCCGTTTCCCGCCTCGAGCACCTCGAGGAACGCCTCGAGCGCGGTCGAGACGAGGTCCGTGATGAAGTTCTCGCCTCCGCAGAGGAATGGCCGTTCTCAGTGCCAGCGAGGCGCGTTAAGTAGAGGCGGGAATCGACCATGAGCACGTGGGCGGATTTGCGCGAGGGCATTCGTCGAGCGATCCTGATGCAGGAGCGCGTCGAGAGACTTACGGCGGGAATAGAAAAAATGGAAGAACGCGTGCTCGACCATGACCGCCGATTGGTTCGGATTGAAACGATGATCGAGATTGCGAAGCAAAACCGCATTGCCTCTCGATCCCGCAAGTCCTGAAGCCACCGTTTCACTAGACTAGAAAGAACCTGTGCAGGCCTGCGCTCTGACGGCGCGGCGGCCGCTGCTGCAAGCTATAAGGCGCTTTATCCGCGGTGGCGAAATTCTACGTTATCGCCGCAAGCGTCGAGCCGGATTGGCATCCGTGTTGCAATACGGCACGCATGGAAGTTCGCGATCTAGAAGGAATGCGTCATCGGCTCCATGGCAGACATCGGTGCAAGCACTGCGGCTCCGCTCACCCCGTCGTTTCGCTGATCGGCTCCTGAGCGGTCAGTGGACTGGTTTGCCAACAACACGCACGTTGCGAGTGCGATCGCCAACGTGGGGCTGCTGGTGGTGTGGATCGTCTACGCACACGTCCTCTATCAGGACCTAAGAAGCAAACAGCGGCCGCGCATCATCATCGACTACATGCGGATGTCGGGCGATGGCGCCGCGTGTGTCGTGACCAATCTGTCGACGGCGCCGATCTACCTCGAGTGCGTCATCGGGGTCATCATCAGTGATGACGGGGAGGTGGCCGCGGCCGTCGGCGATCGCGACTTGCTCGAGGCGCACTCGGCGGATGCCCGCGAACTCGTTGCGCGGATGCGGCAGGGGCCGATGGAGCCGGGGGAACTGATCTGGGTCGGCACCATCAAGGAAATCGCGACGCGTGCGGCGGAGAATGCCGACGACCCCGAACAGCAGCTGCAAGCACTGAAGGCGCTGGAGGTCCGCGTCGTTGCGACGATGAGCTCCGAGGACAAACCTATCGGCGCATGGAAGCGCTTTGACATCGAGATGCCCGCCGACGGTTCCGAGCACATCAAGGCGCAACGGCTCGATACGGTGCAGATGAAAACGCGGCGAGAAAAGCGCCGCGTGCTCGCTTGGCTCGCCGCGCGCTGAAGCGGGCGTCAGCCGCCCTTCCGCGCATCCACTGACGACACGGGCGCGGCGGCGCCGTCCGTCGACACCAGGGGTTGTGTCAGCCCGTTGAGGTCGCCGCCGTTCATGCCGATCTCCTGCAGCAGGGAGTCGACGAGCGGGCTCTGCGCGCGATAGCGCAGCGCGCTCGACACGAGTTGATCCGCCATGCTGACCGAGCCGCTCGCATGCCCGCCGCCGCCGTTCGCACCGGCGCCGGTCAGCCCATCGACCTGAATGATCTTCATGCCGTCGATCTTCTCCATCGGCTTCACGCTCTCGCGGATGATGTCCGGCAGGAACTTCAGCAACGCCATGCGCAGCTGCATCGATATCTGCTCCTCGGAGAGCACGTTCGCCGCTTCGTTCAGGGCCCGTGCGCCGTCGGCATCGACCTGGTAGCGCTTTGCAGCGGCGTCGGCCTTCAGCACCTCCGCCTCCGCTTCGCCCTGGGCGGCGATGCGCACCTTCGCGGCGTCCGCGTCGGCGAGCGTGCGAACGGCTTCCGCCTGGTCCTCCGCGGCCTGTTTTTCTGCCTCGGCGGCGACTGTGATCGAGATGGCCGACTGTTCGGCCGTCTGCCGGGCCTTGACGAGCTCGACCTGCTTCGCGCGCTCGGCCTGCTCGATCTCGCGCACGGTCAGCACGGTCTCCTCTTCCTTGACCGCGAGCGCCCGCGCGCGGTCCGCCTCGGCCTGCGCCTCAGACTGAGCGCGGGATTTCTCGGCCACCGCGATGGCCTTGTCCTGCTCCGACAGCTCGATGGCTTTGCGGCGTTCGATCTCGGCCGTCTCGACCGCACGCGCCTTCTGAATCTTCTGCTCCTCGACGTCGCGCTCGGCGGCCACCTGGCTGAGGTCGACCTGCCGCTTCGCGATGATGGACGCCTCGTCGGCCTCTCGTTGCTTCCCGGCGCGCTCGGCCGCGATCTCCGCCATCTGCGCGGCCCGCCGAATCTCGATTTCGCGCTCTTGCTGCAGGCGAGCGTATTCAGTCTCCCTCTGCACATTCAGCTTCTCACGCTCCGCTTCGAGGTTCTTCTGTGCGATCGCGACCTGGGTGTCCTGCTCAATATCGTTGCGCTTCTTGCGCCGCGATTCGATCGCTTCCGTGAGCTTGGTCAGACCTTCCGCGTCGAACGCATTCTGCGGATTGAAGTGCTCGAACCCGGTCTGGTCGAGACCGGTCAGCGACACCGATTCGAGCTCGAGACCATTCTTCAGCAGGTCTTCCGATACGACTTGCTGCACCTTTTGCACGAAATCGACCCGCTTCTCGTGCAGTTCCTCCATTGCCATCTCGGCCGCGACCGCCCGCAGCGCATCGACGAACTTGCCTTCGACGAGCTGCTTCAGCTGATCCGGGAACATCGTCTTGTGGCCGAGAGTCTGCGCGGCATTCGCGATCGCATCGACGGTCGGCTTTGCGCGGACGTAAAACTCCGCGGTGACGTCCGCGCGCATCCGATCGCGCGTAATCAACGCCTGCTCGTTCGCGCGCCTGACCTCGAGGCGCAGGGTGTTCATGTTGACCGGGATCACTTCATGAAGCACCGGAAACACGAGCGCACCGCCGTTGATAATGACCTTCTGCCCGCCGAAGCCCGTTCGGACGAACGACACCTCCTTCGATGCGCGTCGGTACAAGCGCGACAGAATCATGCCGAGCGCAAGCAGCGCGACGACGATGACGGCGGCAATGATGAGGATGTCGAAGATGTTGGTCATGTCATGCTCCAAAGCGCGGATCAGTCGACGAGCGCGGCAGTCGGGTTCGGTATGCCCTTGAACACGGCGCCGTGACGCTCCGTGATCAGCACCTTCGCCCCTTCGGCCAACTCGAGGTCCGGCGAGTCGGGCTCGACCATTACGTAATGCGCCTGGCCGTGCTCGTCCCGCAGCTTTGCTTGTGCCGGGCTGCCGGACCGCGCCTTGCCCAACGTAATCGTCGCGATGCGGCCGACGAAGCTCGACTCGTTGACCGCGGTCGTTTCGTCTTTCGGCATAACCATGGCGAGCAGACCGCCGAGCACGCGCACGACCGGCAACGACACCAGCACGACGGCCGCGACGACGAGCCATTGCGGCAAGTAGAAGCCGAGCGCACCGCGTGCCGCCGACTGAGTCGCGAGCCCGATCAGGCCGAAGACGGTGAGGAACACCACCAGCAGCATCAGGACCGGCACTTCGCCCACGCGCAGCCAGCTCAAAAATTTCGTGAAGGCCGGCGGGTTGGTCTGCGGACCGTCGAGGTCGATATCGAGATCGACGCCGCCGTCCAGATCGGGGAAGATGCTCTCGATCATGCCGGAGAGACCGGCGCCCATTAGCGACGCCACGCCTTCGATCAGCGCAATCAGCAACATCACGGCGAGCGCGATCACGAAGATCTTGTTCTCGCCGGATGTCAGCAGCGCGATCATGGGAGTTTCGCTTCGGCCTTCAACTGGGCGAGCCGCTCCTTGATACGGTGGCTGCGGGCGAGATCGTCGAGCTCCGCCAGCTGCGTCGCCGACTTGCGGTCGGCCGCGCCGGTCGGCCCCGGCACGCCGCCGGATTTTCTGAGCACCCGGTCGAACGCGGCCCCGGCACGGTCCACCTTGCCGTCGATCGGGGAGACCACTCCGCCGGCCGCGACGGCGCCGCCCGCCGCCGCGCCTGCACGATGGGCCGCGGCCCGGCTCGCGCGGAAGCCGTCGAGCTCCGCTTCCATCTCGCGACGCCTGCCCTGCAGCGCCCGGACATAACTTTCGAGCTCGCGTTCCTGTGCGCCGGCGTCGGAGATTGCCGCCTCGAGCACCGGGATCTGCGCTTCGATGTCCATCTGCTGCGCGATCGCCGCTTCTGCGAGATCGTCGCGTCCCTGCTCGACGGCAACGCGAACCTTGTCGCTCATGTCCTCGTGCTTGCGGTTCTCTTCCATCAGTCGACTGCTGGCGAGATGCTTGCTCGCGACGACCTTGCCGAGCTCCGCACGGACGTCGGCGATCGCGTCCTCGACTTCGCGGATCGCCTCTTCCATGACCGCTTCCGGCGCGGCGTTCTCGACCGCGTCGACGATTGCGTTGAAGCCCCCGCTGACCAGCCGGCCGACCCGCCGTCCAATACTTTCACTCATCTCGGTCTCCTCTTTTGAGACGATCGTTCTCGACAAACACCACTTCCGCGAGATCGAGCACCGGCCCGATGCGTTCACGGATGACTTCCGGGTGATAGCAGAGGCTCTGCCGGGTGACGGCCATCTGCAGGACGGACTGCATCAGGATCAGCGCGCGATCGACCAGGTCCGCCTCGAGGCGGGTCAGTGCTTTGCGGTCGATTTCCTTGTCTGGATGATTCGCTGCGGAGATCAGATAGGCGAGACATTCGGGGAGCCACTCGGCGAGTCGGCTGACGAGCTGAGAATGCACGCCGAGCTCTCGTTCCCGGGATTTGATTCGAATTAACGTCGGGGATACTAGCGC
>CAZFJU010000082.1:0-17043 GCA_964518995.1 uncultured Gammaproteobacteria bacterium
ACCGAGGAGTGGATCGCCGACCGGCACGTCCAGCACTCGACCGGTGCGCCGGACCGCCGCGCCGGCGTGCACCTCGCGCGAGCCGGCAAGGAGCACGACGCCGACGGAGCTCTCGCGCAGGTCGCTGAGCAGGCCGATGGCGCCGCGGCCGAGCGTGACCGTCTCGCCGGCGACAGCCCCAGGCAAGCCGGTCACCGTTGCCACGCCAAGCGCCACCGCCGTGACGTGCCCGACCTCGTCGAGTGCTAATTCGGGCGCCACTTCCCGGCGCGCGGCATCGAGCGCGTCAAGGCCCGTCAAAAGCGCGGCGGCGACTTTGTCCTCGTCCGAGGCGCGCATCATGCTTCCCCCGCCGTGGCGGCTGCGGCGGACCGCGGCGCGATTTCGTCCACTGCATGAAGAGCCGCCGCGAACGAGCGTTCGAGCGAACCGAGCCGCGCCGCGACGGTGCCGTCGAGGCGCAGCCCGCCCGCCTCCAGCACCACGCCAAGCAGCAGGTCTGAATCGGCCGCGAACCTCACGTGGTCCACGTCGAGAAGCTCGGTCAGCGCCGCGCGGGCCGCTTCGGCCGTGGCGGCGGGGAGCGGGCGCGGCGTAACGACCCGCACTTCGCCTTGCGCCGCCGCGGCCAGCTCGCTGCGCTGTGCGTCCGGCAGCGCGCGCAAGCGCTCGTCGAACCGCGCCCAGGCTGGCTCATCGAGCTCGGCGCCCGCGATCGCGGCGACCGTCGCCCTCACCTCGTCGACGACTAGGCTGGACAGACGCGTCAGCAGCTCGTCGGTGACGCGCTCGACGTCGCGCTGCACGGCCTCGGCCGCAGCTGCGCGCAACTCGGCCGTCTCGCGCTCGATGGCTTCCAGGAGCTGCTCGCGCTTGGCCCGCGCTTCCCGCAGCGCGGCTTCCCGACGCTCGGCGCGCTCGCGCTCGAAGGCAGCCCGCTCTTGCCGCAGCGCCTCGCGCTCCGCCGTCGCCTCATCGACGAGACGCTGCGCGTTCGCAAGCGGCGCGGCCGTCAGCGCCTCGCGCTGCGCCATCACGTTCAGCACCGGGCGGTAGAGAAACACCCGCAACAGGATCAGCAGCAATGCGAAATTCACGAGCTGAGCCGCTAGCGTGAACCAATCGACCGTCATAGCGCCGGCCCCGCCGCTAACCTGCGGCGTCCCAGAACGGATTCGCGAAGATAAGAATCAGCGAGACCACGAAGCAGTAGATACCGCTAGTTTCGATCATAGCGAGACCGACGAACATTGCTCGCGAGATCGAGTTGGTCTCATCAGGCTGTTGGGCGATGCTCAGCAGCCCCTGCGCCACCGCGCGCCCCTCGGCGAGAGCCGCGAGCCCCGCGCCGATCGCCACGGTGATGCCGGCGGTGAACACGGAGACGACGGCGATAATGGACATGTCAGTCATGCGATTCCTCCTGTTGAGACGCGCTTCCCGGATTGAGCCATCCCGGCCGCAATATAGACCAGCGCCAGCACCGTGAAGATGTACGCCTGCAGCACACCTATCAGCAAACCCAGGATCTGCATCAGCACAGGAAACACCAACGGCGCCACGACGAGCAGGATGGCGATGAGCAGCGAGCTGCTCATCACGTTGCCGAACAGGCGCACGGCCAGAGCCAGCGTTCTCGTGATTTCGCCGAGGATCGTGAAGGGCAGCATGAGCGGCATTGGCTGGAGATACGTGCGCAGGTAGCGGCCCAGGCCGACCTGAGCAATACCAAAGGCCGGCACCGCGAAAAAGACTGTGAGCGCGAGCGCGGCAGTGGTCATCAGGGAGCCGGTCGGCGGCTGGAAGCCCGGCACAACGCCAAGCACGTTCGATGTCAGGATAAACAGAAACAGCGTCGCCACGAACGGCAAAAACCGCCGCGGCTCCTGGTCCGAGATGTCGCGGATCTGGTCGAGCGCAACCCCGATCAGCGCCTCGAACATGAGCTGCGCCCTGCCGATCGGCGGCTCGACGCGCAACACGCGCCGCACGGCCAGCGACGCGCCGACCAACAGCGCCATCATGACCCACGTGAACACGAGCGTCGCGCTGATGTTCAGCGGGCCGATGCTGAAGTAGACGATCGCGTCAGGCGACAGGATCATCGCGTTCCTCCCTTCCGAGCACCGCGCGCGCAACGAGCGGCTTCGCCGAAACGAACCCCGCAAGCGCGCCCACCAGCGGCCACAACCCATGGCGCGCGAGCAGCAGAAAGCCGCCCCCGGCGACCGCCAGGCGCAGCACAAAGCTGCCGATAAACCACGGCCATGGCCGCGTCGCTCGGCTGGCCCGCCGGATGGTCGCCCACAGCCCGCCATAGAAAACCGTGCCGAGCACGAGTCCGGCCATAGCGCCGAGCAGCACGTGGGTGTACGTTTCCGTCATGTCGCGAACCTGCCATCGCATCGACCTCCGACACCGCGACGCGATGTCAAAGATCGTGGCATTGGCGCGCTAGCGGTCACGCTCGAGCTCCCGCCTGACCCAATACCACGCCGTGATACATCCCGCCAACAGCCCCACCGCGAGCAGCGTGAGCGTCCACGAGAAATCGTTGGCCAAGCAGCCGTCGAGCCAGACCCCAGCAGCCACGCCGAGCAGCGTCGGCACGGCGATTGACCAACCGACGATGCCGCTCATCCCGAGACCGCGGTCGATATTCGGTCGGCCCTCGCGCCGGGAGCGGAGCTTGTCCGCCTGCTTGCGCGCGACGACATCGAGTAGATCGTCGCCTTCTTTCCGGGGCGGCATCAGCGTAATTCCCCGAGGCGCCTCAGGACCTCGGCCTCGAGCGTCATGAGCACCGACTTGGCCTTGCGTTCGTGCTCGCTCTGCTCGTGCAGGTACTTCCCGAGCGCAGACCTTGCGTCGCGCAGATCGCCGGCAACGACGGCGCGTTGGCACGCGACTCTGAGATCGCGATCCGCTTTAACGAGAACACCCTCGTCGATCACCACGAACACCTCGGCGCCGTCTTCTTCGCCGACGTAGGCAAAAAGCCCGGGACGCAGCACCATTGCCCCGTCGGCGTGCCGCGGCAGGATCGTGAACGAGCCGCGATCGGACTCGCTCGATACCTTGGTGACCCGCGTATCGATAACGATGCCGGTCGGCACCGAGAGCAGCAGCCTCATGTGGCCTCCGTGCGCTTCGGCAGCGTGCCGATCATGTAGAGGTCCTGCTCGGGGACGTGCCGGTATTTGTCGTTCAGAATCGCCTCGCAATCATCGAGCAGCACGTCGATCGGCACCGACGCCCCGCCGCGACCGGTAAACTGCTGCGTGACGTGGAACGGCTGGGTGAGGTAGCGCTCGAGGCGCCGCGCGCGCGAGACCGTGCGCTGATCCTCCTCGCTGAGCTCCTCGAGGCCGAGCATCGCGATGATGTCCTTCAGATCATCGTACGCGGCAAGCGATGCACGTACGGCGCCCGCAATCCGGTAATGACGCTCGCCCACGTTGACCGGGCTCAACATCGACGACGTTGACGCAAGCGGGTCGATCGCCGGGTAGAACCCTTTGGCGGCGCGCTCACGCGAGAGCACGATCGACGCGGAAAGGTGGCTGAAAGTGTGCACGACAGCGGGGTCGGTAAAGTCATCGGCCGGCACGTACACCGCTTGCACCGAGGTGATCGACGCCGCCCGCGTGCTCGCGATGCGTTCCTGCAGCTCGGCCAGGTCCCTCGCCAGCGTCGGCTGATAGCCCATCTGCGAAGAGAGTTGGCCGAGCAAGCCCGAGACCTCCATGCCCGCCTGCACGAACCGAAACACGTTGTCGATCAGCAGCAGCACATCGCGCTGCTCGTCGTCCCGGAAATGCTCCGCGATCGTCAGCGCCGTGTGGCCGACCCGAAAGCGCGGGCCGGGCGGCTCGCTCATCTGACCAAAAACCAGGACCGTCTGATCGAGCACGCCCGCGTCGCGGACATCTCGGATCAACTCTTCCGCCTCCCGGGAGCGCTCGCCGATACCGCAGAATACGCTCACGCCGCGGTGCCGAGCCGCCACGTTATGAATGAGCTCCGAGATCAGAACGGTCTTGCCGACGCCTGCCCCGCCGAACAGGCCCGCCTTGCCGCCGCGCTCGAGCGGTGCGAGCAGGTCGATGGCCTTCATGCCGGTGTGCAGGATCTCGGTGGTCACGGGCCGCTCGCGAAGCGGCACGACGGGCCCGTACGCCGAGCGGCGCATCCCGGCGATCGGCTCGCCGCCATCGATCGCATCGCCGAACACGTCCACGACCCGACCGAGAAGCTCGCGGCCGACAGTCACCGTAAGCGGTGCACCGGTCGCCGTGACGCGCGTGCCGCGGGCAATGCCCTCCGTCCCGCCGAACGCCAGGCAGCGCGCAGTGTGGCCGTTGATGTGCGCAGACACTTCGAGCTGCAGCCCCCCTTCCGACATCAGCAGCTCGCGCACCGCCGGCAAGCTGCCGGCGAAGCGGACATCCACGACCGAGCCCCTGACGGACGTCACCCTCCCCCCGTCCGTTTCGCTAGCGAGGTTCGCGGTCGCCGCCGCATCTGAACGTGTGTCGCTCACCGGCATCCTCCCTGATCAAGCGTAGCAGGCCAGTACACGTGCCGATTTGCAAATTCCGAGCGATCGAAGCAGCGTGGAGCGATAGGCTTGCCGGGGGCACACTCATACCTTGGCAGTGCGTCCCCGCTTTTTTTCATTCCACCGTAACCTGCAATGGACAACGACCGAACAAAGATGCCAGAAGATACTACCCCGTCCCAGCTCTCCTACAGCCTCCGTGCGCCAGATGTGGAAGGCTTCGAGGAGATCGCCGAGCTCGCGCTCGATGTCCGCTGGTCGTGGGACCACTCGACGGACGAGCTGTGGGAACGTCTCGATCCTGAATTATGGGATCTCACCCATAACCCGTGGAGCGTGCTGCAGACGGCTTCGCGCGAGAAGATCGCCGGTGTGCTCTCGGACCCCGCATTCCGAAAGCGCCTCGATGCGCTGGTGCAGCGCCGCCGCGGCCTGCTCGAGTCTTCTGCGTGGTTCCAGCGCGAACACGAGAGCGCACCGCTTGGAGGCGTCGCCTACTTCTGCATGGAATACATGTTGAGCGAAGCGTTACCGATCTACTCCGGCGGTCTCGGCAACGTCGCCGGCGATCAGCTGAAGGCCGCGAGCGACCTCGGCGTGCCGGTCGTCGCAGTCGGTTTGCTCTACAGTCAGGGCTACTTCCGACAGGTCATCGATAAGCATGGGGCACAGCTCGCGCTTTATCCGTACAACGATCCGGGTCAACTGCCCATCACGCCCCTGCGCACGTCGGATGGCGAATGGCTGCGGCTCAAGGTCGACCTCCCCGGTTACGTGCAGCGGCTACGTGCGTGGCAGGTGCAAGTCGGCCGCGTCAAGCTGTACCTGCTCGACAGCAACGACGCTGCGAACTTTCCGACCCGCCGCAGCGTGACCAGCGAGCTGTACGGCGGCGGGCTCGAGTTGCGCCTGCAGCAAGAAATCGTGCTCGGCATCGGCGGCTGGCGGCTGTTGAACGCACTCGGCGCCGCGCCGGAGGTTTGTCATCTCAACGAAGGGCACGCCGCATTTGCCGTGCTCGAGCGCGCGCGCACATTCATGGAGGAGACCGGTCAGCCGTTCGAGGCAGCGCTCGCCGCGACCCGCCCCGGGAATCTGTTTACGACGCATACTGCGGTGGCCGCCGGCTTCGACCGTTTCCCGCCGGCGCTGATCGAACAGTACCTCGGCCGCTACGCGACCGAGGAGCTCGGAATCTCGCTCGACGAGTTGCTCGCCCTCGGCCGCCGCGATCCGCAGGACACGCGCGAGCACTTCAACATGGCGTTCCTTGCAATTCGCGGCAGCAGCGCGGTTAACGCCGTGAGCCGGCTGCACGGCCATGTCAGTCGCCGGCTCTTTCAGCCGCTTTTCCCGAGCTGGCCCGAGCGCGAGGTACCGGTCGGGCACGTGACCAACGGCGTGCACATGCCGACCTGGGACTCGCCTGCGGCCGACGCGCTCTGGACAGACGCATGCGGCAAGGCGCGCTGGATCGGTACGTTCGAGGCGGTCGAGCGCGACATCCGCTCCGTCAGCGACGCGGATCTGTGGCGGCTGCGGCTCGAGGGCGCGAGCGCGCTGATCGACTATGCGCGCGAGCGTTTCGCCCGGCAGCTCACCGCGGGCGGCGCGTCGAACGAGGAGATCGAGCAAGCGGCTCATCTGTTCGACCCGAATACACTGACGCTCGGCTTTGCGCGGCGCTTCGCGACGTACAAGCGTCCGAACTTGCTGCTGCACGATCCCGAACGCCTGCTCAGGATTCTGACGAATCCGCAGCGGCCCGTGCAGCTCCTCGTCGCGGGCAAGGCGCACCCGGCCGACACCGGCGGCCAAGCACTGATTCGCCGCTGGATCGAGTTCGTGCGCGACAGACCCGACGCGCGAGCACATGCCGTCTTCTTGAGCGACTACGACATGCTCCTCACGGAGCACCTCGTGCAAGGCATCGACCTCTGGATCAACACACCGCGGCGCCCCTGGGAAGCCTGTGGCACGAGCGGCATGAAAGTGCTGGTCAACGGCGGGCTGCATCTCTCGGTGCTCGACGGATGGTGGGCCGAGGCGTATCGACCCGAGGTCGGCTGGGCGCTCGGTGACGGCGAAGAGCACGGTGACGATCCGGCCCGGGATGCGGCCGAAGCCGATGCGCTCTACGATTTGCTCGAGACGCAAGTCGTGCCGGCATTCTATACGCGCGATGCGAGCGGCATCCCCACAGCATGGGTCGCACGTATGCGTGAAAGCATGGCGCAGTTGACACCGCAGTTCTCGACCAATCGCACCGTGCGCGAATATACCGAGAAGCACTACTTGCCGGCAGCCGCGGAGTATCGGCGCCGTGCGGCGAACGGCGGCGCAGCGGGCGCCCGGATCGTCGAATGGCAGCGCTTGCTCGAGCTCAAGTGGAAGGCCGTCCGCTTCGGTGAAGCCAAAGTGGAAACGCTCGAATCGGTGCACCGCTTCGAGGTGCACGTCTATCTCGACGACATCGCCCCCGAGGCGGTTTGCGTCGAGCTGTTCGCGGACAGCCATGACGGCGCCCCGCCGTTTCGACTCGAGATGATCCGCGCCGGCGAGCTCTTTGGCTCGACCGGCGGCTACGTTTACGCAGGCTCTGCACCGACAACGCGGCCGGCTGCGGATTACACGCCGCGCATCGTGCCTCGGCACGAGGGCGCCGCCGTGCCGCTCGAAGCTGCCCAAATTTTGTGGTTGCGGTAAGGAGCGCGGATTAGCCGAGGTCGATGTCGCCCTCGACGACGTGGTGCAGATCGGTACCTTCCGCAGTGATCACTGCGCGTACAGTGAGCTTACCCTTATGCGTCAGGCGATGCGTCTCTACCGCCTCCTCGATCGCGCGCTGCGACGTCACGCCAACCTGCTTCAGAAACTTGCGCAACGAGATATTGAATGGGTCGGCTTCCATGTTTTTTTCGGTCATCGAGGTCTCCAAGTGCACAGTGCTCGGTTAGGCTAGCATAGTGCCGGCGAGTTGGAGCCTGCCGGAGCAAGCGAGCGGTCCACCGAAAGCATAGCGTGCTCGCGGCCCTTTCTCATCGCATTCGGGCAGCAGTTTCCTCCAGAACGCGTCCAAGCCGTGCGCCCGGCTCGTTTGCGGTCGGTGGTCCGTAGATGCGAGGTAGATCGGCAAGGACAAGGTACTCCGGGTGGTGCACCTCGGCGATCGTCGCGTAGTCGATGGAAACGTTGCCATTCGACACCGCGAGCTCGTAAATGTGCACGGCAAGCGGCTCGCCTTGCCGCGCGTGCATCAGTTCAGCGACTCGCGCCGTCGCCGGGAGCGCACCGAAATGCAGGTGACGCTTGGTTACGGTCCAACCGCGGCTCACGAACACGGCGCCGATCGAGCCGCCCTCCAGGATCTCGGCGTGCTCGGCTGCGAAGCGCTCGTCGACCCGCTCCGGATACATTACAACGGCGAAAGTCCGGCAGATCTCCAGACCATCATGAACGCTGAACAGCTTCGACGTGCGATAGCGGCCGTCGCTCTGCAGCACGTCGACCCCATAGCTGCCGAAGCGTTGCTCGATGCGTTCGCTGTTGAGGAGCTCCCGCTCCGGCGCCTCCAGGCCCGCGGCCGGCGGCTGCACGCCGCCGCCGGCGACCGGCTGCGCCTGCACGGCAAAGACGGCGGCGAAAAGCGCGAGCGCGGCTAGACCTGCGTCCGAAACCCGGGGCAGCAGTGTATGGTTGAGTCGGATTCCCACTGGTATGGCCGCGCGGATGGGCTCGGGCCGGACGGATTCAGAAACGGAACACGATCCCGAAATTCGCGAAAGGTAGTATATCCCAGTCGTCGAGCGACTCCTGCAACTCATCGCGCTCGATCGCGAGGTTCGTCCTGAAATCCGGGTGCGACGCAATGGGACCGCTTGCCTGGAGCGCGAGCTCGGGCTTGCCTTGTTTCAGCACGCCGATGTCGAACGAGAGGCCAACGCGCTTATGCCTCGACCAATCCCACCCCATGCTGACAAAAGCCGCGAGATCGTCGAACTCGACCCGCCCGGTGAGCCGGCCGACTTCGGCTCGGCTGTACGTTTCTTCCCCGATCGTCACACTGCGTGCCAACTGACCGATCGCTTCGACGCGGTTGTCATTGCTGAGCACGCCGGCCGAGAGACGCCATGGCCCTTTCAACGGATGCAAATCCAAAGCGGCGCTGATCGAATCCCAGACTAGGTCCACTTCGTAATTGATGCCGGATTGCTCGGAATCGAAGCCGATTTTTGAACCGTTCCATCCAAGCCGAAAAGAGACGACATCCGAAGGCGAGTACGTATATTCGAGCCCTGCGCCCAGCACTCCAGCCCGCGCAGCCAGCCCATGCCCTTCTGCATGGACAACCGCCGTGGACAGGGACAGCATCACAATTATCGGCAAGCCGACTCCGGAACGACGCCGCATGGTGCGGCTCTCCAGCGGCACCGGGATAAACGAACGCGACACAGCTTTTTTCATTGGTCTGCTCTCCGAAGCAACCCGCACGATCCACGCGCCGACGCGGCCCGTGAGCTCGGGTCGAGAAGCGTTCTCGACCTCAATCGGCGCTCAGCATGTTGCATGCCAGAGCCAACAATAAGCGATATCGTGCGGAAACATTCGAGCATGATGCAACACGGGGGTAACTCTCAGCGTTTTGATCATGATGCAGCTTTTCCCTGCAAGCGTCGTCGGGCTGCAGCAGATCCGACGGCGTGAGCGCAACGCCCCGCGGACGAGCCAAAGTCGCGCCGATCCCGATATACTCCAACACTCGCCAATTCTTCCGGGGACCACAATGAAGAACATATCCTCCGTTGGAGCCGCCTTTATCGGCTTGCTGTTGACCGCTTCCGTCGCTATCGCCCAGCCTCCGGGCGGCGCCCGCCGCGGCCCGCCGCCCGAACCGAGCCTGATGACCTATGAGCTCGCTGCCACCGCGATGGCCGCAGCCGAAGCGCATGCCCACGAGAACGGCTGGGCCTTAACAATTCGCATCACGGACCAGAACGACAATGTGGTGATGGTCCACCGCCTCGACAACGCGAGCCCGTTCACCGCCACGATTGCCGCGCGCAAGACACTCACGGTGATCGGCAGCAAGATGACCTCGGCGGAGTATGGCGCAAAGGTTCAGGCCGGAGAAATCGACGAGATCGAGAACGCCGTGACTTTCGGCGGCGGCGTGCCCGTCTATCGGGACGGCCAGCTGATCGGCGCCATCGCGACGAGCGGCGCGAGGCCCGAGGAGGACGAAGCCGTAGCGGCAGCCGGTGCCAATGCGATCGGCAGTATCAGCATGAATTGAAGCGCGGACTCGGCTCGTCCGGGTAGCACACCGACTACGCGCCGAGCTCCTGCCGAACGCTCGCGACGAGCTCCTCGATGGGCCGGCGCGCGTCGAGCATCAGCGCTTCCCCTGCGGCCGGCGGCTCGAGTGTCGCGCACTGGCTGTCGAGGAGATTCGGGGGCATGAAATGCCGGCGCGCGCGCATTCGCTCCGCAATCAACGCTTTCGGCGCGTGCAGATAGACGAGCCTCATGCCAGGGCGGCCCACGCCCAGCCGCGTGCGGCTCTGCGCCGTCAACGCCGAGCACGCCAGCACCGTCACAGCGGGTTCCGCGAGCCAGCCGTCGATCGCCGAACGAAGTGCGTCGAGCCACGGCGCACGGTCCGCCTCGGTCAACGCGCGGCCGGCACGCATCTTCTGGATGTTCGCGGCCGGATGGAAATCATCCGCGTCCGCGAAGCGGCCGCCGATTGCCGCGGCAAGCGCCGTGCCGAGCGTCGTCTTGCCGCTCCCGCTGACCCCCATGACGACGACGACCATTACCACCCCATGCGACCCCGACCGCTTAAGATAACGGAGGCAAAAGTTCCATGCACACGCGAGCGCTCGCGAGGGTCGGTGGAATGCGACGAAACGCGAAACCTCTTGAGACGCATAGTGTCCGCAACGGCGCCCTGAAGGGGTCCGACGTGTGGGCGAAAAAGGGGCGCCCCGTAACGCTTAGCTTCGATAAGATGTCGACAGAGGGAGCACTAAGGGGCGGCGATGAAGATACTGACGAACATCTGGAGCGCACGGGTCCTCGTCATCATTGGGTTTCTGGCAGGCTGGACCAGCTTGGGCGCCACATTCGCGCACATCGGCAACGACGCCTTCCTCCTCACTGACCAATCTCCGGTGGTGCAGACGCACAGCTGGCACCACTTCATTCGAGAGCTCGGCGCCCAGCTCGGTGCGATGGCCGCGATCCTCGTCATCTTGTTCGCGGCGCCGCCGTACCGCACGCCGGTCGGGTGGTGGGTCATGCTGATCCTGATGGTCGGCTTTTATGGCCCGTTCTGGATCGGTCTACCGTTCGACCCGGCGTATGGGGCGCCGAACATGAGCGCCGAGATCAACCATTTGGCAATGGCGGTTCCGGCGCTCGTCGGAGTGTTTCTGGCGAGGCCGCACTACGTCGGTCGCATCGCTACCAGCGACCGGGTCGCCATACGCTCAACGTGACATTATCGCTATCGCGGTCGCTGCTTCTCGACTCCTTATTGCAGCGTGCTGCAAACCTTGCATCAATGCACTGGCATCGACGCCGGCTGGGTTCATTCACTAGGCGAACGACATCGCACGGCCTTGCATCTCGCCGACGTGGTAGCAAGGGCGTATGCTCTGCCGAACGGCTGTCCGGCTTTCTTCGGCGGGATGGCATGTGTTGCGGGTCACACGTTCGGAGACACAAATGATTAGACGAGCTTTGAAATGTTCTGTCCTCGTCGGAGGTTTGCTCGCCGGTGCGTCGGCCCAGGCGCACCACTCTACAGCCGCGGTCTATGATCCAGGGAAGGAAGAGAAAGTCACGGGCACGCTGGCCGCGCTCCAGTTCGTGAACCCGCACGGATCGATAACGGTTACGGTGCCGAACGACGACGGCACGACGACCGACTGGACGTTCACGACCGGCTCGGCTACGGCTCTCGCTAATGCCGGCATCACCAAAGTCGGCCCGAATGCGCTCAAGATCGGGGAGGAGCTGAAGGTCACGTTCACCCCGGCGCGAAACGGGAGCCCATTGGGAGGCCTCAAATTTATCGAACGGGCGGATGGCCAGGTCCTGGGCAACCGCGGCGGCAATTAGTGAACGGCGCCTTCAACCGGAGATCCTGATGACTTGTCGAGAAAGAATGATGTCGACACGCGTCGCACTCGTTGTAGCTCTTCTGATCGGCGTGCCTTCGCTGTCTGGCGCTCAAGGTCGAAGCGGCGAGCCGCCGTACACTCCTGCTCCCGACGCGCAGGACCTTAAGTCGGTCCTGTTCAACTGGGCCTGGCACATGGGCATGCTGCGTAGCACCGAGGAATACGACCTGATCATGTCGCTCGTCTATGAGGGCACCGGCACCATGCAGGTCGATGGGCAGCCCTGCAATGTCACGATGTACCGCTCCGATATCAGCTACCAGACCTCGGGTGAACGGATCCGCATTACCGGCACTCGGCCCGACGGCGAGAACTGTTCCGACATCGAAGTTCTGAGTGGCGCGTACAGCTGGAACGAAGACATTCAGGGCGCCGAGCTCGTACCTGGCGAAGGCGAAGCTACACCGATGCCGGCGGCCGTGGAGGAGCGGATGATTCGCTTGTGGGCAAACCCGCAAGGCGCGTGGAAGTCAGCGATGGCAAGCACTCAGTATCCTAACCCGCCTGATATGACCGGCAGACCGCAACGGGTACCGGCCGATGTGATGACGGCAGGTCAAACGTCGGTCCGGTGGGAAGGTGACCAGCCGGTGCTGACGTTCCCAATTCCGGGCGTCCCGACTGCCACCGCGACCGCGACGCTCGACGACAAGTTCATGGCCAAGAGCGTCGTCGTGGAAAACGGCGCCGATACGTACGAGTTTACTTACAGCGACTATAGAGATTGGAACAATCCGCTCCACCCTGCCGAGGCGTTCTATGCCGGCAGAATGACCGAAACGAAGAATGGCACCGTTGTTCGCGACATCACGACCACAGTGACGGAAACTGGGCAGATGTATGTCGTGATGCCGGTGCCCGAGAGCGTCAAGGCGGCGATCACACCGACTCACCAGCCTCCCGACTGGACGTTGTCGCCCGCCCCCGCGGCCGCACCGCAAACGGCAGCCATCGAGACGCCGCGCCGCACCGACGGGAAGCCGGACTTGACCGGGAACTGGAGTCGCGCGCCCAATCCGATCACGGGTAGTGGCAGCCGCCGATGCGGCCCCACGCAGGTACAAGGCGGAGGAATCAACCCTGAGTTCGGCTGCCAAAGCGGTGCAGATAATTTCTTTGTGGACTACGCCTGGATCTCGCCATCGCGGTTTGGCGTGCTCGGTCGTCCCATTTACAAACCCGAGCATTGGGATCGGATTCAGGAGCTCGATATGTGGACGAACAAGTACGATCCCGTCATGACTTGCAAGCCGCTGGGGCTTCCGCGGCACGGCACGCCTACGCGGATCATCCAGGGCGATATCGATGTCCTCTTCTTCTACCCTATCAACGCGGATTACGGCGGCGGTAATAACGAATACCGCAATATCCCCACAGACGGTCGCGAGCTGACCGAGCAGCAGCTCAATCTCGCGACGTTCTATGGGCAGAGCGTTGGCACCTGGGAAGGGGACACGCTCGTCATCGACTCCATCAATTTCGATGATACGACCTGGTTGGGACGCGGGGGTCTCATCCACTCCGGCGCCATGCGTATCGTCGAGAGACTCACACGGATCGGAAACGAGCTCCATTACGACATGACGATCGAGGACCCGGAGATGTTTATCGCGCCCTGGGTGATGCCGACCCGCGTTCTGCGTCTACAGGAAAGGGCTGACGGGGGAATCATGGCAGAGCGCGCGAATTGCGAAGTGTACGAAGAGGACAATGTCACGAGTCAGGTTCGACATTGAGAGCTCGTCAAGCGCAGTAAAGAAGGGGCAGAGAGTGTCCGGCTCTCTGCCCCTTTCTTCGCGCCCGGTTCGCGTCGTGCGCCCGTATGCCGAACGAGTAGCGCGACAATCTCCGCTTCGTAGCGCGGCAGCCGCGCGATCAGCAAAAGGCGTAGTACAGGAGCGCGGCCGTCCCAACCGCCACCACGAGCGGCGTTGGTGAGAGCACCATCAGCGATAAAGTCGCCATCGGCGATACAGTGCCGATGAGCTGGCCGCCGGACACTGTGTTGATTTCAAGCGTGCTGAGCTCGCGCATTGGATTTCCCTTCCATGGTGGCGTGAATGAAGCGTAAGCGCCCGCGATAAGGGATCGCATTCCGTCGATCCCGCTGTGTACCGAGAGTGCGCCGAAACAGGCCGCTGGTCACGACGCATATTCCGGTCAAAACGGCAATTTCGCCGGTAGCCGCGCCCTGCTTCGGACAACTTCGTACCGCGATGAGGGCCCCCATCGATGAGCGGCGCCTCCGCCAAAGCCCTCGACCGCCCCGGCTCGACGTTCTCTGGCGCGCCCCTTGCAACGATGCACGTCATTCACAATACATGGGTGACGAGCGATGGCATCGAAGAGCTGGAACGACGCGCTGCGGGACGGCGTATTGAGCGGCGCGATCGCCGGGGCGGCTACGGCCGCGGTTGCTGCGCTATGCGGGATTCGCGAGCGCGGCAGCGCGATTGCGCCGCTCAACGCGTCATCGCATATCCTGCACGGCCCGGACGCGGGTCGCGTCACGGACGTAGACCTCGAGCATACGGCCGTCGGGCTGCCCATTCACGTCGGCTCGGCCATGTTATGGGCGACCTTGTACGAGCGTGCGTTCGGCGGCGCGGCCGACCGCGGTGAGGTGGGCAAGGCGCTCGCCGGCGGCTACGCAATCGCCGCGCTCGCGTACCTCGTGGATTATCACGGCGTCCCGAAGCGGCTGACGCCGGGCTGGGAGCACAGTATCTCCGGCGGGTCGGTCGCGCTCGTCTTCGGCGCGCTCGCGCTAAGCCTCCCCGTGCGCGGGCTGATCGGAGCGGAGAGGTCGAGCTTCACACCCAACAAGACCGGCGTCACGACGACAGAGCCTGGTTACCGCACAGCAGGCGACCGTTAGGGCCCTACAATTCGACGGCTCGGGGTGGCAGCGCCCCGCTCGGCGCTATACTGACTGCATCTTGCGAGCGGAGGTCTTGCCATGCCGACCAATCGACGACGCCTTCTCAAGACGATGAGCTTCGGTGCAGCCGCGCTCACCTTGCCCGAAGCCTTCGCCGAAGCCCTGCGGCGTACCGCAACGACGGGCGACGGGCCGTACTATCCGGACCAGCTGCCGCTCGATACCGATAATGATCTGTTGTTCATAAACGACCAAGTTACCCCGGCGATCGGTGAGATTGCTCATCTCACGGGTCGAGTGCTCGACGAGGCCGCACGCCCGATCCGCAACGCCGTCATAGAGATCTGGCAATCGGATGTAAACGGCTCCTACATCCATACGCAAGGTCGGCATGAAGGTAAGCTCGACGAAGGTTTTCAGGGCTATGGCCGGTTTCTAACTGACTCACAAGGTCGGTACTACTTCCGCACGATCAAGCCCGTTCCGTATACCCTCCAAGGAACGTTCCGTGCGCCGCACATCCATGTCGCAGTGAGCAAGGCCGGCCGGCGCTTGATGGCGACGCAGGCGCTCGTCAAGGGACATGAGGCGAACGCGCGCGATCTCATCGTGGAGCGCATCGGTGATCCGGCCGCGCTCGAGACGTTGATGGTGGACTATAAGCCCATCGCGGGGTCGACCCTCGGCGAGCTCTCAGCCAATTTCGACATCGTGCTCGGCCATACGGCGGAAGAGCTCGAGGACGGCTCGTTGGGCAGCGCCGGGCGACCCGAGCCTTTTCGCGCCTGAGCTTGGCGCGAAACAGGAGCTCCCCGCGCGGCGAGAACGAGGAACGCCCGAGCCATCCGGCGCATGGCGGCGCTCGGGCAACGCTTGACGGGCTCGACGCCTACCACTCAGTCTCGCGCCATGTCGAGCGGAAAGTAAAAATTGACGCGACCATCGAGCGCGTTGGCACGCAGGTAGTGCAAACCTTCGACGATCCGCGCATGGCGTAACGGACCGACGTCGATCGCCCCGAGGCCGATCTCGCGCGCGAGCGCCACGACGAGCTCCTTCGCCTGCCGATCATCACCGACGACCGGGACCGTCACCGGGCCGCCGGCGAGCGAAGGATCGAACATTGTCTCGGCGCCGAGCGAGCTGAAAGCCTTGACGACCACGGCAGCCGGCGCCAGACGTGCGATGCGCTCGGCGTTCGAATCGGGCGCCGGGTAGTCTACGAAGCCGTCCGCCGCGACGACACGGGGATTGGTGGGATCGACGATGATCTTGTCGGACAAATCTCCTAACCCGCGCACGACCTCCTCAACGGCGGTCCAAGGCACCGCAAGCACGACGACCCGGCTGCGCGCTGCGGCTTCCGCCGGCGACAGCGCAATGGCGCCGTGCCCCGTCTCGCGCACCAGATCGGCCACATCGGCATGCCCGGGATCGCGGGAGCCGTAGACCACCGTGTGACCCTGCTGGGCAAAGCGCTGACCGAGCGCCGAGCCTACGTTTCCGGTGCCTATCAAGGCGATCGTTTCCGCCGCCGCGCGCTCGACCGCCAATGCCCCAACGCATACCAGCGCCACGACGGCCCACGATCCGACATTTCGCCATACCGACATATTCGAAGCTCCTCGCGCTCGACAGTGCATTGCTTTTCCCGCGGCATGCGGATCGTCACCATGAAGCCGCCTTGATGGGGCGTGAACATCCGCCAAATTACCGAGATGTTCACCGGAACGCGAGGGGTTTCAGCTGCACCGTTGAGGATGTGCGCGCCTCTGCTCGGCGTTCGGCCGCCGCGACGAGGGCACGCGTCGGCACAGAGCTTGCACCGTGCTGCTTTTTGGATCGAGAGGTTGCCCCATGGGCCGGCTCATCCTAATCATCCCATGGCTGCTTCTCGTGGCGGCGTGCGCCTTCAACCCTACGCGCATCGAAACGAGCTGGAGCGACCCGACTTTCACCGCCCGTGGGTTCGAGCGCGTCGCCGTTCTGGCGCTATTCGAAACGGACGCCGAGAGCCGCAGCTTCGAAACCGAAGCCGTGGCTCAGCTTCTCGAGCGCGATGTCGACGCAGTCGTGGGGCACGCATTGCTTGATTCAAGCGTGAACTACTCTCAGGAAGAGATGGAGCGCGAGTTGATGGGCGCGGACGTCGACGGGCTACTCATTTTCCGCCTAATCGCGGTGGACGAGCGGCAGATTTACCGGAGACCGACGGCATATCTGCCGGCAATGCCGCCGGGTATCGTCTGGGGAGATCCGTTTTACTGGTACTACTATCCGCACTGGCATTATTACTGGCATTGGCGTTCATCGCGGGCGGTCACGCGTTCCCGCGGCTATTGGCAGGAGCATACCTACGTCATCGTAGAGAGCTCGTTGTACGATAACGAGACGGGCCGCCTCGTCTGGACCGC
>CAZFJU010000083.1:0-16887 GCA_964518995.1 uncultured Gammaproteobacteria bacterium
TGTCGGGCCGGGACAGCAGCAGCCGGCACAGTGCGACACGGCGCCGCTCGCCACCGGAGAGGTGCTTGACTTGCGCATCCCACGGCGGCAAGCGCAGCGCATCGGCCGCGATCTCGAGCTGCCGCTCGATCTCCCAGCCGCCGGCGGCATCGATTTTGTCTTGCAGCTTGCCCTGTTCCTCGAGCAGCGCGTTCATTTCGTCGTCGCTCATCGGCTCGGCGAAGCGGTCGCTAATCTCGTTGAAGCGCTTGATCAGCGCGACGGTGTCCGCGACGCCTTCCTCGACGCTTTCGCGCACCGTGTTCTCGGGGTCGAGCTCCGGCTCTTGGGCCAGATAGCCGATATTGATGCCCGGCTGCGGTCGCGCTTCGCCGTCGAAGTCCTTGTCGACCCCGGCCATGATGCGCAGCAGCGTCGACTTGCCGGAGCCGTTTAGCCCGAGCACGCCGATCTTGGCGCCGGGATAGAAGCTCAGGCTGATGTCCCGCAGGATGTGCCGCTTCGGCGGTACGACCTTGGCGAGACGGTTCGTGGTATAGATGTACTGTGCCATGTAAACCCTGTGAAGACGCAGAGGCCAGCCGTTCGAGGGGGGCTGCGATTATGAGCAAACATCGAGTAAACGCAAACCGCCCCGCAAGTGGCGGAAATGGGGTCAGAGCCCTTTTTCGGCCGGAGGTTCAGTGCGTGCGTTTCTGGCGTCCGTATCCCGGGCGTGCTGCGTCGCGATGATCGTCATCACCGGCCAAGACATCGCGGCTTACGGCTTCCCGCAAGGGCATCCTTTCGGTCCTGATCGGCACGACGCGTTCGTCGCCGAGCTCGAGCGCTCAGGCGTAGCCGAGCGCGTCGAGCGGCGCGCCGCCCGCGAGGCGACTCGCGCCGAGATCGAGTACTTCCATACGCCTGAGTATGTGGATTTCGTGATCGAGCTGTCCGAGCGCGGCAGCGGCTTCCTCGATGGCGGCGATACGCCGGCGTATCCCGGGGTCTACGAGGCCGCGGCCAGCGTGGTCGGCGGCACGCTGAATGCGCTTGCGGCCATCGTCGCGGAGAATCGGGCTGGATTCATTCCGATCGGCGGCTTGCATCATGCCCGCCGCGACGCCGCCGCGGGCTTTTGCGTGTTTAACGACTGCGGCGTCGCGATCGAGGCGGCGCGGCGCGTTCACGGCATCCGGCGCGTGGCCTACATCGACATCGACGCCCACCATGGGGACGGCGTCTTCTACGGGTTCGAGGAGGATCCGGACGTCATCTTTGCCGATCTGCACGAGGACGGGCGGTTCCTTTACCCCGGCACCGGCAGCCGGTCCGAGACCGGGCGCGGCCCCGCGGTCGGCACCAAGCTCAATGTGCCGATGCCGCCTGGCGCCGGCGACGAGGAGTTTTTCGCCGCGTGGGAGGAGGTCGAAGCGTATCTCGACCGGGCGCGGCCGGAGCTCGTGCTGCTGCAGTGCGGCGCCGACTCGCTGCGCGGCGATCCGATCACCCACCTCGAATACAGCGAAGAGGCGCATGCGCATGCCGCGCGCCGCCTGCGCGGGATCGCCGCGCGTCACGCCGGCGGGAGGCTGCTCGCGATGGGCGGCGGCGGCTACAATCGCGGCAATCTCGCGCGCGCCTGGACGCGCGTCGTCGATGCGCTCGCCGGCCCCGTCGGCGAGGACTGACCGGAGGCGGCCCGTTGGGCTGCGGAACGAGCCATGACGAGCGAGCCTGCCGAAACGTCGCGTGCCGCGGATGCCCGCCGCGCGCATGACCTCTGCCGCGACGACGCCGTGCGCGCCGCGATCGCGGCGGAGGCGCGCCGCCAGGAAGAGCACGTCGAGCTGATCGCGTCCGAAAACTACGTGAGCCGCGCTGTGCTCGAGGCGCAGGGCTCGGTGCTGACGAATAAGTACGCCGACGGTTATCCGGGCCGGCGCACGTACCGCGGCTGCGAGCACGTCGATGCCGTCGAAGCGTTGGCGATCGAGCGCGCTCGCGCGCTGTTCGGCGCGGGCTACGCGAACGTGCAGCCGTACTCCGGCTCGCAAGCCAATATGGCGGTTTATCTTGCGTTGCTCGAGCCCGGCGACACGGTGCTCGCGATGCATCCGGCGCAGGGCGGGCATCGCACGCATGGGGACGCCGCGAACTTCTCGGGCAAGCTCTATCGAACGGCGCACTACGGCGTCGACCCTGCAAGCGGCCTCATTGACTATGACGCCGTGCGCGACGCGGCGCGCCGGCTCGAGCCGAAGCTGCTGGTTGCCGGCTTCTCGGCCTATTCCCGCACTGTCGACTGGGCGGCGTTCCGGCAGATCGCGGACGAGGTCGGCGCGCTGCTGCTGGCGGACATGGCCCACGTCGCGGGCTTCGTCGCCGCCGGGCTGCATCCAAGCCCGGTGGGTATCGCGGACGTGGTCACGACCACGACACACAAAACCCTGCGCGGACCGCGCGGGGGGATGATTCTCGCTGGCGACGACGCCGCACTCGCGCGCCGGCTCGACGACGCGGTCTTCCCCGGTGTGCAGGGCGGCCCGCTGATGCACGTGATCGCCGGCAAGGCGGTGGCGTTCCACGAAGCGATGCAGCCGCACTTTCGAATCTATCAGCAGGCGGTGCTCGCGCACGCAAGGCGCTTGGGCGAGCAACTCGCCGCGCGCGGGCTCGAGCTCGCTGCGGGCGGCACCGACAACCACATGCTGCTCGTCGAGACTCCGGAGACGGCCGCGCAGGTCGACCTTGCGGCCGCGCTCGAGCGCGCGCACATCGCCGTGAACGGCGTGTCGATGGCAACGTCGCGCGGCATTCGACCCGGGCTCCGGCTCGGCACGCCGGCCGTCACGACGCGCGGGTTCGGTCCGGCGGAAATCGATACCGTCGCGGATTGGCTCGCGGCCGTGGTCGAGCAGCCGGATTCAGACGCCGTCGCCGCGCGCGTGCGGGAGGGCGCCGCCGGGATGCTGGCTCGTTTCCCAGTGTATTGACGCCGTGCACTGCCCGTTCTGCAATCACATCGATACCAAGGTGATCGACTCGCGGCTCGCGGGCGAGGGCCGGCAGGTGCGGCGCCGCCGCGAATGCTTGCGGTGCGCGGAACGCTTTACGACGTTCGAGTCGCCGGAGCTCGTCATGCCGCATGTCGTGAAGCGCGACGATCGCCGCGAGCCGTTCGACGAGGGCAAGCTGCGCAGCGGCATGCTGGCCGCGTTGCAAAAGCGGCCCGTAAAGACAGAGGACGTCGAGGCCAGCATTGAGCGGACCATCCACCGCCTGCAGACGATGGGCGAGCGGGACGTGCCGAGCCGTTTGATCGGCGACATGGTCATGGACGAGCTGCGGCGGCTCGACGAGGTCGCCTATGTGCGCTTCGCATCTATCTATCGGAGCTTTCAGGACATCACCGAGTTTCAGGACGAGATTCAGCGGCTCAAGCTGACCGGAGCGCCGAGCCGCGAGCAGATGTCGCTGCTGCCCGAAGGTAAGGAGGGGGAGCCGTGAGCCGCGCCGACGACTATGTCCATATGGCGCGCGCGCTGCGCCTCGGCGAGGCGGTGCTCGGCTCCACGGCGCCGAACCCGGCCGTCGGTTGTGTGCTCGTCCGCGATGGCCGTGTCGTTGGCGAGGGGGCGACCCGACCCGCCGGCGGGCCGCACGCCGAGATCGTCGCGCTCGCGGCAGCGGGCGCCGATGCGCGCGGCGCGACCGCGTATGTGACGCTTGAGCCGTGCGATCATACGGGGCGCACGGGGCCCTGCAGCCAGGCGCTGATCGATGCCGGCGTCGGCCGCGTAGTCTGCGCCGTGCTCGACCCGAATCCGATCGCGGGATCCGGGCTCGAGCGGCTCCGCGCGGCCGGTATCGAGGTCGAGGTCGGTGTGCTCGAGGCCGAGGCGCGTGCCGCGAATCGCGGCTTCTTCGCGCGCATGACTCGAGGGCGCCCGTGGGTTTGCAGCAAGCTTGCCGCGAGCCTCGACGGGCGGACTGCGCTCGCGAACGGCAACAGCCAGTGGATCACCGGCCCGGATGCGCGCACGGACGTGCACCGGTTCCGCGCCCGCACCGGCGCGATACTGACGGGGATCGGCACGGTGCTCGCGGACGATCCGCAGCTGACCGCGCGGCCGTCAGCCGGCCGCGAGCCGTTGCGCGCCGTGGTCGATGCGCGGCTCGCGACCCCGCCGACGGCACGCCTGCTCGCGCCGCCGGGCGCCGTCGTGCTGTTTACGACGGCTGGCGCCGCAGCGGTCGACGCCTGGCGCGCGCGCGTCGCGGCGCCCGACCGCGTAGGGGTCGTACGGGTCGGCGGCGGCGTTCGCTGTGACCTCGTCGAAGTGCTCTCGCACCTGGCCGCGGGCGACATCAACGACGTCTGGGTCGAGGCGGGACCGCGCCTCAATGGTGCGCTGCTCGATCAGGGGCTCATCGACGAGCTGGTGCTTTATCTCGCGCCGCACCTGCTCGGCGACAGCGCGCGCGGTCTCTTTTCGCTGCCGCCGCTCGAATCGCTCGACGAGCGCGTGCCGCTGACGATCGACGATATCCGCCGCGTCGGCGACGATTTGCGTATCATCGCGCGGCTGGACGCTCGCCCGCCCATCGAGCCGTCGTAGCGCGCATCGGTCGAAAGCTCCACGGGCGAGTCGGGCCGGCTCGAGCGCGCCTTGGTGTATTCGTTGCCTGTCGACCGCGGGCGCCGCAGAGCAAGCGCGAGAGGAGCCGTTCAATGTTCACGGGTATCGTCAGAGGGATCGGCCGCGTGCTCGCCGTCGACGTGCGCGGCGGCGATCGGCGCATTGCGATCGCGCTGCCCGCGTCGGGCCTGTCGCCGCCCGCGCTCGGCGCGAGTATCGCCGTAAACGGTGTTTGTCTCACCGCGGCCGAGATCGGCGCCGATCGGTTCACGGCGGACGTATCGCAGGAGACGCTTTCGGTCACGACGCTCGGCCGGGTCAAGGCCGGCGCCGACGTCAATCTCGAGCCGTCCCTCGCGCTCGGCGACCCGCTCGACGGTCATCTCGTCAGCGGGCATATCGATGGCATCGGCCACGTCGTGTCCGTCGAGCCCGCGGCGCGCTCGTCGGTGGTGACGATCGAGCTGCCGCCGGCGCTCGCCCGGTACGTCGCGCGCAAAGGGTCGATCGCCGTCGACGGCGTCAGCCTGACGATCAACGAAGCCGCAGGCGACCGCTTCGTGGTCAACATCGTGCCGCATACGCGCGCTGCGACAATCATCGCGCAGTACGTGCCCGGCACGGCCGTCAACGTGGAGGTCGATATGCTTGCCCGCTATGTCGAACGAATGCTCGAGCCGCGGATTCGCGGTAGTCTTCCCGTTTCAAACCCTCATCAGACAAAGCCATGATTACACGCGCGTCGGCCGACTCCGCACTGCAGTTCGACACGGTCGAGGACATCATCGATGCCGTGCGGAATGGCGAGATGGTCGTCATCCTCGACGACGAGGATCGCGAGAATGAAGGCGATCTCCTGATGGCCGCGACCAAGGTGCGTCCGGAGCACATCAATTTCATGGCGCGGCATGCGCGCGGGCTGATCTGCCTGACGTTGACGCGCGCGCGCTGTGAGCAGCTGCGCCTGCCGCTGATGGTCAACAGCACGGACCAGCGGCGCACGACGAACTTCACCGTATCGATCGAGGCGGCAGAGGGGGTGACGACCGGCATTTCGGCCCACGACCGGGCGAGGACCGTCCGCGCGGCGGTCGCGCCGGACGCGCGGCCCGAGGATCTCTCACAGCCGGGACACATTTTCCCGTTGATGGCGCAGCCCGGCGGAGTGCTGACCCGCGCCGGCCACACCGAGGCCGGTTGCGATCTGACGCGGCTCGCCGGGCTTGAGCCCGCTGCGGTGATCGTCGAGATATTGAACGACGACGGCACGATGGCGCGCCGCGACGAGCTCGTCGCATTCGCGCGCCGGCACGGGCTGCGGATCGGCGCAATCGCCGATCTCATCAAGTATCGGCTGGAGAAAGAAGAGTCCGTCGAAGCGATCGCGGAGGTCGATATCGAGACGGAGTTCGGCCCGTTCCGCATGGTCTGCTTCGAGGATCACGTGTACCGGACCGTGCACCTCGCGCTGGTGCGCGGGCAGATCGATCCGGAGACCCCGACGCTCGTGCGTGTGCATCGACAGGAAACGCTGCTGGACGTCATCGGCGTCAAGGACGAAGGCCTCGGCTGGCCGCTACGCGACACGATGCGGAGAGTGGCCGAGCATGGTCAGGGAGTCGTCGTCGTGCTTCGTCAGGAAGAGTCGGCGCGCGACTTGATGCGCATCGTAAAGGGGCTCGGCGAGCCGCCCGACGAGGTCACCGCGCGACGCGAGCGGGCAATGGATTTGCGCACGATCGGCACGGGCGCCCAGGTGCTGCGGGCGCTCGGCGTGCGGCGCATGCGCGTGCTGTCCGCGCCGAGAAACATGCACGGTCTGTCGGGCTTCGGGCTCGAGGTCGTGGAGTACGTGAATGAGGGCAGGGATCGCCATGGATGAGCGAATCAAGGTCGTCGAGGGCCTATTCAGCGCACGCGGCTTGCGCTTCGGGCTGGTCGCGGCACGCTTCAACGAGTTCATCGTCGAGCGCCTCGTCGACGCGGCGGTCGGCACGCTGGTCAAGCACGGCGCGGAGCCGGCCGATATCGAGCTGCTGCGTGTGCCGGGCGCATTCGAGATTCCGCTCGCGCTGAAGAAGCTCGCGGCGGGGCGTCGGCACGATGCGCTGGTCGCGCTCGGCTGCGTGATTCGGGGGGCGACGCCTCATTTCGACTACGTCGCCGGCGAAGCCGCGAGCGGCATCGCCCGCGTGTCGCTCGAGCACGATATCCCGATCGGTTTCGGCTTGCTGACCGTCGAGACGATCGAGCAAGCCATCGAGCGCGCCGGGACGAAGGCCGGGAATAAGGGCGTCGACGCAGCGCTGACGGCCATCGAGATGGCGACGCTTGCGCGCAAGCTGGAGCAGTAGCGCGCTGTGACTCGCAACGAACGCGGGCGTACGTCCCGCAGCGGCCGTGCCGCTCGCGGCCGGCAACAGGCACGGGAGCTGCTCGTCAAAGCGCTTTATCAATGGCAGATCGCCGGGCATGACGTCGTCGAGCTCGAGCGGCAGTTTTCGCAGCTGCCGGAATTCACGCAGGTCGATCGGCTCTACTTTCGCTCGCTGCTCGGGCTCGCCGTCGAAGAGGCCGTCGTGTTCGATCAGGCGATTGCTCGTTTCGCAGCCCGGTCGCTCGCGCAGCTCGACGCCGTGGGCCGCTCGATTCTGCTGATCGCGCTGACGGAGCTCAAGCATCGGCCGGACGTGCCGACCCGGGTCGTCATCAACGAGGCCGTCGAGCTCGCGAAGCGCTACGGCGCTGCCGAGAGCTTCCGCTTCGTCAATGCGGTGCTCGACAAGGCCGCGCGCTCCGAAGGTTTCCGCGGCGCGCCGGGCGGCGCATGACTACGACACTCGATGCCTCTATCGGTCTCGTCTCGAGACCCTGTGCACACCGATGAACGAATTCGAGATTATCCGTCGCTATTTTGAGCGGCCGTCCCGCGATCCCGACGTGCTGATCGGCATTGGCGATGACGCGGCGGTTATCCACACACGCGGCCGGATCGCCGTCACGGTCGACACTCTCCTCGAGAGCGTGCATTTCTTGCCGGCCGCTCCGGCCGATGCGATTGGGCATCGCGCGCTCGCGGTCAGCTTGAGCGACTTGGCCGCTATGGGCGCCCGGCCGCGCTGGACGACGCTCGCGTTGACGCTGCCGCGGGTCGACGCCCCGTGGCTCGAAGCATTCGCCGTCGGCTTCCACGCGCTCGCGGACCGCTACGGGGTCGTGCTCGTCGGCGGTAACCTCGCGCGCGGGCCGCTGTCCATTACCGTGGAAGCCACCGGCGACTTTGCCGACGACGAGCCGCCGATGACGCGCGCAGGCGCGCGCAGCGGCGATGATATCTACGTCACGGGCACGCTAGGCGATGCGGCCGCCGGCCTGGATCAGCTGGCCGCGTCGCCGGGGGCGTTGCAAGGCGGCGCCGATGGGGACGAGCCGCTGCTCATCGAACGCTATCTTCGGCCGATGCCGCGTGTCGAGGCGGGGCGCTCGCTGATCGGCATCGCGAGCGCGGCCATCGATGTCTCCGACGGGCTCGCATCCGATCTCGGGCATCTGTGCAGCATGAGCGGTTGCCGGGCGGTCGTGGACGTCGAATCGGTGCCGATGTCGGCGGCGCTCAAGGCGTTTGCGGGCGGAGAGGCGATGCGGTTCGCTCTCTCCGGAGGCGATGACTACGAGCTGTGCTTCACCGCGCCGCCGGCTGCCGCAGGCCAGGTCGCCGACGCGGTCGCGCGTTCCGACATTGCCGTTCGGCGCATCGGTCACATGGTCGAGGGCAGCGGCATTGAGTGGCTGCGCGGCAATGCGGCGTTCGAGCCGCGCGCAGGGTATTTGCACTTTTTATGACCGGGTCGCGGGCAAAGCCCTCGATGCGCGACCCCGTGCAGTGGCTCGCGACCGGATTCGGCGCAGGCCTCGCGCCGCGCGCGCCCGGCACTGCCGGCACGCTCGTCGCGCTGGTGCCTGCCTGGCTGATGCTGGATCTGCCGATGCCGCTTCGCATCGGCATCGTCATAGCGTTGTTCGCCGCCGGCATCTTCATCTGCGATGCGAGCGCGCGCCGGTTGGCGACGCACGACCATCCGTCGATCGTGTTCGATGAGATCGTCGGGTTTCTGGCCGCGACGCTCGTGCTATCCGGTGATCCGCTCTGGCTCGTTGCCGCCTTCTTCTTGTTCCGATTATTCGATATCTGGAAGCCGTGGCCCATCCGCGATTTGGATCACAGACTCGCCGGCGGCCTCGGCATTATGCTCGACGACCTGGTGGCAGGCGTGTTTGCAGCGGCATCTCTCGAGGGGCTGCGCCTCCTGCTCTTGCTGAACGCCTAGTTCCGGGACACTAGCGGCTTCGGCGACCCTCTTAGCTGTCGGGTTTACTCGAGCATATGGCGCAGCCAACGTCTGCCGCAGGCGCAAGGAAGCGCCAAGCACCCCGGGCCCCGGAGCGCATCGGTAAATATCTCGTGATCAACGAGGTGGGGCAGGGGAGCACCGGCCGCGTGTTCCTGTCGCACGACCCCTATTATGGTCGCGACGTCGCCATCAAGCTGTACGACGCCGAAGAGGAAGACGAGCAGCGTGCGCGCGTCACACGGAAGATGTTTTTCAACGAGGCTCAGATGGTCGGCCGTCTGCAGCACCCGAATATCTTGCCTATCTACGATGCGGGCGAGGAGAACGGCAGCTACTACGTCGTCACCGAGCACGTGCATGGCGCCCGGACGCTTGCGGCGTACTGCAAGCCGGATAACCTGCTGCGCATCGACGATGTCGTGGAAATCATCTTCAAGTGCGCGAAGGCGCTCCATTACGCGCACGGCCGCGGGGTGATCCATCGCGACATCAAGCCGAGCAATATCATGCTGACGCTCGACAACGATGTGCGCATCATCGACTTCGGCATCGCGATCGTGAAGGACTCGATTGTCTCGAGGATCGAGGGCATCGCCGGGTCGCCGAGTTACATGTCTCCCGAGCAGGTTCAGTCAGCCGAGATCACGCCCAGCTCAGATATCTACTCGCTCGGCGCGGTGATGTACGAGCTGTTGACCGGCTACCGGCCGTTCCGCGGCAGCAACCTCAGCAAGTTGCTCCACCAGATCGTCTATGCGACGCCGGCGCCGCTGCACACGTTGCGCCCGGAGATCTCCGAAGAGATCGAAGATGTCGTCTCGACCGCGCTGCGGAAAGAGCCGGAGCAGCGTTTCCAGAATGGCCTGGAGCTCGCGGCGTCGATGACGCGCATCTTCCAGACGCTGCGCAGCGAATCCGAGCGGATCGACACGCAGGCGCAGTTCGAGCAGCTGCGCAAGCTGCGCTTCTTTCACGAATTCTCGCATGCCGAAATCTGGGGCGTGTTGCGCGCGAGCGAGTGGCGCGACTATAACGATGCGGACGAGATCGTCCGCGAAGGCGATCTCGACGACCGCTTCTACATCATCGTGTCCGGCGAAGTGTCCGTGCGGTCCGGGCGGCGCGTGATCGGTGTGCTGGCCGCCGGCGATTGCTTCGGTGAGACGAGCTACGTGCGCGGCGCGCGGCGTACCGCGACGATCTCCGCGATCGGGCCGGTCACGCTGATGACGGTGAGCTCGACGCTGCTCGAGCAGGCGTCGACCGCTTGCCAGCTCCGCTTCAACAAAATGTTCCTACGCTCGCTGATCGAGCGGCTGCAGGGTGTGCAGAGCGAACCTCACTAACTCGGCAAGCGGCTGCTAATCCGCGGGCGGCTCGAACGGCGCCGGCTCCGCCGTCTCGGTCTTCTTCAGCAGAATCTCGACCTTTTGCTCCGCGTCCTTCAGCGCCGACTGGCATTCACGCGTGAGCTTCACGCCGCGCTCGAACTCTTTGAGCGCCTCCTCGAGCGTCAGGTCGCCGCTCTCGAGCCGCTCCACCAGCGACTCGAGCTCTTCAAGGGATTCCTCGAGACTGGGGTTCTTTTCCAGCTGCGTGAGACTCGGGTTCTTTTCCAGCTGCGTCATGTGGCATCAAGTCTGGCGGAAAGTTTGCGCACGGTACCGGACGCTCGCCGTGAGGGTCAAATCGCCGATGTGTGCTTCGCAAAGGCTGCCGGTTGTTGACACTGCACACCGGCGGCACTACCTTATCGGCTCATCTAGACTAAGTCTAAAATGGGGTCGGTGCAAAGTACGTTGCGTCGGCCTTGTCGATTGAGAAAGCGATCGTTGGCAGGAGGACATCCGTCATGGAACTGAAGGGCAGCAAGACCGAGCAGAGCTTAAAGGAAGCATTCGCGGGCGAGTCGCAGGCGAATCGCCGTTACCTCTACTTTGCTCAGAAGGCCGACGTCGAGGGCTATAACGATGTCGCGGCCGTATTTCGTTCCACCGCTGAGGGCGAGACGGGTCACGCTCACGGACATCTCGAATATCTCGAGGCGGTTGGCGATCCCGCTACGGGCTTGCCAATCGGTGCAACCAGCGAGAACCTGAAGGCGGCCATTGCCGGTGAAACGCACGAGTACACCGACATGTATCCGGGCATGGCGAAGACCGCCCGCGACGAAGGCTTCGAGGAGATCGCGGACTGGTTCGAGACGCTCGCCAAGGCCGAGCGGTCGCACGCGAACCGCTTCCAGAAGGCGCTCGACAACCTCGACGCCTAATGATCTCGTGGGGGCGGCCCGGTCGCCGCCCCTGTTCCGAATTCCGGTAGCACACCCTTTCGAATCCGCTCCCGTGACCGGAACGCGGGACGGGAGGCATATCGCCGATGAGCGAAGTCACACCGCCCGCCGGCGCGGGCCTTGGGTCTGGCGGATCCCTCGAGGGCCGCCGGGAAGGCAGCCTGGAGGCGCCGACGCGCCACCCGCTCGACTGGCGCGCGCCGGACTTCACGGCCGACGAGCCGCTCTACGCCGAGCTCGAGCGCGTCTTCGATATCTGCCACGGCTGTCGCCGCTGCTTCAACTTGTGCCATTCCTTCCCGACGCTGTTCGATGCGGTCGATGAATCGGCGACCGGCGAGGTCGACGCGGTCCCTCGCGAGGCGTATTGGGACGTGGTCGATCATTGCTACTTGTGCGACATGTGCTACATGACCAAGTGTCCGTACGTGCCGCCGCATGAGTGGAACGTCGATTTTCCGCACCTGATGCTGCGGGCGAAGTACAAGCGCTTCAAGGATGGCGCACCGATCTCGTTCCGGGATCGGATGCTGAGCTCGACCGATCTCGTCGGCAGCCTGGCCGGTGTGCCGGTGATCGCCGAGACGGTCAACGCGGTGAACTCGACCAAGTGGGGCAGGCGTCTGCTCGAGTCGACGCTCGGCGTCGACGCTGAAGCGCCCGTGCCGAAGTACGCCGCGAAGAGCGCACGGCGCCGTCTCAAGGATAAGGTCGGGCGGCAGGATGTGACGGCGGAAGCGGCGGGCGAGACGCGCGGCAAGGTGTTGGTCTTCTCGACGTGTTACGGCAACCACAACAAGCCGGCGCTGGTCGAGGATCTCGTCGCAGTGTTCGAGCACAACGGTATCCCGACCGCGCTGCCGACGAAGGAGCGTTGCTGCGGCATGCCGAAGTTCGAGATGGGCGATCTCGAATCAGTCGAGAAGCTCAAGGAGCAGAACATTCCGGAGCTGTACCGCTGGGTGCAGGCGGGATGGGATCTGACCTCTGTGATTCCCTCCTGCGTTTTGATGTTCAAGCAGGAGCTGCCGCTGATGTACCCGGACGACGAGCAAGTCATCGCAGTGCGCGACGCGTTCTTCGACCCGTTCGAGTATCTGATGATTCGCCACCGGCACGGCCTGCTGCGCACCGATTTCAAGCAGCCGCTCGGTAAGGTGGCCTACCAGGTGCCGTGTCATCAGCGTGTGCAGAACATCGGCCTCAAGACGCGCGATATGCTGGAGCTCGTGCCGGATACGAAGGTGCAAGCCATTGAGCGCTGCTCCGGTCATGACGGCACCTATGCCGTCAAGAAGGAGTATGGACCGACCTCGCGTAAGATCGGCCGGCCAGTCGCCCGGCAGGTCGATAAGGCTGAGCCGGATCATTTCGTCAGCGATTGTCCGATGGCGGCAGAGCAAATCGCGGCGTTGGCCGACGCGGCGACGGCCAGCAGCCCGCTCGAGCTGCTGCGGCGGGCGTACGGAATATAGCAACGTGCAGGAGATGCCGACATGGAAGCGTTGAAAGTCAGCGATCTCTATACGCTCGAGCAATATCATAAAGCGCGCAATGAATTTCGCGCGAAAGTTCTCGAGCACAAAAAGAATCGTCAGGTGCCGCTTGGGCCGAACGCGACCCTCTATTTCGAGGATCGGCTGACGATACAATATCAGGTGCAAGAGATGCTGCGCATCGAGCGCATCTTCGAGTCGGAAGCGATCGAAGAGGAGCTCGCGGCATACACCCCGCTGATTCCGGACGGCAGCAACTTCAAGGCGACGTTCATGATCGAGTTCCCCGACGCCGAGGAGAGGCGCCTCGCACTCATGCGTTTCGCCGGGATCGAGGACGATCTGTATCTCGAGGTGGACGGCGAGCGTAGCGTCGGTATCGCCGACGAGGATCTCGAGCGCACCGACGAAGGCAAGACGTCCGCGGTGCACTTCGTCCGGTTCGAGCTATCGTCGGGGATGAAGGACGCGGTCAAGCGCGGAGCGTCTTTCAAGCTCGGCTCCGAGCATCCGGAGTACGTTCACGAGACGGTGGTCTCCGCCGCGGTCGCGGACGCGTTGCGGCGCGATCTGGACTGATCTTCCCGAGGACATCGCCTCTTCCGCTGCCGCGAAGGGCGCTGCCTCTTTCCCCCTTCCACGAGGGGCGCTGCCTTTCGCGAGATGGGCCGCCGAAGTGGTCGCGAGCTGGCGGAACGTGCCGAGTGCAACGTGCACCCGGCACGCGGGTCTGTACCGGTCTTACCGACTCAGAAGCGAACCGAGAACGTGGCGCCGACCTCGCGCGGCCGGGATACCGTCGCGAAGTCGACGCCCCAGAGGCCATGGAAGAAGCCTGAGTTCAGAATGTATTCGTTCGTCAGGTTCGTGCCGAATACAGCGAACTCCCACTCTCCGCCGGGCGGCGTGTAGGCAAACCGCGCGTTGACGAGGCCGAAGTCGCCCGTCTCGTCGAAGCCCGCCGGCACGCCGGGATACCACGCCGTGCGCAGCGTCGGGTTCGGCGAGCGCCAGTACTGCGCCGAGTACGAGTACTCGAGCCGCGTCGTCAGCGAGCCGCCCTGCCGGAAAGTGGCATTGTGCTGCAGGCCGAGGTTGTAAGTGGTATCCGGCGCCTGGCTGAACTCGCTCTCGCCGGCGACGAGGCCCTCCGTGCCGATGGCGATGTCCGTGTACTCGGTGTCGAGCAGGCCGAGGCTGAAGTCGAGCTGCAGCGCGCTCGTCGGCAGGTAGGTCAGCTCGATCTCGAGGCCGCTCGCTTCGGCGGCGCCGACGTTGCGGGTCACGAGGCCCGGCAGATCCTCGCCCGTGAGCGGATTGCGGACGACGCCTGCGGCCTGGATGTCGTCCCAGACGGTGTCGAAGTACGTGGCATTGAAGCGCAGCCGGCCGTTTGCGAGGTCCGACCGAATGCCGATCTCCCGGTTCTCGAGGAACTCAGGACGGTACGGCAGCTGCAGCTGTAGCCCGCCGGCGATGTTCGAGATCGAGATGCCGCCCGAGTTGAAGCCTTCGGAATAGCCGATATATCCCATGATGCTGGGCGTAAATTGGTATTGCAGCGACACCCGCATGGTGTTCTCGTCGAAGGCCGTCGGTACGACGTTGCCGGTCGGCACGCCGGCCAGCGGGTCGCCGCCGGTGAACGCGAGGTTCGCCTCCGGCGGGGTCGGCGCGCTGACGCCGGGCACGATCGTCACCGTTTGGGACGCATTCTCCTGGTCGTGATGGCGCATGCCGGCCGTGAGACTCAGGGCGTCGGTGAGCCGGACCGTCGCTTCGCCGAAGACTGCCCAGCCGTCCTGCGTATTGTGAGTCAGGCCGTCCGCTGCAAAGCCGCTGTAGAACGCAAACGCGGCCTCGCAGGTGCTCGAGGGCCCGGGGACCGGCGGCGCCGCGGCCAGCGCCTGGCAGTATGGGGAATCGAACGCAGTCTGCACGTCGAGCTTGCCGTTCAGAAACTCGCGAGCCGCGAAGCGGGCCGAGCGGTTGCGCGTCTTTTGGTCCCAGTAGTACAGGCCGCCGACCCAGTCCACCCGGCCGTGCGTGCCGGTAATTTGTATTTCCTGGCTGAACAGCTCGAGATCCGATTGGACGAGATCCTCGACGACGGCATATTCCGTTGTGTCGTAGTCGACGTAGTTACGCACGTCCTGCTCGATGTATCCGGTCAGGAACTGCATGCTGATCCGGTCGGTGAGGTTCCAGTTGATGTCTGCGGCAAGCTGGTCGTTCAGCACGTAGTTCGGCAGCGTGACTTGGGAAGCGGTCTCCCACTTGCCCACGCGGCCGCCCGGGTGGCCGGCCGTGTGCAGCTCCGGGCTGATGGTCGCGCCGGCGGCCGAGTACACCCGGATGATGTTGGTCGGGAAGAAGATGGCATCCAGAAAGATCGCGTCCTGCACACGCGGCTCGGTGAGGTAGCTTTCATTCGACAGATAATTGAATCGCAAGCTCAATTCGTCCGTGGGCGACCACAGCACGTCGCCCCGGAGCACCGTCTGGTCGACGTCGCCGTTCTTCTGGTCCACGGTAATGTTCTGAATGTATCCATCCCGATTGAGGCTTGCGGCCGTCCACTTCGTAAGGAGCCTGTCATTGAGCGGCACGTCGACTGCGATCGAGACGTCCTTGCGGTCGAGACTGCCAATGGTTGCTTTCATGGACGCACCGAATTCCTCGGCGGGCGCGCGGGTCACGAGGCGAATAGCGCCGCCGACCGAATCGCGGCCATACAGCGTGCCCTGAGGCCCCCGCAGCACCTCCACGCGCTCGAGGTCCACGAACTCCTGAGTCAGAAGACCGGCGCCGCTCACTTGCCAGATACCGTCGATGTACACGCCGACGTTCGGAATGCCGCGGACGCGAAATGACGTTTGCGTCGTGCCGGCGCCGCCGTTGCTTCCCATTACGCTCAGGTTCGGCACCGTGGCGTTGAGGCTCTCGAGACGCTGCAGCCCGCGCATCTCGAGGTTCTCGCCCGTGATGGCCACGACCGAGATCGGGACTTCCTGCAGATCCACTGCGCGGCGCGTGGCTGTGACGACGACTTCCTCGAGCGCTTGACCCCACGCGCTCGACCCAAGCGATGCCGCAACGGCGGCGACCAGGTATTTGTGCTTCATCTGTTCCCCCATGATCCTCAGACGTGTGGTGCACGACGCAACGGATATTCGCGCGAACACTCGCCGATACCACAGAGACTTGCGTCAGTATCAGGTTAAAGATATGCGCAGATGATACAAAAAGACAGTTGCCGAATCGAGAAGAGCGTATCGTCTGGGACGAGCTTGGGAGCGGGTCGTCCTGGGCGGGTCGTCCTGGGCGGGTCGTCCTGGGCGAGTCCTAGGCGGGTTCGCCTTGCCGGCGGGCAATGAGGCCGGCGCTCGCGCGTGTCGGCAGCGTGGGCTGCCCGAGCGTCAGAGGCAGTGTCGGCGGGTCGTGGCGTCGCCACGAGGGAACGACTTTGGGCGTCGCGGCGCGCGGCCCAGGTGCGGCGCGACGGGACGGGCCGAATTGACGCCCCCTGCGGTCGGATGCGGCATGCGGGGGGGGCTTTCGCGCGCCTCGGGCGCGTGCTCGCCGTCATCCGTTCACGCTACAATTCCGCGCCTTTCCCTGACCTATCCGGCCGAGGGCCGATCGAATTTTTTAATGAGCAAGAGTTATTTAGCTGCCGACATCGAGGTGTTGAGCGGCCTCGAGCCCGTTCGGCGCCGGCCCGGCATGTACACGGACACGCAGCGCCCGAACCACCTTGCGCACGAGGTTATCGACAACAGCGTCGACGAAGCCGTTGCCGGACATGCGAAGCGCATCGAGGTCACCGTGTATCAGGACGGCTCGCTCGAGGTGGTCGACGACGGCCGCGGCATGCCCGTGGATCTGCATCCGGAGGAGAAGATTCCGGGCGTCGAGTTGATCCTGACGAAGCTGCATGCGGGCGGCAAGTTCTCTAACAAAAACTACCGCTTTTCCGGTGGTTTGCACGGCGTCGGGGTTTCGGTGGTGAACGCGCTATCGAAGCACCTCGAGGTCTGGATCCGGCGCGGCGGCCAGGAATACAACATGAGCTTCGCCAATGGCAAACGCCGCGGCGAGCTGGAGGTCGTCGGCAAGGC
>CAZFJU010000084.1:0-16604 GCA_964518995.1 uncultured Gammaproteobacteria bacterium
TCTCCAGGGCCTCTGGCGGCGCGTTGCGGCGTTGAAAGCCCGTTATTCGGTGGCCTGCGCGGGCAGCCCGCCGGCCGGCGGCAGCCTGCTGCGCCGCGCGCTGGGCGCGCCGCCGGTCGAGCACGCTGCGAGATCCGGCTCGCCAAGCTGCTCCAGCATCGCCGCGCGCGCCGCCTGCATCAGCGCCTTGGCCGATGCGAATTCCCCGCTCGTGATCGCCGCGCAGATGCGCACCTCGAGCGGGCCCGGCTGCGGCATCAGGGCGCCCGCGGACAGCTTTCGCCGCGAGCCCAGCACGACGACCGGCACAACAGGCAGCGCCCCGCGCCAAGCGGCCCCGAACGCGCCCGAGTGGAAGGGCTTGAGGCCTGGTCGATCGTCGAAAGTGCCTTCCGGAAACAGGGCGAGCGATGCGCCCTGGCCGGCGGACGCGACCAAGTCGCGCGCCGTCTGCCGACGGTTGCGCACATCGGTGCGGTCGACGAACTTCGAGCCGAGCCGCCGCAGAATGAAGCCCGCGAGCGGCACGGACGACATTTCGCGCTTGATTAGAAACGTGAAGCGGGGCGGGAGCGCGCCCGTCAGAATCATCCCATCCAGATAGCTCGCGTGATTGGCGACGATGATGCAGCCGCCTTCCGGCGGCACGGCGCCCTCGAGGCGTAACGGGCTGCCGATGGACCAGAAAAACTGCCGAGCCGCCCACTGCGCGGCGCGGCGCCGCCGGTGAAGACCTGGCAGCACTGCGAGCACGGCAGCGAGGCTGCCGGAGTGGAGCAGCAGTGAAAGCCACGCATAGACGCCGTAGGCGACCCGGCCGAGCGCAGTAGCCATTGCGGTCGGTCGCACGGTTATGTCAAAACCGCGCCTGACGGCGCCGGTCCTCTGAGTGAAATTGAATCGAATTTCTGTGACACGCTTCTCTTTATGTTAACGACGCCCGCCATCTGTGACAGGGGTCACGCACACATTCCCGCTGCCTCACCATACTCGGCCGATCATCAATTGGACCGGTGCGCATGTATCGCAAAGGGCTGAATTATATCGCCTTGTGAATGCACTCCAGGTGCAGGTATGGGTTCCGGCTTCCGCTCAACGGACATGAGCGGAAAAGCCTGAACGCCCGGCGGACGAACGGCAGCGTAACGATTTTAAATGGCGCACAACTTGTTGGATACCGTACCGGAGGCTCGCAGCAAACTGCCGAAGGAACCGAAAGTGCTGATCGATCGGTTCCTCGATGCGATTTGGATGGAGCGCGGTCTTTCGGAGAACACCCTCGGGGCATATCGTGCCGACCTCATGGCGCTCAATCAGCGGCTCGAGGAACGCGGCGTCGAGCTCAGCCGCGCCATCCGCGCCGACGTGCTCGATTACATCGCGTGGCGCGTGGAGGGCGGGGCGAAACCGCGCTCGACAGCCCGGCAGCTGTCCAGCTTTCGGCGATTCTATCGCTACCTGCTTCGCGAAGGTGTGATCGGCGAGGATCCGACGTCGCAGATCGCGATGCCGAAGATCGGCCGGGCGCTGCCGCAATCGTTGAGCGAGGACGAGGTCGAGGCACTGCTTGCGGCGCCGAATGTCAGCGAGCCGCTCGGTCATCGTGATCGCGCGATGCTCGAGGTGCTGTACGCGACCGGCGTGCGCGTCTCCGAGCTGATCAATATGCGCATGAGCCAGCTCAATCTGAATCAAGGCGTGCTGCGGATCATCGGCAAGGGCGACCGGGAGCGGCTCATTCCGCTGGGTGACGAGGCGCAGGACTGGCTGCGAGAGTTCATCGCGGGCCCCCGCAGCGAAATTTTGCTGGAGCGCCAGACGGACCACCTCTTCCCGACGCGCCGCGGCGACCGTATGACGCGCCAGGCCTTTTGGCACATTATCAAGCGCTACGCGAAGAAGGCCGGCATCCACAAGAAGCTGTCGCCGCACACCGTGCGGCACGCGTTCGCGACCCATCTGCTGAACAACGGCGCCGATCTGCGCGTCGTGCAGTTGCTGCTGGGCCATAGCGATGTCTCGACGACGCAGATCTACACGCACGTCGCGCGTGAGCGTATGAAGGAGCTGCATAGCCGCCACCACCCTCGCGGATAAGGGTTCACCCCGATGCACCTGCGACGCGGCGCCTGATGCCGCGGGCTACACAGGCTGATAGAATCTGTGAAAGCCCGGCGCGATCGTGCGGCGGAGTCAGGAGAAACCGTGAAGACGACGTGGATCATTCCGTCTCTCGTGTTGGCTGTTTCGCCGAGCCTGGCCGATGAGGCTGCGCCGACGAAGGAAGAGCTTGCGGCTAAGCTGATCGGGGTCAGCGCCAGCGACATCACGGATTCCCCGGTGCAAGGGCTCTATCAGGTCTCGGTCGGTTCGAATGTCGCCTACATCACGGCAGACGGGCGCTATCTGTTTCAGGGCGAAGTATTCGATCTCGATAGCCTCGAGAACGTCACCGAGACGACCCGCGCGGCAGCGCGTGTCCACACGCTCGAAAGCGTCGACCGCGCGGAGATGATCATATTCGGCACCGAGGGCGAGCCGAAGCACACCATTACGATCTTCACCGACATCGACTGCGGTTATTGCCGTCAATTTCACCGCGATATCGACGAGGTGAACGCACTCGGCATCGAAGTACGCTATCTGTTCTATCCGCGCACGGGGCCGGATACCGAATCTTGGGCCAAGGCCGATCAAGTCTGGTGCTCCGAGAATCGAAACGCCGCGCTGACGCGCGCGAAGCTCGGCGCTTCGCTGCCCGATAACGAATGCGGCACGACGCCGATTGCCGAGCACTTCGACCTTGGGCGCCAGGTCGGCGTGCGCGGCACGCCGGCCATGTACGCGGAGAACGGCGAGCTGCTCGGCGGTTATTTACCACCCAAGGCGCTTCTCGAGGCGCTCGAAGGGCTCTGAGTCATCACCGCAGCCTCTTAAACTTCTAGCCCGCAAACTGGCCGCCTTCCATGGAATGGATCAGCTCGCCCGAGGCTTGGGTTGCGCTTGCAACCCTGACGCTGCTCGAGATTGTTCTCGGCATCGACAATATCGTTTTCATCTCGGTGCTCGTCGGCCGCTTGCCCGAGGCGCAGCGTCAGAAGGCCCGCATCATCGGTCTCAGCTTGGCGATGGGCACGCGCATTCTGCTGCTGCTTGTCATCACTTGGATCATGCGCCTCGAGGCGGTGCTGTTCAGCGTGCTCGGCGTCGATATCTCCGGTCGCGATCTGATTCTGATCGGGGGCGGTCTGTTTCTTATCGGCAAGGCGACGCTCGAGATTCACCACAGTCTCGAGGGGACGCTGGAGGGTGGGCAGGCGGTGCGCGCGAGCAGCTTCTCCAGCGTGATCGCGCAGATTGCCGTCATCGACATCGTCTTTTCGCTCGACTCGGTGATTACCGCGGTTGGCATGGCGGAGCATGTGCCGGTCATGATCATCGCGATCGTGATCGCGGTCGGCGTCATGATGTTCGCCGCGGCGCCGATCGGCCGATTCGTGGATAGCCATCCGACCGTGAAGATGCTCGCCCTCAGCTTTCTCGTGCTGATTGGCATGGTGCTGATCGCCGAAGGCATCGATTTGCACATCCCGAAGGGCTACATCTACTTCGCGATGTTCTTCTCGTTATCCGTAGAGATGCTGAACCTGCGGATCCGCGGTCACCGCCGGGCCACCGTGCAGCTGCATAGGCGCGCGCCCGATCTTCCGGAGCAGTCCTAAACTCGCAGGTGTTCCGGAGCAGTCCTAAACTCGCACGCTTCGTCAGGGTGACTTGCGCTGCTTCCGGCGCTCCAGAGCCGCGGCCTGGTCATGCTTGCGCTTGGCTTTGCGCGTGGCGCGGCGCTCGGCTTCCGCCTCGACGGCGCTCCGGGCCTTACGCTGGTGCGCAACGATCAGCACGATCAGCGCCGCGATTCCAACGCCAAGCACCGGCAAGACGAACGAGAGCCACGCGCCTCGCGGGGTCTCCGGGAATTCCGTGATCGTGACCTCACGCAGCTCGAGCGGCGCGCCGGCGAGCCGCGCTTCGTAGCACTCAGTGAGGCCGCGCTCGAGCTCTCGTCCGGTGGAAGCTGCGGTGTCGAAGCCGATGTCGACCTTGCCGCAGTAGACGAACCCCGGAGTTGGGCCGGTCCGAGCGCCGAGTTGACGGCCCAGGTCATTGTAGAGCAGGGCGTTGCCGCGGTTGTTGAGGATCGAGTACCGCTCAATCTTCAGCCACGGCAGCCGGTTCTCCATCTCGTCGAGCACGGGAGCGGCTCTCAGACAATGCTGGCACGTGGGCGAGTGAAAGTAGTGCAAGCGCACGATCGGGCTCCCATCGCGCGCGGCTTCGAACCAGAAATCTCCCCGCTCGGTCTGAGCCTGCGTCGCGCTAGAGCCGATGACGAGGATGAGGACGGCGAAGAGTCCGCCCAGCCGTTCAGCAAGTGAGAGTCGTGACATAAGCTGCTTTCCCCCGGCGCGAAGCTCGTCTGATATCCCGTTCACGGAGCAAATAGGTGCCTTATCCGTGCCCGAAGCGCATTGCGAAACTCCGCGTCGCGAAGTCACCCTCCAGATTCTACCGCTCCGGAATCGGCATCGCCTTGCCCGACGAGTGCCCGCGCTTCGGCGGTACTGATTTCGCCGCTAACGGCCACTATGTCTGCTGCTCGGCATTGACCTCGGCAAATCGCGCGAGCAGCGCGTACAGCTGATCGACCTCACGGGCGCCGAGCTTCTTCCGCAGCTCACGATCGAGCTCGGCGTAGCGTCTCGTGAGCTCCAACACGAGCCGCTCGCCTTCCGGGGTCAAGCGGAGCACGCGCGAGCGCCGGTCGTTCGGATCCCTTACGCGCGCCAGCAGCTTGCGCCGCTGCAGCTCATCGAGCGCCGTGACGATATTCGCGTGCTTCCTGTGCAGCGCCTTCGCAAGCTCCGTTTGCTTGACGTGCGGATTCAGCAGGACGACCTTTAGCAGCGCGAACTGTGACGCACGAATGTCGTATGCGGCGCCGATCGAGGCGAACCGACGCAGCTGCGTGCGGTATGCGACGTAGAGATGGTGGCCGATCAGCTCGTCGAGCCCCTCTAGCAGAGCCGGGGGGCGCGGCCCCGCACTCATGCGGAGAGCGCTCTGTGGATGCACGTGCAGCTTTCCTCGTCAATCGCCGCGCCCTCCCGCGCAATGGCTACGTGCGAATCGCAACGCCCGCGGATTATGTATACCATATAACCAAAGTATGCGCGCGCACACCGGGTCGCTGCGTCGCTGGGTTGGTCACGGAGCAGTGACGCCCGCGTCGCTGCGGCAGCTGCGAGATCGGAGGGGGAGGGAGCCATAGTGCAAAGTTCAATGCTTTCGCGTTTTTTGAAATCGCGGCGGGCGGCGCTCTCGCCGACGGAATTCGGGCTCCCGGGCGACTCCCGGCGCCGGACTCCGGGACTGCGGCGGGAAGAGGTGGCCGCGCTGGTCGGCGTCAGCGTGAGCTGGTACACGTGGCTCGAGCAGGGACGCGACATCAGTGTCTCCGCGAACGTGCTCGAGCGTCTGGCCGCCGTGCTGCGGCTTACCGGGCCCCAGCGCGAATATTTGTTCAGCCTGGTTCAAAAGCGGCCGGCTCCGATCGTGCCAACGAACCGCGCCGACCGGCACGAGCCCTCGCCGCTGCTGAAACGAACCCTCGATGCGCTGACGGTACCCGCGCTCGCGATGACGTATCGCTGGGACGTCGTGGCCTGGAACAAGCACATGCAGCTCTTCCGCAACTACGCGGAGATGGCGCCTGACGCACGCAACCTGCTGCGGCTGCTCGTCCACGACCCGGTGCACCGGACTTGTCCGGACGAGTACGACAGCAAGGTTCGATTGGCGACGTCCCGGCTCCGGTTCGACTATAGCCAAGTCGGCGAAGACCGCTGGCTCGACGAGCTGATCCGCGACCTGTGCTCGGCGTGCCCGATCTTCGACCGCTACTGGAACGATTCGACCGATATTGGCCCTGCCGAAAGCGCCGGCACGGTCTTGCATCCGCAGCTCGGCCGTTTCAATTTCGAGCATTCCGTCTACGTGCCAAAGGGCGACCCTCACGTGCGGCTCGTGATTTACTTTCCGCAGGACGAGCTCGCCGCCGCGAAGCTGGCCGAGCTTGCCGCTGCGTTCGACCACGACGAGACGGCGCCGCGTGCGTCGGCGAGCCGGCGAATCGCATAAGCGCTTCGCTATGTTCATGCGCGTTCGGTTTACGCGTCAAACGAACGCGTTTTCTCGCTTTGCCTGTTTGGCGCCATCAACGACTTTCATCATAGGACTATGGCTTCCCAGTGTCAGCATCGGGAACGGGAAGCTACGATCACGCCCCGCAAAAATGGAACGCACCCGCGGAGGGGCACGGAAGATGGTCCGGGAAGCACGCTCATGGAAGATGATGCGTCCGTCGTTATTGGCGTCGGCTGTCTCGGCACTGCTGATGGGGCATGGCGCGGCCCACGCGCAGCAGCCTGAGGCCGACGGCCCGATCGAGGAAGTAACAGTGACGGGCTCGCGCATCGTACGGCGCGACCTTGCCGCCAACAGCCCAATCATGACGGTGGACCAGAGCCGATTCAGGGAGTCGAGCACCGTCGCGATGGAAAGCGTACTGAACCAGCTGCCGCAGTTCATCCCCGCGATGTCACAGTTCCAGGAAGTGCCGGGCGCCAATCTCAGCAACTCTGGCGGGCCGACGACCACACCGACGGCGGCCACGGTCAGCCTGCGCGGCCTCGGCTCGAATCGCAACCTCGTGTTGCTCGACGGCCGCCGCGCAATGCCCGTCGATGCATCGATGGCGGTCGATATCAACAGCATTCCGAGCGCCGCGATCGGACGCGTCGAGACGATCACGGGCGGCGCATCGTCGGTGTACGGCGCCGACGCCGTCAGCGGCGTCGTCAACTTCATCATTAGAGACGACCTCGACGGCTTCGATCTCGATGCGCACTACGGGCTGACGGAAGAGGGCGACGCGGAAGAGAAATCCCTGTCGCTCGTCTTCGGCGCGAACTTCGGCAACAACGGCAACGTGATCCTCGGCGTCGAGCGGTACGAGCGCGGCCGCGTCTGGCAAGCGGACCGGGAGTTCTATACGGACGGCTGGGCCGATCCGAGCTCGCAGGGCGGGCTGCAAGTGTTCTACACCGCGCCGTACATCTCGAATGCCGGCGCGAATCGCTTTTCGCAGGCGGCGCTCGATCAAGTGTTCGGCGGCACGGTCAGTGCCGCCACGGGCACCGGCCCGTACTACTTCAATGCCGACGGCAGCGTGTACCGTACGAGTCTCGACGGCAACTATCGCTACAACGGCCCGACCTTGACGGCAGACGGCGACGTCTACCGCTTCGTCCGCTCGGACAACGGCGTGTTGTCCGAGAATAGCGTGGGCTATCAGCAATCTTCGCCGATGTCGCGCCAGTCCTTCTTCGGGCGCGGCAAGATCGATTTGAACGACAACCTCACCGCCTTCGCGCAAGCGATGTTCGCGCAGACGAACGGCGAGTGGCCGCAGCGCGTCGGCGGCATGATCGGCGGCTGGGGCGGCACCGTTCCGCATGGCAGCGACATCTACGCGCCGTCGCTGGACGCCAATGGCAACACGGTGCTCGACTATCTGCCCGGAGGGCGCTTCGGGCTCGACTGCGAAGCGGACGGCATTCCCGGATGCACGATGTCGGAAGCTTGGCCGAAGGCCCCGGAGGCCGCGGCGCTGCTCGACAGTCGTCCCAATCCGAACGCGCCGGTGGATGTCGGTGTGGCCACCACCTGGTGGGGCAACAGGACGGCGCTCGTCGACACGCGCAGCTTTCAGTTTCTGGCGGGGCTCGAAGGCGTGCTGCCCGAGCTCGGCTGGACGTGGGAGCTCTATGTCTCGAACGGCACGACGGCCACCACGAACGAAGCCGCCGGCAACGCCTCGCTGCAGCGCTGGCGCTTCGTGATCAATCAGCCGAATTACGGTGCCGGCCTGTTCTATCGCGGCAACGAACAAGGCGCGAACTTCGCCGCCGGCGTCATGGAATGCACGAGCGGCTTCTCGATGATCGCGCAAGCCGAGCGCGCCTATCTGCCTGCCACGGGCTTGGGCGGCGCGATGCCGACGCAAGACTGTATCGATGCCATCGGCGCGACGATCGTCATGACCGGCGATCTCGAGCAGACGGTCACCGAGTTCAACCTGCAAGGCGGCTTGGCTCAGTTGCCGGCCGGCGAGCTCGGCTTCGCGGTCGGCGTGTCGCATCGTGAAAACAAATACCGCTGGGTGCCGCCTGCGCTGCTGACGCCGGAGTCGGTGTTCGATCTCGCGGCGGGTCAGTACCCGCGCAAAGAGACGCGCGGCGAGATCAGCACGTCGGAAATTTATGGCGAGCTGCTCGTGCCGCTGCTCGCGAACAAGCCCGGCGCCGAATCGATAAACCTCGAGCTCGGCTATCGGTACAGCGACAACGATCCGACGGACAGCGTCGAGTCCTATAAGGCGCTGCTCGATTGGCAGGTGCATAGCCGCGTGCGTCTGCGCGGCGGCCACCAGGTCGCGAACCGCGCGCCGAACGTTGCGGAGCTGTTCCAATCGGCGAACCAGCGGCAGTTCGTGGGCTTCCAGGGCGACTGGTGCTCGGACTTGAACCCGGTCAACCCGCTCAGCGCGAACCCGAGCTTGAACCCGAATGCGGGCCAGATTCGCGCGATCTGCGAGCAGATGATGACGCCGACCGGTGCAGATACGTTCTACAACAATCCGAACCGCAATGCCGGCGCGACCCATAACGTGTTCGGGTTCGTCGAAGGCAATCTAAACCTCAGCGAGGAGACGGCCGGGACGACCACCATCGGTGTCGTGGCCGATATCACCGACCGGCTGACGCTGACGATCGACTACTGGAACATCAAGATCAACGACATGATCACGTCGCAGGATCCGAACTCGATCTATCAGCAGTGCTTCTCGCCGGAGACCAACCCGAGCTTCGATCCGAGCAACGATGCGTGTCAGCAGCTGGTCCGCGATCCGCAGTCCGGCAACGACGCGAACACGCTGCTGATGTTCACCAACGAAGGCGCGATCGACTTTGCCGGATACGATCTCTCCGTCGACTGGGGGAGCGATATCGGGCCCGGCAACCTCAACTTGAATGCCGTGGTGACCATCGCGGACAAGGTGGCGACGCGCGTGAGCCCCGACTCGCCGTGGAACGATTGGAAGGGCACCTCGGGCCCGAGCGACTTGACCGGTCTCGATCCGTATGCTTTCGATTATCGGACGTTCGTAACGACCAGCTACTCGTTCGGCCGCTGGGGCACGACGCTGCGCTGGCGTCATCTGCCGAGCATCGACTCGGTGAGCAGCCGCGCACCCGGCAATACGCTCCAGCCGACCGGCTCGTATGATATGTTCGACTTCGCGGGGCGTTTCGAGCTGCAGGAGCGGATCAATCTGCGCTTCGGAATCGATAACGTGTTCGACCGCAAGCCGGAAAGAACCTTCCCGGAAGCAACGAACACGGCACGGGGGCAAACCAATACGAGCTTCTATGACATCCTGGGGCGCCGCTACTATCTCGGGCTGGCGATGCAGTTTTGAGCGAGGCTCCCGGGCTGCGACGAAAGTTCGATAAGGCGGGGGTGAGCATGCAATGCATTCTGTCGCGAGGGGCGCGTGTGCTGCTCGCGGGCGCGCTGATGTCGATGTCGCTGGCCGCGGCGGCGCAGCGGCCGGCGGTCGCGCTCGGCGAGGGGCCCTGGACGTATACGACCTTCGAGCAGGGCACGCAAGTCGAGGTCTCGATCGTCGCGCGTGATCTGTCCCATCCGTGGAGCATGGCGTTCCTGCCGGGTGCGGCGGGCAGCGCGGAGACGATGGCCGATGCCCTCATCACGGAGAAGGAGGGGCGTATCCGGCTGTTCAAGGAGGGCCGCTTGCTGCCGGAGCCGGTGGCCGACCTCAGCGAGGGTTTTGATCTCGACCAGCTATTCGATATCGCGCTGCACCCTGAGTTCGACAGCAACGGCTTCGTCTACTTCACGTATATCAAGACGGGCGCTCCGCCGAGCGGCACGGGCTATTACGCGACCACGGCACTCGCGCGCGGCCGCTTCGATGGCAGCCGGTTGACGGACATCGAAGATGTATTCGTCGCCAATGCCTGGAGCACGCTGTTTGGCGGCGATGCGTCGAGCATCCACTTCGCGCCCGACGGCCATATCTTGATGACCACGTCCCATCGGCGGCAGCCGGAGCCGCCGCAGGACTTGGCGTCGCATATCGGCAAGGTGCTCCGGCTCACCGACGAAGGTGAGCCGGCTCCCGGCAACCCGTTCGCCGATGACCCCGCCGCGCTGCCTGAGATCTACAGCTACGGCCATCGCACGGTCATGGACGTCACGATGCATCCCGAGACCGGCGCCGTCTGGGAGCTCGAGAACGGTCCGCACGGCGGCGACGAGGTGAACGTGATCTCGCCGGGCGCGAACTACGGCTGGCCGATCGTGACCTACGGCCGCGAGTACGACGGCAGCGCGCAGCAGCCGTGGCAGGAGGGCATGCGGCCGCCGGAGCTGTTCTGGGTGCCGTCGATCACCGCGTCGAGCATGCTCTTCTATACCGGCGATCGCTTTCCGGCATGGCAGGGCAATCTGCTCGTGACCGCGATGAGCGAGGGGCGCGTGCCGCGCACGGGCCATCTGCAGCGCATCGTCTTCAACGAGCTCGGCGAGGTTCGCCGGGAGCGGCTGCTCACGGATTTGCAGCAGAGGATTCGCCATATCCATCAGGGGCCGGACGGGTTGTTGTATCTGCTGACGGACGAAAACGATGCGGCGATCCTGCGCATCGCGCCCGCCGTCGCGGAAAGCTCGGCGCGCGCAAACAGCGCGGCGGCTGCGGCCGTAGTGGTGACGCGGCCGGCAGCCGGCACGGGCACTGTTCTTTTCGCGGAGCACGACTGCGCTGCGTGTCATCAAACCGAGCGGCGCAGCATCGGTCCTTCGTACGTCGACATCGCGCGGCGATACGCTGGCGACGGCGATGCCGTCGCGCAGCTCGCCGCGACGATCATCGACGGCAGCGTCGGCCGCTGGGGCGAGGCGCCGATGACCGCCCATCCCGGGCTCGGCGAGGACGAAGCGCGGCGCATGGTGCGGACGATCTTGGCGCTCGCAGGCCAATGACACATTCGCTCGCGGCGCGCCGCGGCGCGCGTTGACGAACTTCATGGGCTCCTGACCCGTTGCGTACTTCAGGAGCGTCCACAACCCTGGCTCGTGCTGCGGGCCCTGTTGGAGGAATTCAGCTTATGTCACGACCTCGTCTCGGCTGCTCGAGCGGCCCACATCGCCGGCTGCGCTCGAGGGCGTTTCCGCTTGCGGCCGGAATCGGCACGTTCGCGGCCGGTGTGCTGCTGTCGTCACTCATTGTCGAGTCGGCGGCCGCGCAGCAGATGACCGTCGATGCGCTGCGCGCATCCGCGCTCGAAGCGATGGGCGGCGTCGAGGCAGAGCGCATCGAGATCACCGGCGCCGGCTGGGATGCGTGTCTCGGCCAGCCCTGGAACGTCAACGAGGGCTGGGCGCGCTGGGAGATCACCGACTACCGTCGAGTGATCGACTACCAGGAGGTGGCCTCGCTGCAGACCGCGATGCGTAGAGCGGCAATGGATTCCGACCAGGTCGGCGGCTGCGGCGCTCAGCCCGACGCCGCGCCGACGCGGCAACAGAGCCGCGTCGATGCGTCCTCAGCATGGCCCGACCAGCTGCCGATCTGGATGACGCCGCACGGCTTCTTGCGACTCGCGGCGGATGAGCAAGCGGCCGTGGCCGCAGAAGGCGACGGCTGGCAAGTCACGGTAGACGTGCCGCGCGGCGACCTCACCTATACGCTCGAGGGTCACTATGACCCCGAGTTTCGGCTCGAACGGATCGAAACCTGGATCGACGACTCGGTGTTTGGCGATATGGTCGTCGAAGCGGTGTTCGGCGACTACCGCGAGTTCGATGCGCTGCGCTATCCGGGGTCGGTTGCCTACAAGCAGGGCGGCTTGAGCACGCTCGAGCTGGAGTTCGATGGCGTCGTGCCGAATACCGACGCCGAGACGAGCGTCGAGAGCGGTCCGCCCCGTGCCGGCGGAGGCGGAGCGCCGGCCGCGTCGGCAGAAGCGCCGTACGTCGAGCTCGGCGACGGCGTGTTCGTGATGCTCGGCGCCTATCAGGGCGTCGCCGTCGAGTTCGACGACTTCGCGATGGTCATCGACGGTTTGCAGAACGACAGCCGCGCGCGCGAGATGATTGAGCTGACGAAAGAAGCGATTCCGGGCAAGGAGATCCGCTACGTTGTCGTCACGCACGCGCATTTCGACCATGCCAGCGGTCTGCGAGATTTTATCGACGAAGGCGCAACGGTGCTGACGCATGCGGCGAACGTCGCGTTCTTCGAGGAGGCGCTGTCGACGCCGCGGACGCTCGCCGTTGACGAATCACTACATTGGCCGGGCGGGCCGGTGAGCGTGCAGGGCGTCGATGGGCAACTCGTGATCAGCGACGACGCGGGTCAATCCGTCGAGCTGCACGCGCTCGAGGGCAGCGTGCACGCCGACGACATGCTCATCGCATATCTGCCGGGCACCAAGGCGATCGTCGAATCCGATCTGCTGCAGCCGTGGATCAATCCGATCTTCGGCGGTGGGCGGGACGGCCCGCATCCGTATCTCGTGCACCTCTATGAGGGGCTCGAGGAGCTCGGCCTCGACTATGAGCAGTTCGTGCCGATTCACCGCCCGCCGGAGCCGCCGACGATGCCGAAATCGGCGCTGCTCGAAGCGGTCGGACAGTAGGCCGGCGTACGCATGACGCTTACGTTTTCCGCGCTCGGCCGGGGGATCGTCGCATGCTTGGCCGGGGCCTGTGCCGTCGTTGCGGCGCAGGCTCAGGAGCCTCCCGGTGCGCCGCGCGGCGGCGACGTTTACGACAGCGCGTGCGCGCATTGTCACGGCGTCGATGGTCAAGGCGGGCCGCTCGGCCCGTCGATACTGCAACGCGTCGCGGATACCGACGACAACGCGCTCGCCGCGTTCCTGCGCGCCGGTGTGCCGCAGCGCGGCATGCCGCCTGCGCCGGTCGCGGACGACGAGATGGGTACACTCGTCGGCTATCTGCGTTTCCTCGGCGCGGCAGCCGACGGGTCCGCGGCGTCGGAGACGGAGCGCGTCGTGGCCGGCGCCGGCATCACAGCGTTCCGTCCGGTCACCGAGGCGGTCCGGCAAGCGCCCGATGCGGCCGACTGGCTGGATGTCGGCCGCGTGCGCGATGGCCGGCGCTTCAGCCCGCTCGCGCAGATCGATGCCGGCAATGCCGGCCGGCTTCAGCTTGCATGGTCGCGCGGCCTGCCGGACGGCGAGCATGCCGCAAGCGCGCTCGTCTATGCCGGCGTGATGTACGTCGCGATGCCGGATGCGAGCGTCGCGGCGCTCGATGCGGCCACCGGCGACGTCATCTGGCAAACGGCGCGCGACGACGCTGAGGACGCTGCCGACCCGAGCCGCGGCTACACACTTTCACTGCTCGGCGAGGCGCTGTATCTGTCGAGCGATGGTGCGGCGCCGAGCGCACTCGATGCGCGCACCGGCGCGCGGCTCGAGCGCCCGGCAGACGCCCCGGCCGCGCCCGCGGCAGAGCCGACGGAGGGGCTTTCGACCGGCGGCGGCGTACTGTTCAGCGCCGACGCGGAGCGGCGTTATCGCGCTGCCGATGCCGACAGCGGCGAGGTCGTCAGGCAGACCATACTCGGCGGCCCGATCGCGACCGACCTGAGCTATGCCGTGGACGGCCGCCAGCATGTGGCCGTCATCGTCGAGACGACGCCGGCACCGGGCGCCGCCGAAAATGCGCTGCCGGACGCGACAGCTCCCGGCACGATCTACGTCTTTGCCTTGCCGGGCGCCGGCGAGCAGGATAACGGAGAAAACTGACGTGCAGACGCAGAACGCTTGCTTGATTCGAATCCTCGGCCCGGCGGTTGCCGCGGTATCGCTCGGCGCATTCTCGCCGCTCGCCGCGGCGCAGTTGCCGGCGCCGAACGCAGCCGGCATTAGCACCGGCCACGTTCACCTGACGGTGCCCGACCTCGAGAAACACACGGAAATCTGGCGTCTGCTCGGCGGCGAGGAGAGCGCCCTCGGCACGCGCCCGATGTTCACGTTCCCGGGGATGCACATCTTATTGACCGAGGGCGAGCCCGATGCGCCTTCGATCGAGACCACCGCGAACCACATCGGCTTCTCGGTCAGCGACTATGACGCCTACAAGGCCAAGCTCGCCGAGATCGGCGCGGAGATCTTCTTCGAGAATGCCGACGAAGGTCAGATCCTCGCGGATCTGCCGGACGGCGTGCGCATCGAGATTCTGACCGAGCCGGAGCAGGCGGCGCCGATCGAATTTCATCACGTGCATCTTTCCGTGCCGCAGGAAGGCGAGCTGCGAGACTGGTATCTCGAGGTGTTCTCGGCCGAGGCAGGCGAGCGCCGCGGTTTGCCGTCGGCGCTCGTGCCGGGCGGCCGGGTCGATTTCATCCCGGCTCGAGGCGACGCACCGAAGCCGTCGCGCGGCAGCGCGATCGATCATATCGGCTTCGAGGTCGCGGACATGGAGGCCTTCGCAGCGCACGTAGCCGGGCTCGGCATCGAGTTCGACCGCGCACCGACGCGCGTCGATGCCATTGGCCTCACGATCGCCTTCCTGACGGATCCGGCCGGGACGTATATCGAGGTCACGCAGGGTTTGGCCGACATCCCGTAGAGGCCGTGCGCCGTTCCGCATCGCGGCGCGCTTTTGTGAACATTCGAGACAGCATTGCCGGGGCCTATCACATGCGCCAGTCCGCCACCCGAATCGACCTGAGACTCTTGCCGCTCACGGCGCTCGCGACGTTGTCGATCGCCGCCGTGGCGGCACACGGCCAAGTGCGGGATTTCGAGCCGGTCACCGACGAGATCCTCGAGAACCCGCAGCCTGAGGACTGGCTGCTGTTCAGCCGCACCTACGATGCGCAGCGGTACAGCCCGCTCGAGCAGATCGACCGCGACAACGTCGCGTCGCTTTCGCTCGCGTGGACGCTGAATCTGCCGGATGGCGTGACCGAGACCGTGCCGCTCGTCTACAACGGCGTGATGTACGTCGTCACACCGGGCGCGGCGGTCGAGGCGCTCGATGCGGCCACCGGCGATCGGCTGTGGCGGTATCAGCGGCCGGTGGCGGGCAATGTCGGCTCGAGCGCGCGGACGAAAAACCTCGCCCTGTACCGGGACGTGATCATCTATACGGCACCGGACAGCCACGTCGTCGGGCTCGACGCCCGTACCGGCGCGCTGCGCTGGGAGACGCAGGCCGGCGGGCGCGGGCACACGTCCGGTCCGCTCGTCGTCAAAGGCCTCGCGATCTCGGGCGGCGCGTGCTTCGGCAACCGGGACAACTGCTTCCTGGCCGCGCATGACGCGCTGACCGGCGAGGAGGTGTGGCGGTTTTACACGACGCCGGCACCGGGCGAGCCGGGCGACGAGAGCTGGGCGGGCGCGGACGTCGCATTCCGGCAAGCCTCGACGTGGGGGTTCCCCGGCAGCTACGACCCCGAGCTCGATCTTCTCTTCTGGGGCATCGCGAACCCGATGCCCGATCATCGCGCCGCGCGCCACGGCGGCGATCCGGACGGCACCTCGCGCTCGTCGCCGGCCGATCTCTACAGCAACTCGACCGTCGCGCTCGATCCGGCCACCGGCGAGCTCGTCTGGTACTACCAGCATCTGCCCGGCGACGACTGGGATCTCGACGCGACCCACGAGCGCACGTTGATTCGGACCCCGATCGCACCGGACCCAGAGCACGTTAAATGGGCCAACACGGATATCGAGCCCGGTGACGTGCGCGATGCGCTGGTCACGCTGACCGAAGGCGGCGGGCTGTTCGCGATCGATCGCCGCGACGGCGAGTTTCTGTGGGCGACTGCGTTCCCGACCGACGGGCCGGAGTTTGCGATCTCGAAGATCGACCCGGACGGTACCGTGCACCTGAATTGGGAGCTCGTCTTCAAGGAGCCGGGCGAGCGGAAAACCGTCTGCTACTGGAATACCCGCAGCTACTGGCCGACCGCGTACCATCCGGGCACGAACTCGTTGTATACGGCGTACATCGAAAACTGCCGCGAGATTACCGCGGCGAGCGACACGGCTCCGGCCAGCTGGCGCGTCGTGACCCGGCCGGGCTCCGATCCCCGTGAGTTGACCGGCATCGCGAAGATTGACATGGCGACCGGCGCCGTCGAGCGCTTCAATGTCGGCCGTGCGCCGAGTAACGGCGCGGTGCTCGCAACGGCCGGCGGGCTGATCTTCAACGGCGACATGGATCGGCGCTTCCGCGCGTTCGATGCCGAGACCGGCGAGCAGCTGTGGGAGACGATCCTCGGCGGCAATGTCTCGGTAAGCACGATCACGTATGCCGTCGACGGCAAGCAGTACGTCGCGGTGATGACCGGCGACAACCTCAAGGTCCCGGAGCTGATGGGTGTGGTGCCGGAGGTCAGCGCGCCGCGCGGGCACAACGCG
>CAZFJU010000085.1:0-537 GCA_964518995.1 uncultured Gammaproteobacteria bacterium
GAGCGAATCGATTATGAAATGACTATCGAAGAGCCCGTGGTCATGGCGGACAAATGGACAGTCAGCTATCCGATGTTCCTTGATCCCGAATACAAGTTCTTCGAGTACGCCTGCCACGAGGGCAACACGGCGATCCGCTATTTCATCGAGACGTCCCGGTTCGAACGCGGCTTGACGCCGGACGGCCGGCCTATGACGGAGTGACGCCAAGCGAGCGCAGGCGGCGAGGGCTTGGCGGGTGACGTGTTTCCACAGGTAGCGCACGGCCGCTCACCCGCCGCGGCGCGCTATCCTTCCGGCGGCGCTACCTTCCATAGCTCGCCTTCGGCTTCGTCCGTCACGATATACAGCGCGCCGTCGGCGCCTTGACGCACATCGCGTATCCGCTGGCCGCGCTCGACGAGCAGGTGCTCCTCGCCAGTCACGCGCTCGCCTTCGAGCGTGAGCCGGACGAGGCGGGTGTCTTTCATGCCGCCGACGAACAGGCTGTCCTGCCATTCCGGGAACGCGTCGCCGGAATAGAACTGCGCGCCGGAC
>CAZFJU010000085.1:547-16602 GCA_964518995.1 uncultured Gammaproteobacteria bacterium
GGCGCGATGACGGGATCCCAGTAGTAGACCGGCGACTCATAGCCTTCACGTTCCGTAACGGCGTCTGGAATGGGGTCGCCCGTATACTCCTCGCCGAACGTGACCAGAGGCCAGCCGTAATTCAAGCCGGGTTGCACCAGATTCAGCTCGTCACCGCCCTGCGGACCATGGTCGATGATCCAAAACCGATTCTGCCCGTCGAATGCCGCCGCCTGCACGTTGCGATGGCCGAGACTCCAGATTTCCGGCAACGCTTCCTCGTCGTCGACGAAGGGGTTGTCTTCCGGGACGCTGCCATCGGCGTTGATGCGGATGATCTTGCCCATATGGCTGGCCATGTCCTGGGCCTGCGGGCGCATCACGAGATCGGAGCGTTCGCCCAACGTGATGAATAGCTTACCGTCCTCGGGATTGAACGCGAGTCGTGAGCCGTAGTGCAGGCGCCCGTCGTACGCCGGCAACGCACGGAAAATCACCTCGACTTGCTCGAGTCGACGACCGTCCTCGGTGAGCTGCGCGCGCGCAACGCTCGTCGCGTTGCCTTCGTCGCCGCGCGGCTCCGAAAAGCTGAAATAAATCATCCGGTCGTTCTCGAACTCGGGGCTGAGCTCGATATCCAGCAGACCAGCCTGGCCGCCCGTTTGCACGTCCGGAACGCCTTCGATCGGCTCGCCGACATCCCCGTCGGCCGTGATGAGGCGCATCCGTCCCGGACGCTCGGTGACGAGCAGGTCCCCATTCGGCAACGGCTCGACGGCCCACGGATGCTCGAGTCCGCCGGCGAGAACGGTGACCTCAAAATCGACATCCGACTCGATCGCGCATGCGCGCGTCTGCTCGGGAAACGAGGGCCGCTGCTCGGGAACGTTACGCATGCGCGTTTCGATCGGCGTGCAATCGCGCGCACCCTGTCGCTCAGCGGCGGCGACTCTTGCTTCTTCTTCCTGCGCGTGTGCGGCGGTGGACAACGCGAGTGCAATGGCGCCCGCTAGGGTGCCTCGAACGAGTGTTAGGACGGGTGCTCGGTGCTGCATGGCATGCTCCCTGCGTCGCGCTGATTTGAACGCGCCCTTTTCTTGGCGGTACGTTCGAGTCTGCGTGCAGCTGCGAAGCGCGTGCAATAGGGATAGACGCAGAGCGTAAAGCTACTCTTCGCGCAATGCTTCCATCGGCGTAGTGCGGAAGACCTCGCGGCCGCCGGAAAACCCGAGCAATGCGCTCAGAGCCGCGACGCCTGCCGCAAGCAAGACGAGCGGTAACGGCTCTGCGGCGAATGACACGTCGAACAGATACTGCGCAAGCGCCCACGCGGCAACGAGTGAAAGACCGGCGCCGACGATCGCCGCGAGCACGCCGAGCGCGGTGTACTCGGCGACGAGGATGGCGCCGATCTGGCGCCGGGTGGCGCCGAGCGTCTTCAGCAGCACGCTTTCGCGAATGCGCTGCAGGCGGCCGGTCGCGACGGCGCCGAGCAGCACGACGAAGCCGGTCGCGACCGAGAAACCGGCGAGGAAGCGGATCACGATAGAGACGCGGCTGATCACCTCATCCAGTGCGGCCTGCACGAGCGTGAGATCGATCGCCGAGACGTTCGAGTGATCCGCGACGACATCACGCTGCGCAAACGCGCGCGCTTGCGCATCTTCGCCGCGAGCGAGGAGCACCCACATCTGCGGCGCCGCCTCGAGCGCTTCGGGCTCGAAGATGGCGAAGAAATTCGGCTCGAGCTGCGCCCAATCGACGGCTCGTAAGGACGTGACGACGGTCGGCACGATGATGCCTTGCACGTCCCAATCGATGCTGTCACCGAGGCCCACGCCGAGCTCGCGTGCGATGTCCTGCTCGAGCGAGACCGCGTAAGGCCCGCCGGCACCGCTCGTCGCGCCGCCGCTGCCGCCGCCGGCAGCGAATTCGTCACCGTCGGACCACCATTCTCCGGCAACGAGCCGCTCGGATTCGCCGAGCGTGCTGCGAAACGTCGAGCGGTACTCGCGCCGTACGGCCCAACCTCGCGGGCCGGGGCCGTCACTGGAGCTTGCATCGCTTCCGCTGGGCGGTTGCGGGAAGGGAATCGTCGGCGCGCGCACCGGCTCACCCTTTACCGCGGCGATACGCATCGACACGAGCGGCACGCTTTGCAGGATGTCGACGTCGTGACGTGCGAGGGCGGCCCGCACCGGCTCGACCTGATCCGGCTGCACGTCGAACAAGATCAGATTGAAACGGGTTTCAGTGTTGACCGTGAGCGGCCGCAGAATGTTGGCTTGCGTCAGGATCAGCGTCGCAAGCAGAAAAGTGCCGAAACCGAGCGCGAGCACGACGGTGACGGTTTGATTGCCTGGCCGATACAGGTTCGCGACGCCCTGCCGGGCCGTATACGGCAGCCAGCCGCGCGGTGCGCGGCGTAACAGCTGCGCGGCAGCGCGCGCGGCGACCCATAGGATCAACAGCGTGCCGCCGATCCCGGCCGCGATCGCAATGCCCACGCCGACGCTTTGCGCCTGATAAGCGATGAGCAGCAGCACGCTCGCGACGAGCGCCGTCCAGGCGGCCGCGCGCAAGCCATCGCGACCGCTCCCCGGCAGCGGCTCGACGCGCCTGCGCAGCGCGCTGAGCGGCGATACGCGTCGTACCTGCAGCAGCGGCAATAATGCGAACGCGACCGCGGCCCACGTGCCGATCAGCAGCCCCATCGCGGCCGCAGCGCCATCGACTCGCACCGGCACGTCGACCGGCAGCAGGCCGGTCAACATCCTCGGTAACAGCCACTGCACCGCGCCGCCGAGCAGCACACCGGCGACAGCCCCAGCGACGCCCATCACGGCCGCCTGCAGCAGATAGATTCCAAAGACTTGACCCGAGGTCGCGCCGATGCAGCGCAGCACCGCGATGCTGTCGGTTTTGCGGTTCATATAGGCGCTCATCGCGCTCGCGACGCCGATACCGCCGAGCAGCAGCGCAAACACACCGATCAGCCCGAGATAGCGGCCGAGACTGCCGAGTGCTTCGTCCATCTGCTCTTGCTGCTCGCGCAGCGTACGCGAGCGTACGCGCTCGGCCCGCCAGACCGGCCGATACTGGTCGTCGAGGAGCTCGGCGAGCTCAGGGTCCGCGACCCGCAAAAAGGCCTCGTAATCGACCCGCGAGCCGAAGCCGAGCAGCTGCGTCTCGTCGACGTAGGCGGCCGGCATGAAGACGCGCGGCGCGAATGACGACGCAAGCTCGATATCGCCGGGCAGGCGCTCGAGGACCGCGGTGATGGTCAGCGTGGTCTCGCCGATGGAGATCGTGTCGCCAATGTCGGCGCCGAGCGCGACGAGCAGGGCGGGATCGACGATGGCATTGCGGCCGTCGTGCAGCGACGCCCAGCGCCCTTCGGGCTGCGTCTCGATCGTGCCGTAGAACGGAAAGCCGGGCTCCGCCGCGCGCACCTGCACGAGGCGTGTAGCGCCGCTCGGCATGTGCCGGGCCATCGACGAGAACGATGTGACTCTGGCGACGGCGATGCCGTCCGCAGCGAACTCGTCGAGTAGCTCGCTGCTGCGCGGCCCGAACGGCTCTCGGCTCGAGAGCTGCATGTCGGCGCCGAGCATGTTGCGGGCCTGCTCGCGCACCTCGCGTTGCATGGTCGAAGCGAAGCCCTGCACGGCGACGAGCGCCGCGACGCCAAGCGAGATCGCCGACAGAAACAGGAACAGACGCCGCCGCGAGAAGCGGCTTTCGCGCAGCGCCAGCGACAGCAGCCGGCGCGCCGTCATGCAGCGGCCGCGGAATCGGCGACGACGGCGCCGTCGGCGAGGCGGATCGTCCGCCGCGCCCGCTCGGCAAGATTCGGATCGTGAGTGACGAGCACCAGTGTCGTGCCGCGTTCGCGGTTGAGCTCCTCGAGCAGCGCGATAATCGCCTCGCCGGTGCCGGCATCGAGGTTGCCGGTCGGCTCGTCGGCAAACAGGATGCGCGGTTCGTTGACGAACGCCCGCGCGAGCGCAACGCGCTGTTGCTCACCGCCCGACAGTTGTGTGGGATAGTGATCGAGCCGGTCGCCAAGCCCCACGCGCGCGAGCAGATCCGCGGCGCGCTGACCGACGTCGCGGTCGCCGCGCAGCTCGAGCGGCACTTGCACGTTCTCACGCGCCGTCAGCGAGGAAATCAGCTGGAACGACTGAAACACGAAGCCGACGGTGGCGCGGCGGAAGCGGGCGCGCTCATCCTCGCTCAACGGCGAAAGGTCGGTGCCGGCGATGCGCACGGAGCCGCGGCTCGGCGTATCAAGGCCGGCAAGCAGCCCCAGAAGGGTTGTTTTTCCGCTCCCGGATGGGCCTAGTATGGCGACGAAGTCGCCTTCCGCGATGTGGAGATCGACGTCGCGCAGTACCGTGAGTGTTCGTTCGCCGCTGTGATAGGTTTTTTCGAGGTCCTTGGCTATGAGCATGAAACCCCTGGCTCCTCGCCGCTCGGCCGCGTTGCTGGTCGCCGCGTTGATCATCGGGTGCGGGGGGCCGGAAAGCAACTCGACGAATGACATCACGGCCGCGCCGCGCGGCGCGGAGAGCGCCATCGCCGACCAGCGCACGGAGGCAGCCGCGGCGACGCGCACGGTGCTGTTCATCGGCACGAGCCTCACCGCCGGTCTCGGCCTGCCGGAGGCGCAATCCTTCCCGCTGCTGATCGAGCGCCGCATCGAGCAGGCGGGGCTGCCATTCGATGTCGTGAATGCCGGGGTCAGCGGCGAGACGTCGGCCGGTGCGCTGAGCCGGATCGGTTGGCTCTTGCGGCAGGATTTCTCCGTCGTCGTGCTCGAAACGGGCGCGAACGATATGCTGCGCGGCGTCGATCCCGCCTCGACTGAGCGCAATATTCAGGCGATCATCGACCAGATCCGCGCCGCTCGCCGCGACGCGGAGATCGTCCTCGTCGGCATGTGGTCGCTGCCGAACATGGGCGAGGCGTATGCGCGCGAGTTCGAAGCGATCTATCCTCGCATCGCGGAGCGCAACGGGCTGCCGCTCGTGCCGTTCCTGCTCGAAGGAGTCGGCGGCGTACGGGAGCTCAATCAGAGCGATGGCGTTCATCCGAACGCCGAGGGCCACCGCATCCTCGCAGACACAGTGTGGAGGGTGCTCGAGCCCGTGCTCGTCGACTTGGCCGCCGCCGAGAGCCGCTAGTGCTCATATGTGGTGTGCCGCCCTAACTAAAACGAACGACTAACGAAGGGAGTCTTTAGTGCATCTAAGATTGTCCAGGATCGCCGCGGCGATCACGATGGCGTGCGCCGGCACGGCGCTCGCGCAGGGGCCGTCCGCCGGCATGCCCGGCGTCGACGAGACGGGCGCGCACGACGCGGCGGCCGACTGGCCCTACTACCATCGCGATCTCGCCGGCACGCGCTTCTCGCCGCTCGAGCAGCTCACGCCGGATAACGTCGCGGATCTCGAGCTCGTCTGGCACTACCGGTTCAACCGGGAAGGTCGGCCCGTCACGGGGCCGACTTCGTTCGAGCTCTACCAGCAGATCACGCCGATCGTCGTCGACGGGGTGATGTACATGCCGTCGGGCGACCGCGTCGTTGCGCTCGAGCCCGAGACCGGCACCGAGATCTGGGTGCACGAGCTCGACGAAGGGCTCGCATCGTTTCGCGGCGTCAGCTATTGGGCCGGCAACGGCGACCATCCGCCGCGCATTTTCTTCACATCGCTGCGCAAGATCATTGCGTTGAACGCGGCGGACGGCACGCGCGCGGAAGGCTTCGGCGAGAACGGCGAAATCGACATCGACGTGCCGTACGTCGGCGCACCGGCGATCGTCAACGACAGGATCGTGATCGGCGCCAACTTCTTCGGGCCCGGCGAGCCGCATATCGGTCCGCAGCTGACGGATCCGCGCGGCGAGAAGGGCAATTCGCGGGCGTTCGATGCGATAACCGGCGAAAAGGTTTGGGAGTACAACACGATTCCGCAGCCCGGCGAGCCGGGTCACGAGACCTGGGGTAACGAGAGCTGGCGCGACCGCACCGGCAACAACGTCTGGGCATTCGCGCTGACGGCCGACGAGGAGGCGGGGATCGTGTACATGCCGGTCTCGACCCCGGGCGCGAATTACTACGGCGGCGACCGGCCCGGTAACAACGAGCCCGCGAACTCCGTCGTGGCCCTCGATGTGATGACGGGCGACGTGCTCTGGTACTTCCAGACCATCCACCACGAGCTGTGGGATTACAACCTGCCACCGGCGCCCGCGCTCCTCGATCTCTCGATCGGAGGCGAGACGATTCCTGCGCTCGCGCAGACGGGCAAGTCGGGCTGGATGTTCATCTTGAACCGGATAACCGGCGAGCCCGTGTTCGAGGTCGTCGAGACGCCGGTGCCAGCCGGCGACGTGCCCGGCGAATGGTACTCGCCGACGCAGCCGATTCCATCCAAGCCGCCACCGGTTGCGCGCGTCACGTTCGATCCGGAGACGGATATGGTGACCGCGGAGCACACCAGCGAAGCGCACGCCGAGGCGTGCCGCGCACTGTGGGACGAGGTCGGTTATTACCACGAGGGTCCATACTCGCCGTTCCGGCTGCGGGCGGAAGGCACGTCGCCGACGCTGTTGCTGCCGTCGCTCACCGGCGGCGTGAACTGGGGCGGCGTGGCGATCGATCCGGAGCGCAACCTGATCTTCGTCAACTCGAAGGATGACGCGACGGTCGGCTGGATGGTGCCGAATCCCCGCTACAGCGAGGCGACCTCCTACGAGCAGGTGCCGTACGTCCTCGGCAACGGGCCGCCGTTCGCGGCGCCGATCGCCGACGGCGCAGGCAACTTGCCATGCTACGCGCCGCCATGGGCCAGCCTGCTCGCGATCGATGCGGAAGCGGGCGAGATCGTATGGTCGGTGCCGCTCGGCGCGAACGAGGAGCTTCCCGAAGGCAAGCGCGACGTCGGCTCGCCCGGTTATGGCGGGCCGATCGTCACGGGCGGCGATCTCGTGTTCATCGGCGCGACCAACGATCGACGCTTTCGGGCTTTCGACTCGCGGAATGGCGCCGAGGTGTGGTCGCACGTCATGCCGTATAACGTCACTGCCGTGCCGATCACGTACGAAGGTGACGACGGCCGCCAGTACGTGGCGGTAACCGCCGCGCGCGGCGGCCGCGGCACCGAGGCGCCGGGCGACGAAGGCGTGTTTGTCTTCGCGCTGCCGGACTGACTGCCGAGTAACGCGGCACCGTGCCCGGCCGCGCTCGCGGTCGGGCACGCGTTGGCTAACCCTTAGAGAAAAACACCGGGCCGCCGCGCTGCACTGAGCCCTGCCAGCCCGACGGCCAGCAGCGCGAGTGAGCTTGGCGCCGGCACCGGTATAGAAGATCGTCCGAAGTCGATCAGGATGCCGGCGAGCGAGTAGTCGCTGAAGCCGAAGAACGGGCTGAGCGGGTCGAAAAGCCCGAGCGACGTCAAATCGCTCTGCGATAGCGCGTCCAAATCACCGCCGAGGCCCGCCATGAACGACAGTTGCGTGGTCGCGATCGATAGGCCTTCTCGTGCGTAGTAGCCCAGATCATCCCGGGCGAAGCCCTCGTCGAACCACAGCGCCGAGTCGAACATGACCGTCGCGAACTCGCCGGTCAAGCCGTCGAACCCTTCGTCGGCGAAGAAGTCCAGGAAGTAGTACCCGAGGACGCGCACGTTCGAGCTGAACGTCACGTCGAGACGCTGTCCGCCGAGGAAGCCGATCTCATCGTCGCCGATGCCGATGCCGTCACCATGCAATGCGAGCGAGCCGGCCGAGTCGCCCCCGGATCTCGCATTGAAGGTCATAGCTCCCCCCGTGGCGTTCAGAGTGACATCGAGCCCGCCGTAGCTGCGCGTATAGCTTGTCCGCCCATCGACGCCGCTCCACATGTCGCTCGTGAAGTCGATCAGCACGGGCGACGCACGCGCACTATTGGTACTTAGCAATGCTAAGAAGGTGCTTATCAGATAGACTGTTTTGTTCATGAGTGCATCCAGTTGAGCAACCGTATGCACCCTCGAAGCAGAAAATGTGCCGTGGTTCTGGGGCCCGACTGCTCGATGCCGAAGCCCTCCGCGCAAAGCCGCGCCGGCCATGGGCTCCGACGGCGTGTGTCACCTTATGTTGATCGGCTCGCTATTGAACAGAATGTTGGAAGGCAAACGAGCCGGTGCCGACTTGTAAAGGCGCTCGACGAATACGCGGCCGAAGGGCTGATGCCTAACGCATCGAGCTCGCGGCACGGATAATCGCTGCGGCTTCCTCGGAGACGGTGTTGTCACGCCCGCCGATTCGACCGAGGGCGGCGTCGAGCGGCGACTGGCCGAGTGCGTCCACGATGTCAACCTCTGCGCCTTGGTCGATCAGATACTGCACGACCTTCGTCCAGCCGAACTTCAGCGCACCGTAAAGCGCCGTTTGTCCTTCCCGATCAGTCATCGTGCTTGGGCGGGCGATGCGCGCGGTGCGGCTCGAGATATCCGTGACGCGCGCGTGGATGTCTGCGCCGGCGGCGAGCAAGGCCGCGATCGCCTCTATCGAGCGATGCTCGACGTCGCCGGTGAAATTGCCGCGCCGGTCGCGCCCGGATACGCCCATGCCGGCTGCCGCCATCAGCGGCGTGACGCCCATGACGTTCGGCAGATCGACGAGCGCACCATGCTCGAGCAGCAGAACGATCGCATCGAGGTCCACGCCGATCGCCGCGCGAAGCAGCGGTGTCGCGCCGGTCGTCAGCAGGTCGTCGATGAACCGGCCGCTGTTTCCGCCGCGCCCGGGCCGATGCATATTGAGCTGCGGGTTCGGGTCGACGCCGGCTGCGAGCAGCATGCGGATGATGTCGTGGGCGGTCGTCGCGTTGTCCGACTCCGGACGCGCGGCCGGGCCGCGCCGAGTATACGAGCTCATGTCGACCGCGATGTAGAGCGGCGTGCGCCCCCACCAGTCCGAGAAATGAGGATTGGCGCCGCGTTCGAGGAGAAGCCTTGCGCTATCGAACCGGAAGTTGTCGAGCGCAATCATCAGCGGCGTGACGCCGTCCGGCGTCGGCCGGTCGATCGCCGCTCCTGCGTCGAGCAGCGCCGCGACGCATGCGGCGCAGTCCGCACGCGCCGCATAGAGCAACGCCGTCATGCCGCCGGTGGGCCGGTACTGCCCGCGCGGCTCCGATGTGACCTGGGTGGGCCAGTCGTTCGCTTCCGCGCGGACCTCGATATCGGCGCCGTGCTCGATCAGCAGCTCGACGATCTCCGCCGCCGCGCTGTCTGCGGCCCACATCAGCGCGGTCTGGCCGCGCCAGCGCTCCCGCGCGTTGACGTCGGCGCCATGCTCCACGAGCAGCCGGGCCGCGGCCGTCGCGCCCGCACGCGCGGCAAGCATCAGCGCAGTTTGGCCATCGGCATTCGGTGACTCCACGTCGGCGCCGGCTTCGAGCAGCCGCTCGATCAGCGCGGCATGCCCGGTCTTGATCGCCTCCGATAGCGGGCTCGATCCGTAAAGATTGACCGCGTCGGGCTCTGCTCCGGCCTCGAGCAGCGCGTCCACGAGCGGCTCGTCGAGACGATAGACGGCCCAGTGCAGCGGGGTCGTGCCGTCGCCTTGCGCGAGGTTGACCTCCGCACCGGCTGCGAGCGCGTCGAACGCGGCGCGCGAATCGCCGGCCTGGATCAGGTCTGCGAGCCCGTGCTCCGCCGCGGCCGCCACGCCGCTGCCGAGCAGCAGGGCGCACGCGAAGACGGCGAGCCGCCGGCCCGCGCTCAGACGATATCGTGCGAGATAGAGCGCACGCCGCCGAAAGCTCAGAGATTGCTCGGTGCTGCAGCGCGGCATCATGGCTCGACAGGCTCCTTATACACCCGCAATTTCGCCGGTGCTGTCGGCGAAGCTTTTCAGCTCGAAGCCGGCCTTGTTGAGCACGGTGAGGTGCAGGTTGGTGAGCGTCGTGCGCTCAGGCAGATTGATGTGCTGGCCGCCGCGCAGCGTGCCGCAGCCGCCGCCAACCAGAATGTTTGGCAACGGATAGTTGTTGTGCCGGTCGCTATTGCTCATGTTCGACCCGTATAGCAGCATCGAATGATCGAGCAGGGTGCCGTCGCCGTCCGGCGTCGCGTCGAGCTTCGCGAGGAAATCGGCAAAGCGCTCGACGTGATAACGCTGGATGCGGACGAGTTTCTCGAGCCGGCCGAGGTCGTTGGCGTGGTGCGAAAGCGGGTGAAACGCGTCCGGTACGCCGATGTGGTTATAGGTGCGGTTAGTGCCTTCCGCGACCATGATGAATGACGCCACCCGGGTCAGGTTCGCTTGATAGCTCAGCGCGATCAGATCGAACATCAGTTTGACCTGCTCGTCGAAGCCGTCGAGCTCCCCGATCGGCGCGTCGGGCAGCTCGATGCCCGTCAGATCGCGCTGGTCGGCGCGCTCGACGCGGCGTTCGATCTCGCGGACGGTGTCGAGGTATTCGGCCAGGATTCGCCTGTCGCTCGGGCCCAACGTGCGCTGCAACGCATGAGTGCGGTCGGCGACGAGATCGAGCAAGCTGCGCGTCTGGCGGCCTATCGCATCGCGCTCTTCCGGTGTGTCGCCCTCGCCGAAAAGCCGAATAAAGACTTTGCGAGGGTTGAACTCCATCGGCAGCGGGGAGGTCGCGTTACGGAACGACAGCGTCGCGCTGTAGTAGCAGCCGCCGCTGCCGGTCGAGCAGGCGGCCGCCTGAATCGTCGTCTCCGACGCCACCTCGAGCGACGGCAGCGGCGTTTCCTGGCCGATTTGTTGGGCAATCATCTGGTCGATCGTCTGCGCCATGCTGGCGCCGCTCGAGCGCGTATTCGGCCGAATGCCGCTCAGCCAGGTGGCGGGCACGAGCGAGTGCACCGAGTTTTGGTTCGCCTTGTTCTCCAGCTCGCCGAACGACGTGACGTAGCGCTTGAACGGCTCGAGCGGCTCGAGGATCGGGCTCAGACGGAAGTCGCGGCCGGCGCCGCTCGGCGTCCAGCTATCGACGGCGGCGCCATGCGGCGTATTCGCCATGATCGCGCCGTGCGGAATATAGAAGAAGCCGGCGCGCAACTGCGGGGCGGCAGCCGTGTTCGCGAGCGCCGTCCCCGCCGGAATCATCGCGTCGAGAAGCGGCAAGCCGACCGCTGCACCGGCGCCCTTCAGCAGCGTTCGGCGAGATAGATGTTTCTTTGTCAAGTAAGGCATGGATTTCCCCCTCGCTCACTCGGTGCCGCTCGTCTGCGCCGTCAGCGGTGCGGCGTCTGCGTCGTGGGCCGCAGCCTGCATCCGGAACGCATCGCTCTTCACGATGCCGGCAACGATCGCAGAGAAGCGGTAGTCGGCCCGTTCGGCTTCGTGCACGATCGCGCGCACCTGCGGCATGTCGAAGTGCTCGAGCTCGCGGTTGACCGCATACATCATCAGCTTCTCGGTCAGCGCGAGCACGAACTGGTCGGGCCGCTCGAGCAAAGCGGCGCGCAGCTCGAGCGGGCCTTCGATGCTACGCCCGCCGGGCAGAACCGTGCTCGCATCGATCGGCGCCCCTGCTTCGCGATCGTAGTCGCGCCACTGGCCGATCACGGTGAAGTTCTCGAGCGCGAGCCCATACGGGTCGATGACCCCGTGGCAGCCGTTGCATGAGGCGCTCTCGCGATGCTGCTCGAGGCGCGCGCGAATCGTCTTCGTCTCCCCGCCCGCGGGCGTCGACAGATCCGTTTCGACGTTCGGCGGGGGCGGCGCCGGCGGTGTGCCCATCAGTTTCTCGAGCACCCATGCGCCGCGCAGCACCGGCGATGTGCGGTCGCCATACGATGTGCGCAGCAACACGGCGCCTTTGCCGAGAATGCCGAACCGCCGCGGATCCTCGAGCCGAACGCGGCGAAATTGCGGACCGAGCACCCCATCGATGCCGTAATGCTGCGCAAGCCGCTCGTTCAGGAACGTGTGGTCGGCCTCGAGCAGCGCGTGAACGCTTTGATCCTCGAGCAACACGCTGCGCAGGAAGAGCTCCACCTCGGTCGCGAGCGCGTCGCGCAGCGACTCGTCGAAATCGGCGAATAGGGCCCCATCCGGCTCGACTGCATCGAGGTCGTCGAGGTCGAGCCAGCGCATCGCGAACTCGGTGACGAGCTTCTCGGCGCGAGGATCGGCCAGCATGCGCGTGACTTGAGCCGTAAGGGTCTCGGGGTCGTTCAGACGGCCTTGCTCCGCGAGCGCTAGCAGGGTTTCGTCCGGCCCGCGGCTCCACAGGAAGAAGGACAACCGCGATGCGATCTCGAGGTCGCTCAGCGCGAAGGTGGCGCCGTCCGCCGCCGCGCCGCTGCGGGGCACGATCGTCCGGTAAAGGAACTCAGGGCTCACCAGCACCGCAGCGACGAGATGCTCAATACCGCCGTCGAAGTGCCCATGGGTCTCTTTGCCGGCGTCGAAGAACGGCATCAGCGCGTCGAGTTGCTCTGGCGTGACTGCGCGGCGGAACGCACGGGTCGCAAGATGCTCGGCGATGCGCCGTGCGCAGGCGCGTTCGTCTTCGGGCGATTCCGGCCTGCAGATGAAAATTTTCTCGTGGCTTCTAGTCGGCGAGCGCCCGGTCGGCGAGATCGGCCCGACGACATCGACGTTGCCGATCAGGCGGGGGACCCGCTGCTCGCCGGTATAGCTGAAGCCGCCGTATGGTGTGAACCCGTAGACCAGCTCGTCCGTCGCGGCGCGGCCCCGCTCGATAAACGTGACGACCACCTCGCGCACACCCGCTTCGACGGGGATCGCGATGTCGCTGAAACGCTCCATGATTTCCGCACGGGCCGGCGCCCCGCCGCGATCGACCCGCATCAGGTCGTCCGGGCCGCCCAGCTTCTCGCGAAAGACTTCCTGCCGGTCAATCAACATCACCACGGTGTGCTCGGTTTCGAGCGCGCGGGGATAGAGGCCGACGTCGAGATCCGTGAGCGTGAAACGGTAGGTGCCGTCCGCCGCGAAATGGTGCTCGAAGCGCATTCCGCCGCGCGTGCCGAGCGGCAGCCCGTCGACGTAGTCGTCCTGGTCGTCCGTCGGCGGCGGATAGGAGGCGCTGGTCTGCTTGGGGTACGGCGAGCCTACCGCCAGCGCGGCGATGCCGCGCGCCGCGGCGACGTATTGCTCCAAGAACGCCGGAGACACGCTGAGGGCAGCCGCAATATTGACGAAACCATCGACTTCGATCTCTGCCGGCAGCAGCTCTCGCGGATCGATTCGGACGCCGAGGAGCTCGTCGACGGCGGCCGCGTACTCCGCGCGATTCAGCCGTTGGATCGGGACATGGCCCGCACGCTGTGCCGCCGGGGCGTCGTCACGCGCGCGCTCCAGGAATGCGACGAGCTGATCGAGCCGCTCGTTCCCCGGGTGGCGGCTGCCCGGCGGCGGCATGAGCCGGCCGCGAAGCTTGCGGATCGCGGATTCGAAGACTTCGCCGTGCTCGGGGATCGACTCCGCGGTCAGATTCTCGAAGCTGACGCCGGCGGTCAAATCGAGATCGTTGTGACACTCCGAGCAGTAGGCGTCGAGCATCGCCCAGTGGTCGTCGACCGACTCGCCGACGACACCGGCCCGGTAAAACGCGAAGACTGCCGTGGCCAGCACGGCGACGACGGCGGCCGCAAGGCCGGCAGAACGTTTCATGAGCCACAGGATAGGAGGGGCTCGGGCCGCCGTCCAGCGCGTGCAGCCTCGGGAAAGCCGAGATACCGGCGAGCGTCTGCTCGGTGGAACCGAGAGACGCCCGACCGGCTCGCCTCGACGGTCGAGAGGCGGCTATTGGGTCACGCGGAATTCGACGCGGCGATTGAGCGCGCGCCCGGTTTCCGTCGAGTTATCCGCGGTCGGCTGCGCTTCCCCGTAGCCGCGGGCGGTGAGGCGATTGGCGGCGATGCCCTCGGCGATCAGGAAGTCGCGGACCGACTCGGCGCGCTGCTGCGACAGCCGCAGATTGTAGTCGTCTGCGCCGGTGCTGTCCGAGTGTCCCGCGATCTCCGCACGCAAGTTCGGCTCGCCCTGCAGCGCGGCCGCGACGTCCGTGAGGATCCGGCGGGCGTCGGCGGTCAGCGTGGCCGAGTTGGTTTCGAAGTTGACGCCGTCGAGACGAAGCGTCTGCGCGCTTTCCGCCGCGCAGCCGCGGCTGTCGGTCGCGAGGCCGGCGAGCGTGCCCGGGCAGGCATCGAGATGATCCGGCACGCCGTCACCGTCAGAATCCATGATCTCCGCCGGCACCGTCTCCCGCACGACCCGTTCGCGAATGACCTCGCGCGTGAGGGTGCGCCGGCCGAGCGGCACGTTGACGCCGAGACCGATCCGCCATTCATTCATGCCGTCATTCATGCCGGTCCGGAAGCGATCACGCACGTAGCGCGCTTCGCCGCGCACGCGGACGCCCGCGTTGCCGAGCTCGCCGGTCAGGAAGCCGATACCGACGTTGCCGATGAAATCCGTGTCGTCCTCGGACTGGAGCACGGCATCGTTGCGCACCGCGCCCGCGCCAAACACCACGAACGGCGTCGCGCCGGGACCGGGAACGAAGCGGTAGCCGAGGTCGAAGCCGGCCCCGTATTGGTAGTGATCCTTGATCAGATCACGTCCGGCTTCGATCACGTTGCCGAACATCTGCAGCTCCCAAAACCAGCGGTCGGTGAATTCGCGCCCGTACGCGAGCGCCAGCCCGCGTCCGTCCGAGCCTAGGTTGCGGTCGCCGTCGACAGATAAATAGTATGGCAATACACTTAGATAGCCGTTGGATTCGGTGCGAGTCTCGGTCTCGGTAACCGTATCGGACTGGGCCGCGGCTAGAGCGGCACCCAGAGTGCCTGCGGCGATGAGCAACGAAGCGCTGAACCGTTTCATGCAGATGTCCTTTCCTGTTACGTCCTTCGTCGGATAGTCCTTGTTGTCTCGTCCCCAGCCGGCCGCTCGCCGGCCGAGCGTGGGTTGCAAATAAACAACAGGAATTTCCCTACAAGAGCGACAAATTTGCTAAGAACACACAATTTGTCGCGGCCGCAAATTAACGAATGATGCGGTCCGGGGCAAGGGGGTGAGACGGTTTTTCGCCACGCATGAGCCGCATGGCATGTAGACTACCGGCGCCATGAGCGCCTTCAGTCTTCAGGAGTTTTATCAGCGCAACCGCAGAGTGGTCATCTGGGTCATTCTGTTTGCGCTCCTCTGGCTGCTGCGGGATTTTTTCGGCGTCGTGTTCCTGACATTCGTTATCGCGATCGTCGCCACGCCGCTGGCCGGGTTCGGCGTCCGCCGGCTGCGCATGCCGCATTGGCTCTCTCTATCACTCGTATACGTGCTGTTCCTGGTGGTCCTGACGTCATTCGTGCGTTTCGTCGTGCCGAGCGTCGCATCGGAGGTCAACCGGCTCATCGAAAATTTGCCGGCCACGGAAATGCGACTGATCGAGGAGAAGAACCGGTTCGTCGACGCCTATCCGTCGATGCGGCAGCCGCTCACCGGTTTTCTGCGCAGCGCGCTGACGGACGAGGTTGTCGAGAATATCGAGCGCCGCTTAGCCAACGAGCGTGCGCGGCTCGGTTTGATCGAGGCGGATATCGACGAAGCGCTGGATGACGGGGTGCCGCTTTCCGGGCCCCTCGCCGAGTACTGGAACCGCCGTGACCAGCTCTACTTCAACGCGCTGATGAACGAGCAGTTTCAGCTCGTTCGGCGCTATGCGCCGACCGTCATCAACCTGCTTTATGCCGCGACCGCGACCACGCTGCTGGCGCTGCTGTTCAGTTTTCTGATTCTCAGCGATCTCGGCCGCATCAAGCGCGGGGTCGCGCAGCTGAAGAGCTCGCGCGTCGGCGATTTCTACGACGAAGCGGCGCAACCGATCGTGCGCTTCGGGGTGCTGGTCGGCCGGGCGATCGAGGCGCAGGCGTGGATTGCCTGCCTCAACACCGTGCTCACGCTGATCGGTCTGCTGCTGCTCGACATTCCGCTGGTCGCGATGCTGTCGATGATCGTGTTCGTGTGCAGCTTCATCCCGGTGCTCGGCGTGTTCCTCTCGACGACCCCGATCGTGCTCG
>CAZFJU010000086.1:0-16375 GCA_964518995.1 uncultured Gammaproteobacteria bacterium
GGATATATACTGATATCCGCTCTCTTCCCGTGAAACGCCGGGTCCCATGAATGGCCTGATTCGATATTGGATGCGCACGGACGGCTCGCCATGGGCGATGCTCGTTCGACTGGCCGTCGGCTTGGTCTTTCTGACGGAGGGCATACAAAAGCTCGTGTTTCCGGAAATCCTTGGAGCAGGACGCTTCGCCGGCATAGGAATTCCGCTTCCGCACGTCACGGGCCCGTTCGTCGGCTGGGTTGAGCTGGTTTGCGGCGCACTCGTGCTGCTCGGTCTGCTGACGCGCGTGGCGGCGGTTCCCCTCATTGTCACGATGCTCGTTGCAATCGTATCGACCAAGATTCCGATCTGGCTCGGCGAGGATTGGTGGATCTTTAACGTAAGGGAACTTTCGCGTTACGGCTTTTGGAGCTTCATGCACGAGACGCGGACGGATTGGGCGATGCTCATGGGCTCGATTTACCTCCTCGGCGCGGGCGCTGGGCGTTGGTCACTGGACCGAGCGATCGTACACAAGACGGCGGGTCGACCGAGCGCGATCGGCCCGACCGAATGAGCATGGCGCAGCGATGAGCCAACGAAGCTTACGCCGCGAGCTCGGCACGTTCGGCGCCGCGATGCTGGGTCTCGGCGCCATGATCGGGACAGGCGTCTTTGTCGGCATCGGGCTCGGGGCAGGCATAGCCGGCCCGGCCGTGCTGCTCGCGCTTGCCGCAGCGGCAGGTGTCGCGCTTTGCAATGGGTTGAGCAGCGCCCAACTCGCGGCGAACCATCCCGTCAGCGGCGGCACATACGAGTACGGCTACATTTATCTGAATTCATGGGCCGGCTTCACGGCCGGCTGGGTATTCCTGATCGCGAAATCGGCGTCCGCGGCCACGGCGGCGCTCGGCTTTTCCGGCTACACGTTGCACGCGTTCGAGCTCTCACGCGGGCTATTGATTCCAACGGCGCTTGCCGCCGTGGCCGCGCTAACCGTTGTCGTCCTAGCCGGCCTTCGACGCTCCAACGTAGCCAATATCTCGATTGTAACGATCACCTTGCTTTCGCTCGGATTCTTCGTCATTGCCGGGCTGCCGTATCTCGATGCAGGGAACCTGGTGCCATTCTGGCCGGACGATACCGGCGGCGGTCGATCCTTAAGCGCTTGGCTCGAGGCGACCGCGCTCATGTTCGTCGCTTACACCGGCTACGCCCGGATTGCGACGCTCGGCGAAGAGGTCCGCGATCCGAGGCGGACGATTCCGAGGGCAATCGTGGCGAGCGCGCTCGCGGTCATGCTGATCTACGGCGCGGTCGCGATCGTCGGCCTCGGCGTCGCGGGCGCGGATGGGCTGCTCACCGCCACCGAAGGCGAGGCTGCGCCGCTCGCCGTCGTTGCCGAACGGTTCGATCTGCCTTTCGGCGACAGCGTCCTCGTGATCGGCGCGCTGACGGCGATGCTTGGTGTAGCGCTGAATTTGATTCTCGGGCTCTCGCGAGTGCTGCTTGCGATGGCGCGCCGCGGCGATGTGTTTGCGGTCTTCGCGCGGCTGAACGTGGCGGGCACGACGCCGCACTGGGCCGTGCTGGCCGTCGCATGCCTCATTGCCGGTCTGGTCCTGATTGGCGATGTCAGAACGACATGGTCGTTCAGTGCATTCGCCGTGTTGGTCTATTATTCGCTAACCAACCTGGCCGCATTGCGGATGCCGCCGCGCGACCGACTCTATCCGCGCTGGATCTCAGCGGTCGGGCTCGTCTGCTCACTCGGGCTCGCGTTTTGGGTCGAGCCCCGTGTCTGGCTGACGGGGCTCGGGCTCATCGCCCTCGGCTTGATCTGGCACGCCCTCGCTGGAGGAGTCCGGCGCGGTTCTCTTGAGGACCAAGTGACGCGAGAGTGAATGGTCGACTTTCATGGCCAACGCGGGCCGAGGAATCGCAGGCTGACGACCGGTCAGATTCGACCGTTCGTTGATTCGCCCAACCACTTCAAGGCCGTCATCCGTAGAAGTGCACCGGATATCCGAACGATTCGACGATAGTCGATGCGTTCCCATCCGGATCGAAGCCGCGCGGCGCATCGGAGGTATATCGCGGACAAGATCGGCAGACATTGGTTGCTGGTCTTCGCCGGCTACGCTCTCAACCTGTTGGCCGTCCCCGGGTCCACGGTACGACCGAACCTCCGCGGTTGGGAGTTGCACGCCTACCCCCGACAGACCTCACCTCTTCCCGGTACGGCGAAACGGGTTCTCTTTAAGAGTAGTCTCCTTCCGCAATTTCTGGTGACCGACTGTGGCGATGACCCGCCGCCGTGATTCCGGGACGTTGGTGACGGCCGTTGGAGCGCGGTAGACTAATCCGGCATGCCGCCCGTGCTACGGGCGGGAGCCAGGCGCGGCGCGACGGATACGCCGTCGGAAACTTGTGACCGGCGATGTTCTCGAGGCTGACATCCACGGCCAGGGTCCCGCCATCGAGATGCGCGGAGTCGATCAACACGCGCGCCGTGCTCGACCCGAGGAACGCCTTGATGCGGGCGATCTCGGCGTCCAACTCCTGCGGCAGCGCTGTGACGCCGAGCTCGCCGCGATGCCGGTCCAGGATGCCGAGCATGAATGCGTTCCCGCCTTGAAACACGTGGCGGGAAACATTCGGCCTCGGCTCGCCGAGCACGGACGCGATCGCGGTCTTCTCCGCGACTTCGGGCATGTGACAGCTCTGGCAGCTGCCCGTCTCGGCATGGTCGCTGTTCAACGATTGGCTGCGGCATGGATTCGGCTGATGTTTGAACCAACGATCATCACATTCGTCAGCCGATGACAGCGGCGCCGATCTTCCGGGGAACGAAGCATGATCGGGCAAGCGCCAGGCAAGAAAACAGTAGAGGAGTTGCTGGCCGGATCGCGTGATAGGCGCCACCTGAAGTGGCGTGCCCGCATCGCCATCGAGTACAGGCCAATGCCTCGTAAGCGACGCCCTGCACAATGATGCTGGCGACCGCACTCCTCGCGTTCTCACCTAGTCCGATTGGAGTTCCAAATGGACAGTTTTTCCAGCCAGTCCGCCCTCCAGAAGTGGCGTGCCGTGCGGTGCTGGGGCGTGCGGTGTGGGCCAGGAGCAGACGCCATCGGCCCTCCATTCTGCCGGGCTAATCGATCACCTCGGTCGCACTGGTTTCGAGGTGACCGACCTCGGGGATTCGGAGATCATCCCGTGGCGCCCGGATCGAACTCATCCCCGCGCCCAGAACGTCGACGAGATCGCCAATATGGTCAGTTCGACCGCCAACCGGGTGGCCGACACCTTGGCAGAACCTGAGCGAAACGTCCCGGAGAGCATGTCGGACGGCGCGCTCGACTGGATGGCACTCGAGCACAGCTGGCGACGGCCGAGCTTAATCCCCATAACGCCGCGCCGGACGCGAGGTTGCTCGGTCGCTTCGCCGCACAATTCGCCGAGGCGCTCTCGCGCTCGTTGGACGGCCACTCTTAGACGTCGCCTTTCTCTCATCGAAGCAACAGGCATAGATCACCGAGCTCAGCCACGAATTGCGTTCACTGATCAGTGGTACGATCGATAGAACTTGCAGCACCGTCGTGGGCGATGAGTAGGACGCCGTACCCGCGCGCAGACGGCTGCCGCGGGCGTGAAGCTCGAGCCTCACCTCATCACCGGCCACGCGGTGACCAGCATCCTAGAGATCGTCGAGCGCCAGAGATTCGAGCTGCTCGTGATCGGCTATATGGGGCACTCGGCGCTCTACAACCGGCTGATCGGCAGCATGACGGACAGGGTGGTCGAGCTGCGCGCCGTGTCAGGTCCTCGTGGTGAAGTGACGGCGAGCGGCATTGACTCGCCCGCTGGCGAGCGCCGAACATGCGCGACGGGCAATCCGCTTGGGCGGTATCCGGGCGGATGAGCGAACGGGCGGCCCGCAGACGGAGAAGGCTTCTTGTCGGAGGTTCTGAATACTCTGCTCACCTCGTGGGAAGCGGGGCTCGCGAGCGCGGGCCTCACATCGATCGAGCTCGCGTGGGTCGCGGCCGGCAGCGGCTTGGGCGGGGTCGCGCGCTTCCTCGTCTCGGGCATCGTGGCGCGGCGCGTCGGGGAGACCTTCCCGTGGGGCACGCTGATCGTCAACGTGACCGGCGCGTTCATGATCGGCGGACTCGCTGCTGTAGCGGCGGGCGGGCTCTTCTCATTGCCCGGTTCCTGGCCGTTCGCGGTGGTCGGCTTGATCGGCAGCTATACGACCGTGTCGTCTTTCAGCCTGCAGACGCTCGCGCTCGCACGCAACGGCGAGCATTGGCGTGCGGCCTGGAACGTCCTCGCGTCGCTTACGCTGTGTCTGTCGGCCGTTGCGCTCGGCGCAGCCGTTGGCGGGGCCGGCATCAGATGGCTCGCGACTTAGTAGAGCGCGGCGGCCCGGTATCCGCTTCCGAGGGCCGTCGCCTGCGGCGCGTGAGCGCGGCGTGGCGCGCGGTTCGTCTGTACACGCTCGTGGCCTTCGGCAGCGCAATAGGCGGTCTCCTGCGAGCGCTCGCATCGGGATTAGTCCACACGCAAGCCGATGCCGCCTTTCCGTGGGGAACGCTTTTCGTCAACGTGACCGGCTCGTTTCTGATCGGCTTCTATGCGACGCTGTCGGAACCGGAAGGGCGGCTGCTTGCTTCAGGCCACCAACGCCAGTTCGTGATGACCGGTATCTGCGGCGGCTACACGACGTTCTCCGTCTTCAGCCTGGAAACGCTTCGCCTCGCTGAAACGGGTGACCTCGCGAACGCAGGATTGAACGTCGGCCTTTCGATCGCCGGCTCCCTCGCCGCCGTCTGGGCCGGTCACATGCTGGCGACTCTTCTCAATCGCTAGCGGAGTCATATGCATGCAGATACCGAAAAAGGCGTTACTGCTTCGAATCTTCCTCGGCGAGGACGACAAGGACGACGGGCGCCCGCTCTACGAATCGATAGTTCTCAAGGCGCGCGAGCGGCATCGCGAGCGCGACCGTGCTGCGGGCCCGATGGGTTTCAGTCCGTCCACGAAGGAATCTTCTTTAACTGGGGAATACTTATGCGCTGATCAACTTCATTGGCGTGCTTGCCGTGCTGAAGTTCGTGCAGCAGCATGCGTTGCGCCATCCCGAGACGAAGAAGGAGGCTTGACGTGTCGCTCGTTCTCGATGGCGCGGGCTTCGTGCTGTTCCTGACCGGCGGCGCGTTCATTTTCATCGGCGGTCTCGGCGCGCTCAGAATGCCGGACGTCTACACGCGGATGCATCCCGCCGGCCTGACGGACACGATGGGGACGATTCTCGTGCTCACCGGCTGTCTGCTCTACAGCCTCCAGATGGCAGCGATCTTCTTCATCCTCGACGCGGCGGACGTCGCGCTGACCGAGGCGGCGGTCGGCGCAGGCGTCGCGACAGTGTTCCTGCTCGGCGCGCTCGCGCTCGTCAGCCGCGAGAAGCGCGCCGGAACGGTCCGCGGTGGCTCGGGCTCGCAGTCGTCGCGCTGACGACGCTGATGGTCGTGCACGCGACATTCGAGCAGCCGCGCCTCGGCGATCCGGACGCGCCCGTACATCAGCATGTCGCGCCGTGGTACCTCGCGGAGACGCCTCGTCTGATCGACGTGCCGAACGTCGTGACAACGATCCTCGCGAGCTTCCGCGGCTACGATACGCTCGGCGAGCTGTTCGTGATCTTCACGGCGGGCATCGGCGTGATGTTCATCCTGGCCGTGTCTCGCGAGCCGCGCAACGGCGGCGAACCGTCGATCTAGAGCGCGGGTCTGCGCCACCACCTGATCCCGCGCGTCGTCGGCCGGCTGCTCGTGCCGTTCATCGTGCTATTCGGGCTTCACGTCCAGTTTCAGGGCGATTACGGGCTCGCGGCGGGTTTCAGGCCGGAGAGCTGATTGCGGACGGGCTGATCCTGCACGTGCTGCTCGAAGGCGAGAAGGCGGCGTTGCGAGCGGTGCACCGGAACGTGCTGCTCGGCCTGATCACCGCACCGGCGGCGCGCTCCTGTATACCGGCGTCGGCATCGCAGGCATGCTGCTCGGCGGACCGTTCCTCGATTACTCAGTGCTCCGCGCCGATCCGGTCGCCGGCCAGCATCTCGGCATCCTACTGGTCGAGCTCGGGGTCGGCATGACCGTCACCGGCGTGCTGCTCACGATCTTCCATGCCTTTGCAGCCCGGGCGTCGATCCGATGATGGAGGTGTTCGGGCTCTTCAACTACTGGGACTTCGCGATTCTGCTGATGACCGGCCTTTACACGGTCATCGCGAAGACGAATCTCGTGAAGAGGAGGCTCGGCACCCGACCGCCGCGAACTCCGTAGGCGCCTCGGGTCTCACTCGCCTGTCGTCGCCGGACCAGGGTTGAATGCGCCAGGAAAACGCTTCGCGGGGATGAGCCGCCACTCGATCCCGACGAGACGCCTGACCGGACCGACGGCTGAGACGCGCTCGGCGCCCGTAATCAGCAACGATCTCGAATCGCGGCAAGGTCGCGGAGTCGGGCCGGCGGCGATCGCCGCTCCTTTGCGGCCCGGACACGTCTCACGGGGGGCATCGGAACGTAGCGTTGCTTAGCAAACGGCGATAGGCCGTGGTTTGCAGGCGCCCCCATGAGCGCGACGCGCGTCACAAACCTGTCGTGTCAACCGAGCAGATGTGCTCGCTCCGTCGACGTGACGACAGAACTCGATCAGCATTGCGAACGTAGTCACGGACGCAATCGCGGTGAGCTGTTGCTGGCAGCCGCTGGAAAGCAGCCGACGTTCGCTGTACCTCAGCTCCCTATGTGCGAAAATCAAGTCCACAATCAAGTCCATATCACTAGACTCGTTGTGCAGAAGCGTTACTCATCAATGAGTTGGGTTGTCGGTGCTGTTCCCATCACCCGCTCCAGTAACCGCTTGAGTTACATAGCGAGTTTCTAGATCTCCCCGGGCGCAAATCGCACGGATCTGCGATTAAATTTGGATTAACGATTAAACTTACATTAAATCGTCTGAGCGCGATTTAAGAGCTTGCCTGAACTGCTCGCGAGCCGATTCGAAACCCGCTTTCGCTTCGCCGACGAAGCGTCGTAGGGCGGCTATGTCCTCGCCAGAGGAAAAGCCTGCCCGCATAAGCCGTGCCCGGAATAGCGCTCTCGAATTGCTCGTCCGAAATCTCTGGAATGTCGCTCATATTTGTTGATCCATGTAAGCGCGGTATCGCCGGCGCAAGACGTCATCGCGTGCTAGGCTTCTTTCATGCACGCCTCGTCGTTCCGCGTCAACCCCGAAGACCCGCGCGCCCCTTCGCTAGAGGTGTGGGCTCGATTGACCGACCGTGAGCGGCAGGAGGTGCTCAACGCTTTGCCCTCCGAGCCTCCCAGGGCGGTGCCTCCGGAAGGAGACCCCCACCGCCTGCCCAAGAATCGCGCGTTCGAAGCACTCAGCGAATTCTTCCGCAGGGTTCGCCGCCGGGTGTATCTCTCCGCCGAACTGCCGGTCTATTATCCGGACGAGCCGATGTTCGCCTCCGACCTTCTCGCCGTCGTCGAAGTAGATGTTCACGAGCGGTCCAGATGGGTGACCAGCCACGAAGGCAAAGGGCTCGATTTCGTCCTTGAGGTCAGCGTCTCGGGAGATCGCAAGAAAGATTTCGAGGACAACGTCCTGCGCTATGCCAGACTTCGGATCCCGGAGTATTTCGCGTTCGATGTCTCTCGCGCTCGCCTCCTCGGCTGGCGCCTGCCTTCGGCAGGCTCCAGTACTTACGAGCCCATCGTGCCCCAGGGCGGACGCTGGGCCTCTCGCGTCCTTGGGCTCGATCTTTCTCTCGAGGAAGGCCGGCTCCGGTTCTTTCACGGCAACGCTCCCTTGCTGGACGCACACGAGCTGATCCTCCGCTTGTCGGCCATGGTCGACGAGGCGCTGCGACGCGCCGAGGACGAAGCCCAACGCGCCGAGGGCGAAGCCCAACGTGCCGATGATGAGGCTCGACGCGCCGAAGATGAGGCTCGACGTGCGGAAGACGAGGCTCGACGTGCTGAACGGTTGGCGGCGAGATTGCGAGAGCTGGGAGTCGATCCGGAAGAATAATCGGCCGAGCTGGCCGAAGGCCACCAATCGACGCGCGGGCTGAGGCCGGCGGTTTGGTGCCTGATGGCTGAAGAAATCGGCGACCTATGCCTTGTACTGTGATTCACGTCGCCTCGTCGTGTAGCTGAACTCACTACCGTCGTACCCGTCGACATGGCCGTCGATCGCTTGGGTCCGTCCGGCACAGGATCAACCGATGAACAGCTCCGTCACGCCCACGCCGAAGCGTGCTGCCGGCTTCTTCGGCGCCGTATTCGCGTTCGTCTTCCTGATAATGTACGACTCCGACGCGATGCCGCCCGGGATGCTGGGCGCATCTCAGTGGCTCGTGCTCTTGCCGGCGGCGTTTCTGCTGGCGCTGCGGCCGTCCCACAATGTCTGGAGCAGCGGGCTGACCCTTGCGGGCGGGATCTTCGTATGGATGCGCAGCCGCTCGGCTACTGGACGGCACTCATCCTCTATTGCGGCTTCGGCGTTTGGTGCGTGTTCCTTGCGTTCGGCGTGCTGTCCGGGCAGACGGAGCCGTTGCCGCTCACGTGAAGCCGGCACAGTGATCGTTTGCGCAGCGATGTAGGCGCGACTCGTCGCCGGCGCCGGCGATGACGTAAAAAGCCAGTCGGCACGAAGCGCGACGCCCCGGCACGCCCTCGAATGGCATGTGGATTGCAACGCTACGCATCCTTCCAAGCACGCATAGGGGCCGCGCGGCCACTGTGGCGGTCGCGCGACAAGGAGGTCGAGATGTTGCGCAGTTTCGCCTGTCATCTGCCGCTCACCTTTCTGATTCCGCTCGCAAGCCTCGCTCAGCCGATCCAGAACGAAGACGTGACGCCGCTTTCGATGGAGGAAGTCGTCGTCACCGGCACCGCATCGGCGGAGCGGACGAAGTACGAATCCAGCGTCGCGATCACGACGTTCGAGGCCGAGGACCTGCGCAGGGAGGCGCCGCTCAGCACCGCCGATCTGCTCGAGTCGGTGCCCGGCTTCTGGGTCGAGTCGTCGTCGGGCACGACGCAAGGCAACGTGTTCGCCCGGGGCATCATCCAGGACGGCGGCTATCGCTACGTCGGCTTGATGGAGGACGGCATTCCGATCTATCCCGTCTACGAGCTCTCTTTCTACAATCCGGATCAGTTTGTGCGCGTCGACCGCACGGTGCGCCGCGTCGAGGTCGTGCGCGGCGGCACGGCGCCGATCTTCTCGTCGGGCGCCGTCGGCGGCACGATCAACTTCATCACGCGGGAGCCGACCGACGTGCCCGAAGCAGACGTCGGGCTGACGATCGGCGACTACGGTTATTACCGCGCCGACGGTTACTGGGGCGGCCCCGTCGGAGGGGACTGGGCGCTCGGCGTCGGCGGCTTCTACCGAGTGTCGGACGGCATTCGCGATCCGGGCTACCGCGCCGACGAGGGCGGTCAGCTCGGTGTGCGGCTCGCGCGTGACCTCGACGGCGGCCGTCTCGCGCTCCACGGGAAATATATCGACGATCGCTCGCTGTTCAACGTGCCGATTCCGCTGACCGGCGATCCGGGCGATCCGGATGCCGTGCTGCCCGGGCTCGATCCCGGCGAGTATTCGCTGCACAGCGAGGATCTCGCCGCGGCCGGCTTGCCGATCTCGGCGGCGGAGGTCGGCCTTCAGGACTCAAAACTCGAAGACGGCATCCATCCGCAGCTCTTCACCGGCGGGCTCGAGCTCGACTGGGAGCTACGCGACGGGCTGAGCCTTTACGAGCGCTTCCGCTATACCGACGGCGACGTGCGTTTCGACGGGATCTTCCCCGGGCCCGCGCCGATGACCGGCGCCGAGTTCGCGGCCGCACGGGGCGTCGCACCCGACTTCAGCGTCGCGCGCACCGGCGATCCGCTCGCTCCGACCGCGCTCGTGCAGGAGCACGGCCATTGGGTCATCGACAAGGAGTACGAGGCGCTGCAGAACGACGTGCGGCTGACCTTTACGCTCCGTGATCGTCACGACGTGACCGTCGGGCTCTACTACGCGGATTTCGAGATGGCGGACCGCTGGAGCCTCGGCAATTTGCTGCTGATGGATGTCGCGAACCGGCCGAACCGGCTCCTCCTGACCGGCGTGACGAGCCCGGAAGGGTTCACGCGCTACTCGAACTTCAATCTCATCGCGGACTACGACGCGACGCTGCTCGGTCTCTACGTCTCGAACGAGTGGGACGTCACGGACGCGCTGCGCATCGATGTCGGCATCCGCTACGATGACGCGGACATCGATGCGCTGATCAGCGACGGCGTGCCGGACGTCGATCTCGACGGCGATCCCGCAACGCCGTGGGACGTCGCATCGCTCGCGGGCGACGCGTTCACCGCGTCGAGCCACAGCTTCGACAACACGACGTGGTCCCTCGGCTTCAACTACGAGGTGAACGACACGCACGCGTTCTTCGGCCACTACACCGAATCGGCGAAGCTCCCCCACTTTGACGACGTTCGCAACGGCGTGCTGCAGAAGGACGAGGTGACGAACATCGAGCTCGGCTACAAGAACAGCTTCGACACCCTCGCGATGTTCGTGACGCTGTTCGAGACGGAGTTCGACAACGTGCCGTTCAACGACATCCTGCCGGACGGCAGCGTGCTCAACCGCCGTGCCGAGACGCGCACGCGCGGCATCGAGGTCGAAGGCGCCTATCGGCCGATCGACCCGTTCGGCCTGAGCTTGGCAGTGACGGTTCAGGACCCGGAGTATCAGAACTTCACCGGCGCCGCGGTCGACAATACCGGCAATCAGATCCGCCGGATACCGGAGTTGATGGCGCGCGTCGTGCCGACGTTCTACCTGCAGAACGGCAGAGGCGAGGTGTATCTCGCGGTATCGCACTTCGACGACCGCTTCTCGAACGACGAGAATACGGTGCTGCTGCCGTCGTACACGAAGGTCGATGCCGGCTTCATCTACGACGTCAGCGAATCGGTGTCGGTGCAGATCGTCGGCGACAACCTCACCGACGAGGTCGGGCTCACGGAGGGCAATCCGCGCACGGACATCGGCGCCGGCGGCATCGGCGCGATCTACCTCGCGCGGCCGCTGCTCGGGCGCTCGTTCCGGATGTCGGCGGACTTTCGGTTCTGACCGACGCCAGCAGAGCTGCGACAACGCGGCAATGGCGCCGTTGCGATCGCCCTTGCGCGACGGCGGGTCTGCTGATGTAGTGGCAGAGGCGTTCGAGCTTTTTACACTGCCCGGCACACTAACAGCTCGACGTGGAGACGGTTCCGCAATATGTCTATCCGGTTCCTCGCGCCCGTTCTCATCGCGCTGCTCGGGGCGATGATTGTTCTGACGACGGTGTACTTCTCTCCTGTCGTACGGGCTCAGGAGCCCCAAACCCGACGAAGGTACTCTCCGGCGGATTCAGCAAGAAGGCACGGCGTTGGCTCTGGAGGCGGGGCGGCAATTGAACAACGAGATCCCTGCGGAAGAGATCCGAACTGGACGTATTGCTGAAGTAGACGTAACTTGGCTTGGCGATCTGCCGCGCAGCGGGGCGTATCAGATGCTGTGGGAGATTGTGCAGTGCCGTGGCCTTAGGGCTTGGCTTAGAGCCAGAGACGATGGCGGCTTTGATGTAACGCATGCATCTCACATCGTCTGTAAGTGACACGCCAAGCCCTTGACCGCCGGCTCCAGAACGATCACCCGTTCATCGCCGCGCAGCTCTATGGCGCTCGTGCAGCGCTCGCCTTCGCGGTCGAGCCGGTCGACAGCAGGATCTCGCCGCGCGCGGAATCGAGCCCGCAGCGCACCGGCTCCGCGCCGAGATTGAGCGCCACAAAGACCGCGCCGCGCTCGTTCTCGCGGCGGTACGCGAGTAGGGGCGCATCGCGGACGACGGGCACGTGGCGGCCGAGACGAGCACCGGCCGCTCGGGCCGCAGCCGGAAGAGCCGGCGGTAGAGTGAAAGAATCGAGCGCGGATCGTCGCGCTGCGACGCGACGTTGATCGTCTTGTAGTCGGCCCCGATGGGCAGCCACGGCATGCTGCTCGAGAAGCCCGCGTTCGATGCACTGCCCTATACGGAGCCTCCGGAATGGCCGCTTCCAATGCGCCGTTTCTTAGGCAACGCGTTGCTCGAAGCCGGCCGGGCCGCCGAGGCTGAGGAAGTCTATTTGAGCGATTTGGCCTGGAACCAGAACAACGGTTGGGCGCTTCACGGGCTGTGGCAAAGCTTGCGGTTGCAAGGAAAGACGACCGAAGCGGAATCAGCGAGGGAGCGATTCGAAGCCGCGTGGTCGAATGCGGACGTCACGTTGAGCGCGTCTCGTTATTGACCGAGTTTTGGCAGTTCGACAGCTGAGGCGGTACGCCTGGCGGCCGCGATGGAGTACGAAATCAGTGCGGAGACACGGGTAACACTTTCGCCTTGGCTGATCCGCGTCAACTGACGGAACTGCAGCGGCTCGGAAGTATACCGGTCTTAGTGCCTTGGCCACTTCTTGCTTGCCCGCAAGCAAACGACGCGTGCTGCCGACCGGAAACGAGCGCTGCACCTGGGCGATGAAAAGTCGCTCATCGACCTTGGAACTTTCCCGGAAGTCAGTCGAGCGAGTTGACGCGCCCGCCGATCTGGTCAGAATGGCTCGAATGGGAGCAATGATCGACGGCCGCTGGGTTACCGACGAGCAAGCGACGGCCCTGCAGTTCAGCGACGGGCGCTTCGAGCGCAACCCCTCCGTCGTTCGCAGCTGGGTGACTCCGGACGGCGCACCGGGGCCAACGGGCGAGAGCGGCTTCAAGGCGGAGCCCGGCCGCTACCACCTGTACGTCGCGTTCGGCTGCCCGTGGGCGCATCGCACGCTCATCTTTCGCAAGCTCAAAGGCCTCGAGGAGCAGATATCGGTTTCGTTCACGCTGCCGCGCCGGACGGATCAGGGCTGGGTGTTCGACAATCGCTCGGAGCGGTGCGCCGATCCTTGTCTCGGCGGCGATGCGCTGTGGCAGGTCTACGCCAAGAGCCACCCCGATTATACCGGTCGAGTCACGGTACCCGTGCTCTACGATAAGCAGCGCCGGCGTATGGTGTCGAACGAGTCGGCGGACATCATTCGCATGCTGAACTCGGCGTTCGACGGCGTCGGCGCGCGCCCCGTCGACTTTTTACCCCGAGGGCCTTCGCGCCGAGATCGACGCGCTTAACGAGCGCATCTACGAAAACGTCAACAACGGCGTTTACCGCGCGGGCTTCGCGCAGACGCAGGAAGCATACGAGGAGGCGTTCGACCAGGTTTTCGAGACGCTCGACTGGCTCGACGCGCGTTTGGCCGTCCGCCGCTACCTTAGCGGCGACGTGCAGACGGAGGCGGACTGGCGCCTGTTCCCGACGCTCGCCCGCTTCGACGTGGCCTACCATTACGCGTTCAAGTGCAATCTGCGCCGGCTCATGGACTACGAGTATCTGTGGCCGTACGCGCGAGACCTTTATCAAACCGACGGCATCCGCGATACGGTCTTTTTCGATCTGTACAAGCAGGGCTACTTTTCGCTCAGCGAGCTGCGCAATCCGCTCGGCATCGTGCCGAAAGGGCCGGTGATCGACTTCGACGCACCGCACGGCCGCGAGCGGCTCAGCGGCATGCATCGCGCCTGAGCGAGCGGCTGACGTATCCCGCCCGGCGACTCTCGCCGGCTTGACACCTTTGAGGGCCGCGCGCACGATGTTCGCGATTGCGGTTCTATGTCTCGGCGACTTGACGTCGGCTAATTGGCACGCCCCTCAATCAACATCCGGGTGCTCGCCATGTACCTCAAGAGCTCGATCGCCGCGCTGCCGCTCGCGCTCGCGGCCACGATCCCCGCTTCCGCTCACCATGCATTCTCGGCGCAGTTCGACATCGACAAGCCGTTCACCGTCACAGGCACGGTGACGAAGGTCGGGTGGCGGAATCCGCATACGTGGTTCTATATCGACGTGACTGATCCCGACGGCAACGTCACGAGCTGGGCCATCGAGCTGGCCAGCCCGAATCTGCTGATGCGTAGCGGCTGGAGCCGCAGCTCGATGCAAACGGGCGATGTCGTCAGCGTCGAAGGTTACCTCGCGAGGGACGGCACCCATACCGCGAACGCGAAGCGCGTCGTGCTGACCGCGACGGGCCAGGCGATGCTGACGGGGCGAAACGTGAGGAAGGATCGATGAGCGCGATACGCTCGGCTCTCGCGCTCCTCGGCGGCGCGTGCGTGTGGACGACCTTCGCCGGCGCGCAGTGGGCTCCGTACGTAGCGCAATCGTTTCCGTGGACACCGGACGGTGAGCCGGATCTCTCGGCGCCCGCTCCCGAAGCGCCGAACGGTAGGCCGGACCTCTCCGGCGTGTGGCTCGCGGACGCCGATCCGGAGATGCAGATCGTCACCGTCGAGCACACGCAGCTTCCGCGGTACTTCGTTAATATCACCGCGGACCTGCCGCCCGATGGGGTGAAGATGCAGCCGTGGGCCGAGGCGCTTTTCCTGGAACGGAGTCGCAGCCGGGGACTCGAATCGCCTACCGCGCACTGCAAGCCGACCGGCTTCCCGTGGCTGAACACCGCGCCCCTGCCCTTCAAAATCGTACAGACGCCCGATCTGATCGTCGTCCTATACGAGGAGAACAACGTCTTTCGGCAGATCTTCCTCGACGGACGAGAGCGTGCCGATGACGCCGTGCCGCGCTGGATGGGCTACTCCGTCGGCACATGGGAGGAAGACGAGCTCGTCGTCGAGACGACCGGCTTCAACGACCGGCACTGGCTCGACGGCATGGGACATCCGCACAGCGACAAGCTAACCGTGATCGAGCGCTTCAGAGGCACGGACGCGGGTCACCTCGAGATCGAAATCACGATCGACGACCCGGGCACGTATTCTCGGCCGATCACCTGCGCGCCGAAGTATTCGCTAGTCGCCCAGGATGATCTGCTCGAGTACTTCTGCACCGAGAACGAGAAGAGTGCGCAGCACTATCGGTGACGACCTCGAGCTGACGACCTCGAGCGGCGCAGGGCGGCGTGCTATGCCGTCGCGGGGCGCCCCGGCGGCGATTCACTTTCCCGATGGGCAGCGAAGCTTACACTCTGCTCGATCCGCCGCGAGTGGGCTCGGGAGCCTGCTGGTCGTCTCCGGGCCGTGCTCAAGCCGCCACGTAGCCCAGCATCACGACGCCGCCTTCGAACGTGCGGCTACCGGCGAATACGAAGTCGAGGCGGAGGTCCGGCGGAAACATCGGCTTGCCGCGGCCGAGAACCACCGGGTGAACGTACAGCCGGATCTCGTCGATCAGCCTCATCCGCAGGAACGTTGCTGCCAGCGTGGCACCGCCGATGTCGATGTCTCCGCCCGCCTGCGCCTTCAGCTCGAGGATCTCCTCACGGATCACCTCGCGCTTCAGCGTCGAGTTGAAGTCGACTGACTCAAGGCTCGTCGAGAACACGATCTTTCTCAGCTTCATCCAGAGGCCGGCGAACTCGAACTCCACCGGCTCGGCGTTTGGGTTGTCGCTGGCCGTGGGCCAGTACGTCGCCATGTTTTCGTAGAGCCTCCGGCCGTAGATCGACGTGTCGATCTCGCCGGTCAGGTACTGGTTGTTGAAGTGCTGGTGGAGCTCCTCGCTGGGGACCGACCAGTCGAGGCGGCCGTCGGCATCCTCGATGTAGCCGTCGAGTGAGGTGCTCAGTGCGTAGATGATCTTCCTCATCCGGCTTGCTCGGCTGTGCCTGAATACGCCTGCTCAAGTTCGGCGATGTCGAACTTCTTCATCTTCATGTACGCCGCCGTAACCCGTTCGCCGCGTTGCGTGTCTTCGTCCTCCAGCATCTCATTTAGCCGTTCGGGCACGATCTGCCACGAGACGCCGAAGCGGTCCTTCAGCCATCCGCACTGCTGCGCCTCGGGGTCGCCGCCTTCCGATAGCTTCTCCCAGTAGTGGTCGATTTCCGCCTGCGAGCTGCACGGCACGAGCAGCGAGAGTCCTTCGGTAAAGCCGAAGTCATGCTCGCCGGGGCCGTCCATCGCCATGAACACGTCGCCATCGAGCGAAAACTGCGCGTGCTTGATCGTTCCCTCGCGTCCGGGTTCGCCCGCTTCGTAGCGGTGGATGCTCCCGACCTCCGAGTTCGGGAAGACGGATGTGTAAAGCGCGACGGCTTCTTCGGCGCGCCCGAACTGATCGGCGACGAAAAGAAATGACGGCGCGATCTTCAGGCCGACCTCGTCGAGCTTGCTGAGCGATAGCTGCCAGGTCATCCCGAAGCGGTCCTGCACCCAGCCGTAGCGCTCGCTCCAGT
>CAZFJU010000087.1:0-16317 GCA_964518995.1 uncultured Gammaproteobacteria bacterium
CACCGTGCAGGTCGAGACGGGCGCGGACGGTCGCGGCTTCGAGATCGCCGACGACGGCGCCGGCATCGACGCGGCTGAGGCACAGCGCCTGCTCGAGCGCGGCGTGCGCGCGGACGAATCGATGCCCGGGCAAGGCATAGGCCTCGCGGTAGTGCGCGAAACGGTCGAGCTTTATGGCGGCGCCTTGGCGATCGGCCGTGCTGCGCTCGGCGGCGCGAGTGTGCGCGTGACGCTTGGCCGGGCCGGCTTCTCGGGATGAGTGCGGACGGTGACAACGGCGCGATGAGCAAGCTGCATGCGGACCGGCATGAGCGGATCGCGGGCGTCGCGCGTGCCGACCGTGCGGAGCTGCGCGGGCTGCTCGCCGCGATCGGCAAGCGCGAGAAGAGCGGCCGGCCCTCGTCGCGGCTGGTCGAGAAGCTCGATGTGCAGCTCGCGGCGGCCGAGGCGCGCGCCGAGCTGCGCCGCTCTTCGCGCTTCAAGCTCGAGTATCCCGCAGAGCTGCCCGTCACACAGGCGCGCGAGCAGATCCTCGATGCCTTGACGCAGCATCGCGTGATCGTCGTCTGCGGCGATACCGGCAGCGGCAAGACGACGCAGCTGCCGAAACTGTGCCTCGAGGCCGGCCGCGGCATCGACGCAATGATCGGTCATACGCAGCCGCGCCGCATTGCGGCGCGCTCGGTCGCCGAGCGGCTCGCGTTCGAGCTCGGTGTCGAGCTCGGCCGGGCGGTCGGCTATCAGGTGCGCTTTACGGACGAGACCGATCCCGCGACCCTCGTGAAAGTGATGACGGACGGCATCCTGCTGAACGAGATCCGCCGCGATCGTTGGCTCGAGGCGTACGACACGCTGATCATCGACGAGGCTCACGAGCGCAGCCTCAATATCGACTTCCTGCTCGGCTATCTGAAGCGGCTCGGCAAGCGGCGCCCGGACCTCAAAGTCATCGTCACGTCGGCGACGATCGATCCCGAGCGCTTCGCCGAGCATTTCGATGATGCACCGATCATTCGCGTGGAGGGCCGCGCTTATCCGGTCGATGTGCGCTATCGCCCGCTCGAGCGCGGCGTCGATCTGCCGCAGGCGGTGACGGCCGCGGCCGCGGAGCTCGCGGACACCGATCTCGATGCGCTCGGCGGCGGCCGCGCGCGCGACATGCTGGTGTTTCTGCCCGGCGAGCGGTGGATCCGGGATGCCGAGCGCGAGCTGAAGCAAACGCCGATCCGCGGTTACGAGATCCTGCCGTTGTATGCGCGGCTCACCGCCGCCCGCCAGCACCGGATCTTCGCACCGGGCACGGCGCCGCGCATCGTGCTCGCGACCAACATCGCCGAGACGTCCTTGACGGTGCCGCGCATTCGCTTCGTCATCGACTCGGGCCTCGCGCGCGTCAGCCGCTACTCGACGCGTCATCGGCTGCAGTCGCTCGGCGTCGAACCGATTGCGCAGGCGAACGCGGTGCAGCGGGCCGGACGCTGCGGCCGCGTGGCGCCCGGCATCTGCGTGCGGCTTTACGACGAGCAGGATTTCGACGCGCGGCCCGCGTTCATGGAGCCGGAGATCCTGCGTACCAATCTCGCGGGCGTGATCCTCAAGCTCGAGTCGCTGCGGCTCGGCATCATCGACGAATTTCCGTTCATCGATGCACCCCCGACCAAGGCGGTCAACGATGCGTACCGGTTGCTGCATCTGCTCGGCGCGCTCGACGACGAGCGCCGGCTGACGCCCGACGGCGAGCTGATGGCCCGCCTGCCGCTCGATCCGCGTCTGGCGCGGCTCCTGGTCGCGGCGCACCGGCAGGGCGCGCTGCGTGAAGGGCTCGTGCTCGCCGCCGCGCTCGGGGTCGTCGATCCGCGCGAGCAGCCGCCGGACAACCTCGGCGCGGCCCGGGCGAAACATGCGGAGATGGCCGATCCGCGCTCCGACTTCATGACGCTGCTCGCGTTGTGGAACGCGTATGTCGACGAGCGCCGGAGCGGCGCGAAGGCGCTGCGCAAGTGGTGCGAAAGCCGGTATTTATCGCTCGCGCGGCTGCGCGAATGGGAAGACGTTCACCATCAGATCAAGGAGCTGACCCGCGCGCTCGGCTGGCGCAGCGCAGCCCGCGAGGCGAGCTACGAGCAGATCCATCGGGCCGTGATCGCGGCGTTCGTCGATTTCGTCGCGGAGAAGACGGACGACGGCGGCTACGAAGGCATGCACGGCGTTCGGGCGACGATCTTCCCCGGCAGCGGACTTGCCCACCGCAAGCCGCGCTGGATCGTGGCCGCGGAGCGGGTCGCGACCGAGCGTGTGTACCTGCGCACGGCCGCGCAGATCAAGCCGGCGTGGGTACAAGACGCGGCGGCGCACCTTGTGCGGCGCGACTACGAGGAGCCGCATTGGGACCGCAAGCGCGGCCGTGTGCTGGCTCGCGAGGTCGTGACGCTGATGGGGCTCACCTTGTCCCGCGACCGGCATATCGACTATGCGCGCGTGAATCGCGACGAGGCGCGGCGTCTGTTCATTCGGCATGCGCTTGCGGAGGAGGATCTCGGCGAGACGCTGCGCTGCCTCGCGCACAACCGTCGTCTGCGCGATCGGCTGCATCGCTGGGAGGCCAAACGCAGGTCGCGCGATTTATACGCCGGCGAGCGCGCAGCGGAAGCGTTCTATGCCGCGCGGCTGCCGATGGAGATTGCCGACCGGGCGAGCTTGCGGCGATGGTGCCGCGACAAGGCCCGCGCGGCGACGCTCGAGATGAGCGTGCTCGACCTCGCCACGCGCGATCCGGCCGAGTTCGACGCCGACGCGTACCCGGATCGGCTCGATGTCGCCGGCCATCATCTGCCGCTGAGCTACGCCTTCGAGCCGGGCTCGGAGCGCGACGGCATCACGTTGCGCGTGCCGGAGCCGCTCGTCGGCTTGCTTCGCGACGAAGCGCTCGGCTGGCTCGTGCCGGGCTGGGTGTCGAGCAAGGTGCTCGCGCTGCTGCGCGGCCTGCCGAAAGAGCTGCGGCGTGTGCTCGTGCCGTTGCCGGATACCGTGCACGAGCTTCTGCCGGCGCTGCAACGCGAGCGCGGTCACAAGACGTTGATCGCCGCGCTGAGCGAGCTGCTGAGCGAGCGCTTCGGCCTCGATGCCCGCGCGGCGCTCGATGCCGTGGTGCTGCCGTCCGAGCTGCAGCTGCGCATCGAGGTCGTCGATCCCGAGGGCCGAGTGATTGCCGCGAGCCGCGAGGTCGCCGCGCTGCAGCGTCGCTTTGCGCGCCAAGCCGGCCGGCCGGCGGCGCCGGATTCAGGATGGTCGCGGCAGAATGTGACCCGCTGGGAGTGGCCGAGCCTGCCGGACAGCGTGCGCGTCGAGCAGTACGGCACGGCATTGGCCCTTTATCCGGCGCTGCTCGAGCGCGACGGCCAGGTCGACCTCGAGCTGATCGCGCCGGGTCCGGCCGCGGCGGCCCGCCATCGGCTTGGCGTGCGCCGGCTGCTGCTGAAGCAGCTGCCGCAGCAGACCGACCTCATCCGCCGCCGCGTGCTCGACGATCGCGAGCTGGTCTTGTCCTACCACGGCGTCGGTAGCGGCGCCGAGCTCGTCGACGACGTCACGAGCGCCGCGGCGGACGATGCGTTCGACCTCGACAGCCCGATTCGCGCGGCCGCGGAGTTCGAAGCGCGGCTCGAGCGGGGCCGGGCGGCGCTCGTGCCGGCCGCCGAGCAGCTGATCGGGCTTGCCCGCAAGGTGCTCGCCGAGTACCGCGTGCTCCGGCGCCGTTTGGAAGAGGCTGACGCGCGGCTGCCTGCCTCCGCGCTCGACGATCTCGCCGAGCAGCTCGACTCGCTCGTGCATCCGCGCTTCCTGAGCACGACGCCGCAGCGCTGGCGCACCCATCTGCCGCGCTACTTGAAGGCCGCGGCGCTGCGCCTCGAAAAGCTCCGGCAGCGTCCGCCGAAGGATGCCGAGCATCAGGCGACCGTGCGCGCGGCAGCGGAGCGGCTCGACGAATGGCGGCGGCGGCAACCGCCCGACTGGCCGTGGCCGGCCGCCGTCATCGACTATCGCTGGCTCCTCGAGGAGCTCCGCGTGTCGCTGTTCGCGCAAGCGCTCGGCACGTCGCGCCCCGTGTCGGCCAAGCGCCTCGAGGAGGCGTGGCGGCGCGAGTAATTGGGGTCAGAGCCCATTTAGCAAGCTAAATGGGCTCTGACCCCAATTACTTATTCCCGCTACCGGCCTGGCAGCGGTTCGCCGGCCTCGTCGGTGACCACGGGGGGCACGACGTCGTCCAGGTCCGGATCGACATCCGCGGCCAGCTCCGCTTCCAGATCGGGGGGCGGAGTGCGGAGGGCGTCGGCCTTGGCAGTCGCGACGTCCATCAGCGGCCGGATCAGATCGAGCGGCACCGGGAAGATGATGGTATGCGAGTTACGCTCGCTCGCGACGTCGGTCAGCGTCTGTAGAAAGCGAAGCTGCAGCGCCTGAGGCTGCGCCGCGAGCACCTGCGCCGCGCCGGCAAGCCGCTTCGATGCCTGGAACTCGCCCTCGGCGTGAATGATCTTCGCGCGCCGATTCCGCTCGGCTTCCGCCTGCGCGGCGATCGCGCGGATCATGCTCTCGTCGAGGTCCACGTGCTTGATCTCGACGTTGGTGACCTTGATGCCCCACGCCTCGGTGGCTTCGTCGAGGATCACCTGAATATCTGCATTCAGCTTCTCGCGCTCGGCGAGCATGTCGTCGAGCTCATGCCGGCCGAGCACCGAGCGCAGCGTCGTCTGCGCGAGCTGGCTCGTCGCCTCGACCCGGTTCTCGATCTGGATCACGGATTTCTCGGGATCGACGACACGGAAGTAGATCACCGCGCTGACGCGGACCGACACGTTGTCGCGGGAGATCACGTCCTGGGTCGGCACGTCCATCACGACCGTCCGCAGATCGATGCGGACCATCTGCTGAATGCCCGGGATCACGATGATGATGCCGGGGCCCTTGACCTTCCAAAAGCGGCCGAGCAGGAAAATCACGCCGCGCTCGTATTCGCGCAGGATTTTGATCGCACTGAACACGAGCAGCGCAAGGGCCAAGAGCAGGAAGAGTGGGAACTCTAATCCGAACATGCCGTTTCCTTTCTGGGTTCTAGGTAGGTCAATGGGTGACGGCGGCGCCGCCGGCGGGCTCGACGGGCCCGGCCGGCTCGACGTACAGCAGCAGCCCTTCGACGCGGGTCACTCGCAGCCGTTGACCGCGCTGGACCGGCACCGGCGACTGCGCCCGCCAGCGCTCGCCGAACAGGCGCACGGCGCCCTCGCCGCCGACGAAGTCCTCGAGCGCGACGACCCTGGCGCCAACCATCTGCTCGCTGCCGCTGACGACGGGGCGGTGGCGGGAGCGCATCGCGAGCCAGACGATGCCGAGCAGCGAGAGCGCCGCGACGGTCGCGATCGATGTGATCAACCCTATCGAGATACCGAAGCCGGGCACGTCGGTATCCATCAAGATGATGGAGCCGAACACGAACGCGGCGACGCCGCCAATGCCGAGGGCGCCGAAGCTCGGCACGAAAAATTCGGCGACGATCAGGATGATGCCGAGCAGGATCAGCGCGAGGCCGACATAGTTGACCGGCAACACCTGCAGCGCGAACAGCGCCAGCAGCAGCGAGATCGCGCCGACCACGCCCGGCAATATCGCGCCGGGGTTGTAGCCCTCGAGGATCAGCCCGTAGATGCCGATCAGCAATAGGAAATAGGCGATCGTCGGGTTGCTGACGACGGCGAGGAAGCGCGTGCGCCAGTCCGCCTCGACCTGCTCGATGATCAGGCCCGCCGTGGCCAGCGTGATGGTGCCGCTCGGCATCTCGATCTCGCGCCCGTCGATCTGCGCGAGCAGATCGTTGAGGTCCCGCGCCACGATGTCGATGACGCCGAGCTCGAGCGCCTGCGTGGCGGACAAGCTCTCCGCCTGCCGCACGGCCCGCTCGGCCCAGTCGGCGTTGCGGCCGCGCCGCTCGGCGAGGCTGCGGATATAGGCGACGGCGTCGTTGATGGCCTTGCGCTCGGATGCTGTGCCTGGCACCGGCGGCGCCGGCGAGGGCTCGTCAGCGGCGCTGTCCTCGCCGTCTGCATCCTCCGCCGCGGCCGGGTCATTCTCCTCCGGCGCCGGCGAGTCGCCGCCGGGCGGTGCCGGCGACCCGCCGATTGCCACCGGCGTCGCGGCGCCGAGATTGGTGGCGGGCGCCATCGCGGCGATGTGGCTGGCGTACAGGATATAGGTGCCGGCGCTCGCGGCCCGGGCGCCTTGCGGCCAGACGTAGACCGCGACCGGCACCGTCGCGCCGAGCAGCTTCTGGATAATGGCGCGCATCGACGAATCGAGCCCGCCGGGCGTGTCGAGCTCGACCACGACGAGCGCTGCACCTTCTTCTTCACCGCGCTCGATGCCGCGCACGATGAAATTCGCCGTGGCGGGCCCGATGGCGTCCTGCACCGTCAGCAGCAGCGCACGGCCGCTCGCGTCGGCTTCTTCGCCGTTCGACGCCACCTGGGCGCCGACGCCCCACGCGATGACGAGGCTGAGAGCCAATAGGAACGTCGCGGTTCCATGGCGGAAGGCGCGTTGCCGTGCAAGCATGGACCGATGATAGCACCGGCCTTGCAGCCTGTCGGGCTTAGGATCATCTAGTGCGGCGCGTGGGGTATAGTTCCTGCCCATGACGCACTTGCCCACCGAATGGCATCCGGCGAGCTGGCAAAGCCGCCCGGCTGCCCAACAACCGACGTACCGGGACCGCATCCGCCTCGACGCCGCCCTCAAGGATCTCGCGGCGCTGCCGCCGATCGTGACGACGTGGGAGATCGAGGCGCTCAAAGCAGAGCTCGCCGCGGCGCAGCGGGGCGACGCGTTTCTGCTCCAGGGCGGCGATTGCGCGGAGAGCTTCAGCGCCTGCACGTCGGAGAATATCGTCCAGCAGCTGAAGATCCTGCTGCAGATGTCGCTCGTCATGCTGGTGGGCTTGCAGAAGCCGGTCATCCGCGTCGGCCGGCTGGCCGGGCAGTACGCGAAGCCGCGCAGCGCCGATCTCGAAACCCGCGACAAGGTCTCGCTGCCGAGCTATCGCGGCGACATCATCAATCGCAGCGCGTTTACGCCCGAGGATCGCGAGCCGGCGCCCGAGCTGATGCTGCGCGGCTACGAGCGCGCCGCGCTGACGATCAATTTCATCCGCTCGCTGCTCGACGGCGGCTTTGCCGATCTGCATCACCCCGAGAACTGGGATCTCGACTTCGTCGGCGAGTCGGCGCTCGCGGCCGAATACCGTGAGCTCGTGCACCAGGTCTCCAAGTCGCTGCGCTTTTTCGAGGTCATCACGGGCTCGACGATGCACCGCACCCATCGGGTGAGCTTCTACGCATCGCACGAGGGCTTGCATCTGCCGTACGAGCAGGCGCAGACGCGCTTTCTGCCGCATCGGCAGGGCTGGTACGACCTCACGACGCATTTCCCGTGGATCGGCCTGCGCACCTCCGATCTCGGCGGCGCCCATGTCGAATATTTCCGCGGCATCACCAATCCGATCGCGGTCAAGGTCGGCGCGACGACCAGCGACGAGCAGCTCGCCGGGCTGGTGGCCGTGCTGAATCCAGACAACGAGCCGGGCCGGCTCACGTTCATCACGCGCTTCGGCGTGAAGCATATCGAGGAGCATTTGCCGCGCGTGATCCGAGCCGTTCGCAACACCGGCTCGCAGGTGCTCTGGGTCTGAGATCAGATGCACGGCAACACCGAGACCACGACCGACGGCTACAAGACCCGCCGCTTCGACAACATTCGCAACGAGCTGCGGGCGGCGTTCCGCATCCATCAGCAGCTGGACAGCACCCTCGGCGGCGTGCATCTGGAGCTGACCGGCGACAACGTCACCGAATGCATCGGCGGCGCGCGCGGGCTGAAGGAAGCCGATCTCGCGCGCGCCTACAAGACCCAGGTCGATCCGCGCCTCAACTACGAGCAGGCGATGGAGATCGCGATGCTGATTGCCGGCCGGCTGCGTCTATCGGATTGAAGACAGGGCTCTGCCATGCAGTATGAGCACATCAAGCTGCCATCGAGCGGCGAACGCATCTCGATCAATCCCGACGGCTCGCTGAACGTGCCCGACCGGCCGATCATCCCGTATATCGAAGGAGACGGCATCGGCATCGATGTCACGCCGGTGATGAAGGACGTGGTCGACGCGGCAATCGCGAAATCGTATGGCGGCCGCCGCGCGATCGAATGGCTGCAGGTCTATGCCGGCGACCAGGCCGTCGCACGCTACGGCGAGCACGAGGTGCTGCCGGACGAAACCATGCATGCGCTCGAGCACTACGCCGTCTCGATCAAAGGGCCGCTCGCGACGCCGATCGGCGGCGGCATCCGCTCGCTGAACGTCGCCGTGCGGCAGCGGCTGGATCTTTATGCGTGCGTGCGGCCGATCCGGTATTTCCCCGGCGCGGCGACGCCGTCGCGGGTTTCCGATCATGTCGACATGGTCGTGTTTCGCGAGAATACCGAGGATATCTACGCCGGCATCGAATGGCCGACTGGCTCGCCGGAAGTGCAGAAATTGATCCACTTCCTGCAGACCGAGCTCGGCGTCACCGAGATTCGCTTCCCATCGAGCTCCGGCATCGGCATCAAGCCCGTGTCGCGCGAGGGCTCGCAGCGGCTCGTGCGCAAGGCGATCGAGTACGCCATTCGCTACGATCGCCGCTCGGTGACGCTCGTGCACAAGGGCAACATCATGAAGTACACCGAGGGCGCATTCCGCAACTGGGGATACGCCCTTGCGCGCGAGGAGTTCGGCGCGCGCGAGCTCGATGGCGGCCCGTGGCTGTCGTTTCGCAATCCGGCGACCGGCCGCGAGATCGTCATCAAGGACGTCATTGCGGACAACTTCCTGCAGCAGATCATGCTGAACCCGCAGAACTACGACGTGATCGCGACGCTGAACCTGAACGGCGACTACATCTCCGATGCGCTGGCGGCGCAGGTCGGCGGCATCGGCATCGCGCCGGGCGGGAACATTGGCGACGGCTATGCGGTCTTCGAAGCGACCCACGGCACGGCGCCGGATGTCGCCGGCAAGGACCGCGTCAACCCGGGCTCGCTGATCCTGTCCGCCGAGATGATGCTGCGCTATCTCGGCTGGGACGAGGCCGCGGAGCGCGTGCTGAAAGGCATCGCCGACACCATCGCTGCGAAGGAGCTGACCTTCGACCTCGCGCTGACCCGCGAATCGATGCGGGCGCCGCTGCCGGCGGCGAAGGGCCCGGTCACCGAGCGCATGGAGCATCTCATTCCGGGCGCGAAGCTGGTTGGCACCCGCGGCTTCGGCGCGGCGGTGATCCGGCACATGGACGACTGACGTCCGAGTCAGGCGGCCGCGGCGCGACACGGGCATCCGGCTGCAAGCGAACGACCGCTGAATGAAGCTCCGAGGCCGTTGTCCAACGGATCAGGAGCTTGCTGCTTGAAATGATGGAAGAAAGGACAGAACGAACGGCCGGCGTTGCCGCCGCGGAGCCGCGGCCGTCGCCGCCCGCGGCGGAGGCGCTGCCGCCGCAGCCCGTGGTGCGCACGGAAGCGCCGCCCGGTGTTCGCGATGCCGAGCCCGCCGGTCCGTTCGATCCGGCGGCGCTGATCCGCGGGCTGACGCAGCGGCCGGGCGTCTACCGCATGCTCGATGCGCGCGGTCAGGTGATCTACGTCGGCAAGGCCAGGGACCTTCGCCGCCGCGTCGGCAGCTATTTTCAGGGGCGGGCGCAGGACGCGAAGACCATGGCGCTGCTGCGCAACGTCGCCGACATGGAGGTGACCGTCACGCGCACCGAGTCCGAGGCGCTGATGCTCGAGTACAACCTCATCAAGCAGCATCGGCCGCGCTTCAATGTCGTGCTGCGTGACGACAAGAGTTACCCGTACATCCATGTCGATCCGGACGACGACTATCCGCGGCTCACGTTTTATCGCGGCCCGCGAACCCGGCGCGGCAAGCTATATGGCCCGTATCCGAGCGCAGGAGCCGTGCGCTCGACGCTCAATCAGCTGCAGAAGCTGTTCCGCCTGCGCCAGTGCGACGACACCTATTTCGCCAACCGGACGCGTCCGTGTCTGCAATATCAGATCCAGCGCTGCAGCGGCCCGTGCGTCAACCTGATCTCGAAGGAGGAATACGCCCGCGACGTCGAGAACGCGATGTTGTTCCTCGAGGGGGACAGCGATGCGGTGACGGCCCGGCTCGTCGAGCGCATGGAGCAGGCGTCGGCGGAGCTGCGCTTCGAGCTTGCGGCGCAGTATCGCGATCAGCTCGCGAAGCTTCGCAACGTGCAGTCGGAGCAGCTGATGTCGGGCTCCGCCATCGACTTCGATGCGATCGGTCTCGCCGTGGAGCGCGGCGTGCACTGCGTCGCCGTGATGTTTTTCCGCGGCGGCCGCTCGCTCGGCACCCGCAATCATTTCCCGAAGATCGCCGAAGGCGCGGACGAGGACGAGGTGATTCGCGCCTTCCTGCTACAGTACTACGGCGGCCGCGAAGCGCCGCGCGAGATCCTCGTAAGCCGCGAGGTGCCGGAAGCGGAGTCGCTCGAGACGATGCTGAGCGAGCAGGCGGGGCGCAGGGTCGAGATCAAGTGGCGGCTGCGCGGAGACCGCCGGCGCTGGGTGGAGATGGCGGTGACCAACGCCCGCCACGGCGCGGAGCTGCAGGCGGCGTCGTCGCTGAATGCCGGCGCGCAGCTGGCCGCGCTCGCGGAGGCGCTCGAGCTGAGCGAGCCGCCGAGCCGGCTCGAATGTTTCGACATCAGCCATACCGGCGGCGAGGAGACCGTGGCCTCGTGTGTCGTGTTCGGCAGCGACGGGCCGTTGAAATCCGAGTATCGCCGCTTCAACATCAGCGGCATCACGGCGGGTGACGACTACGCCGCGCTGAAGCAAGCGCTCACCCGCCGCTATGCCCGTCTGAAGCGCGGTGAGGCGCCGATGCCGGATGTGCTGTTCATCGACGGCGGTCGCGGTCAGCTCAAGCAGGCCGAAGACGTATTGAAGGAGTTCGATATCGACGGCATCACGCTGGTCGGCGTCGCGAAGGGAGAGGGCCGTAAGCCCGGTCGCGAGCGTCTTTATGTGGCCGGAAAGCCCGGCGCGGTCGCACTGCCCGGGCATTCGCCCGCCTTGCATCTCGTGCAGCAGCTGCGCGACGAGGCTCATCGGTTCGCGATCGGCGGTCATCGCGCGCGGCGGCGCCGGCGCGCGACCGAATCGCCGCTTGCGGAGATTCCGGGCCTTGGGCCGAAGCGGCGCCGCGATCTGCTGAAGCAGTTCGGCGGCCTGCAGGCGGTCGCGCGCGCCGGCGTCGACGACCTCGCGAAGGTCAAGGGCATTTCGAGGCAGCTGGCGGAATCGATCTACCGGCATTTCCATGCCGACTGATGCCCGGGACGGGCTGAAATCATGGTTCTGAACCTGCCGAATTCCCTGACGTGGTTTCGCATCATCGCTATTCCGCTGGTCGTCCTGGTGTTTTATCTGCCCGTCCCGTGGGCGCGGCCGGCCGCCGGCCTGTTGTTCGGCTTGGCCGGAATTACCGATTACTTCGACGGCTACCTCGCGCGGCGTCTGAATCAGACCTCGAGCTTCGGCGCGTTCCTCGACCCGGTCGCAGACAAGCTGATGGTCTCGACGGCGCTGATCCTGCTCGTGCAGGCCGATCCGCAGGTCGCGCTCGCCATCGTCGCCGGCATTATTATCGGCCGCGAGATCACCGTGTCGGCGCTGCGCGAATGGATGTCCGAGCTCGGCGCCCGGGCGCACGTCGCCGTGACCTTCTTCGGCAAGTGGAAAACCACGCTGCAGATCCTCGGCATCGGGCTAATGCTCTATGAGCACCCGATCTTCGGCATCGATATCTATCCGATCGGCGTTGGACTCTTGTTCGTGGCGGCGGCGCTGACGGTGTGGTCGATGCTGGATTATCTGCGCGCGGCGTGGCCGATCATCGTGCGCGAGGGGTGACCCCGGCTGATCCTCAGCTGACCTCGAGCTGACCGAGGGGCTAACTAAAGGGGTGACCCGCACACGCCACGGCTGCGCGGCCGCTCACTTGCGCTCCTCGCGGCCTGCTACGAGAATCTGAGGTTCTTTTCGCGTATTCCAACAAGAAGCGTTTATTTACAGGGGATTGAAGCATGGCCGCGTCGAGTCCGTCGTTAGAAGTTCGAAAAATCTTCGTGGTGATCGACCCGCGGCGTCTGGTTCAAGCCGCGCTCGAGAAGGGCGAGTGGATCGCGCAAGGCAACGGCGCCGAGCTCGAGCTGTACTGCGCGGTCGATCCGGAGAACGCGGCAGACGCTGAAGCTCAAGCGCGGCTCATTCAGCGAACTCACGAGTGGATCGAACGCGTGGTCGAGACCTCACGCGCCGCCGGCCGCAAGATTTTCATTCGCGTCGAAGCGGATCGCGATTGGCGCGCGGCGATCGCGCGGGCCGCGTCGACGTCCGGCGCCGACCTCGTCATCAAGACCGCGTCGCCGCGAGGTCCGCTGCGCCGCCGGCTGATGCAAACCGGTGATTGGACGTTGCTGCGCAACTGCTCGCTGCCGATTTTGCTCGCCAGCCCGACGCAAATCGGCACGCCCAACACCGTGCTCGCCGCGGTCAAGGTGAACCCAGAAAACGATACCTACGTCGAGCTCAATCGGCGTGTCATGGCGCTGGGGCATCGCATCTCGGGGCTGCTCGAGGCGGAGCTGCATGCCGTAACGGTGTACCGCGGCGAGGGTATTTACTTCGATCGACAAAAATTTGCCGATGAATGCGGGCTGCCGCGCAATCGGGTGCATGCGGTCGAAGGGTCGTCGTACGAAGGCATCGCGCAAGTCGCGGCGCAGCTTGGCGCCGGCGCAGTGATCGTCGGCAGCGCGCCGCGCCCATCACGCGGCAGCGTGCTCGGCGCCACCGCGGAGCGGGTCATCGACGAGGTTCCGGGCGACGTGCTGGTCGTGCCGGCGGTGTGAGCGGCGCGTCGGCCTGCACAGGATTCGGAGCCGGAGCTCTAGTCGGCTCGGGGTGCGACGATCAGCAGATCGCACGGCGCTTCGTCGAGCACATGCTCGGCGGTGCTGCCGATGAACTTGAGGGGCAGCGCGCTGCGCGACAGCGCGCCCATGGCGAGCAGGTCGGCATTCATTTCGCGCGTCCAGGCGACCAGAAGCCGCCGCGCCGAGCCTTCACGCAGGTGAATGCGCTCGGCCGCGACTGAATGCGGCGCCGTCGCCGTGAGCACAGCCTGCTCGTGCTCGTGTGCGACCGACGTGCGCAGGTTGCGCACGGGTGCCGCGATCGGCGCCGCGAGAATATGGCTCGACATCGCGAGCGCCGCCGAGATGTCGAAGCCGTGCAAGACATGCAGCTCGCCGCCGACGGCCCGCTCGAGCGTGACCGCCGACGCGAGAATCTGCTCGTCGAGCGCTGTTACGGCGCCGTTTTGCTTGCGCGGATCGATCGCCGCCACGATCGTCGGCGCGGCCGCCAGCGGTTTCGGCTTGGCGAGCCACAGGTTCGCTGGGCAGTGAGTCATCAGATTCCAGTCCGTGGCCGAGAACAGCGACCGCGACAGCTCGGCGCTATAGCGGGTGCTTTTCAGCACCAGATCCGTCTTGGTTTGCGCGGCTTTGCGGACGATGCCGGCGTCCTGCGGATGCCCCCAGCAGAGGTCGATCCGCGCCCGGATCCCGCGTGCGTTGAGCTGCCTCGCGTGCGCCTCGAGGGTGCGCCGGTGAGACGCGAGAAGTTGCCGGCGCGCGAGCGCGAGCGTGTCCGTATCGATCTCATCAGAGCCGGTCAGATCCGGGTCGTAGGCGCAGACGAAGAGCTCGAGCATTGCACCGGTGCGCTCGGCGAGCCAGGCGCCGCGCTCCAGAGCCGCTTGCTGCTTCGATCCTGGATCGAGAACGACGAGAATGTGCTTCAGGGATGGGGGCATGGAATACAACGAGTTTGCCGGGAACCGAGTATTGTCCTGCGGCGGCGAGGCGGTGCCGATCAGATGAAATCCTTAGCTGACTGCGGATTGTGCGTATGAGCCCGCCGGCCGACGCGATGATGGCGAACGCTGAGTTGCGCGCGCTGTTCGACGCCGCGGTCGATGCGATGGTCGTGATCGACGACGTCGGCACGATCTTCGCGTTCAACCGGGCCGCGGAGCGCATGTTCGGCCACGCGGCCAACGACATGATCGGCGGCCCCGTCGAAGCGCTGATGCCGGAGCCCGATCGGTCCCGCCATGCCGGCTACATGCGGCGTTACCTCGAGACCGGCGAGGCGCGCATTATCGGCATCGGCCGCGAGGTCGAGGCGCTGCGGGCGGACGGCACGCGCTTTCCGATTCTGCTTTCCGTCGGCGAGGCTATTAGCGGTCCACATAGGCGTTTCGTCGCGATCATTCGCGATTTGACCGGGCAGCGCGAGGCCGAGAAGCATGCGCGCTCGCTCGAGAGTCGGCTCGCGCATGTCGATCGCTCCAATCTCATGGGTGAGATGGCGGCCGGGATCGCGCACGAGATCAATCAGCCGCTGAGCGCCATCGCGACCTATGCGCAAGCGGGGCGCAGGCTTCTGCAGCGCGAACCGTTGAACGTGGAAGCGCTCGAGTCGATGTGCGAGAAGATCGACGCGCAGGCGCAGCGCGCCGGTCAGGTCATCGAGAACGTGCGCAATTTCATCCGCCGACAGGAGCATCGTGCCGAGCCGATCGACGTCGCCGAGGCGATTGCGGATGTTCGAGACCTGATGGAGGCCGATGCGCATGCGGCCGGAGTGCCGATCACGTTGCGGCGCGCTGCGGACCTGCCGCTCGTGCACGCCGATGCGATTCAGGTCCAGCAGGTGCTGCTCAACCTCACGCGTAACGCCGTCGACGCGATGCGCGATGGGCCCGAGCGCGGTCTCGGCATCGTTGTCGCGACCGAGCGGTCGGCATCCGGTGGCGTGCGCGTCTCCGTGACCGATCATGGTCCCGGGGTCACGAAGGCATTGGCCGAGAGTATTTTTCACCCGTTCGTCACGACCAAGAGCAACGGCCTCGGGGTCGGTCTTGCGATCAGTCGAACGATTGTTCAAACGTTGGGCGGCGCACTCGAGTACGAGGATAATCCCGACGGCGGAGCGGTCTTTTCGGTCGAGCTGCCGCCCGCAGAAGGAGAGAGTGCATGAGCCACGACGAGCCGCTGGTCTATGTCATCGACGACGACGAGGCCGTTCGAGATTCCCTTGGCATGCTGCTCGAATCGGTCGGGCTCGCGCACGAGGTCTATGGCTCGGCTCTCGACTTTCTGGATGCGTACAATCCCGAGCGACATACCTGCGTCGTCAGCGATATTCGCATGCCGGGCATGAGCGGCCTCGAGCTGCAGCAACGCCTGATCGAGTCGCGCTTCGAAGTGCCGCTCATCTTCATCACCGGGCACGGCGATGTGCCGATGGCCGTGGCCGCGATGAAGCGCGGCGCCGCAGACTTCCTGCAGAAGCCCTTTCGCGATCAGGAGCTGATCGACCGCATCCATCAAGCCCTCGAGCAGGACAAGGCGCGCCGGGCCGCGCGCATCGAGGAGCACGAAATTCGCGAGCGCATCAAAACGCTGACGCCGCGCGAATCGGAGGTCATGGCCCGCGTCGTCAGCGGACAGGCGAACAAGGTCATCGCAATGGACCTCGGCGTCAGCCAGCGCACAGTCGAGCTGCATCGGGCGCGCGTCATGCGCAAGCTCGGCATGCGCTCCCTCGCCGAGCTGGTGCAAGCGGTCGGCAAAGTCTCGAGCGAACAGGGTCACGTCGAAGCTTGACTCGTCTTACCCCGCCGTTGTCAGCTACGCGGTACTACTGATGCCGGCGCGTTCAGCGATCGCGCAGAATCAGTCATTATCCAGTTGCCGGAGAGCAGCCATGGGCCTACGAGTCGAATTCGATGAGCGGCGCCGCATGATCGAAGAGGCGGCGTACTACCGGGCAGAGCGGCGCGGGTTTGCCGGTGGCGACCCGGTCGCCGATTGGGTCGAGGCGGAAGCGGAGGTCGATGCGGCGCTAGGGGGCGACGGCGCGGCGCGGCTGGGCGATGGCGCGGCGTTGCCGGGCGATGGCGCGGCGTTGTCGGGTAGTGGCGCGGCGTTGCCGGGTAGTGGCGCGGCGTTGCCCGGTAGTGGCGCGGCGTTGCCGGATAACGGAGCTGCGGGGCCGGGCGACGGGGCCTCGCTACGAGCCGACGGAGCGGGCCGGCCGGACGATGGCGCTGCGGCGCGATCGGCTGGC
>CAZFJU010000088.1:0-16081 GCA_964518995.1 uncultured Gammaproteobacteria bacterium
CCGTAGCGTCGCCAACGTCGGCTCGCGTCTAGCGCGCGGCGCGACAAGACAAGGCGCCGCGCCGCCGGGTTAGTTATTCAGCGCTTGCAACGGCGCGGGGATGCGCCCGCCGCGGCTGACGAAGACGGCGCTCGAGTGCGGATGCAGCGCGATGACCGGCGCACGGCCGAGCAAGCCGCCGTACTCGACCAGCTCGCCGACTGCTTTGCCCGGCGCGGGCACGAGCCGCACCGCGGTGGTTTTGCGATTGATCATGCCGATGGCCGCTTCGTCGGCGATGATCGCCGCGATCGTTTCCGGTGTGGTGTCGCCCGGCACCGCAACCATGTCGAGGCCGACCGAGCAGACCGCGGTCATCGCCTCGAGCTTGTCGAAGCTGATCGCACCCATGGCCGCCGCTTCAATCATGCCGATGTCCTCCGACACGGGGATGAACGCGCCCGAAAGCCCGCCCACGTAGCTGGACGCCATCGCGCCGCCCTTCTTGACGGCATCGTTGAGCAGTGCGAGCGCCGCCGTCGAGCCGTGCGTGCCGATCCGCTCGAGGCCCATCGCCTCGAGAATGTGCGCGACGCTGTCGCCGTGCGCCGGCGTCGGTGCGAGCGAGAGATCGACGATGCCGAACGGAATGTCGAGCTTGCTCGACGCGGCCCGCCCGACCAGCTCCCCCATCCGCGTGATCTTGAACGCGGTTCGCTTGATGACGGTGGCCAGCTCGCCGAAATCGGCCGTCGGCGCCTGCCGGACCGCGCTCAGCACGGCGCCCGGACCGCTGACGCCGACGTTGATCACGCAATCGGGCTCACCAATGCCGTGAAAGGCGCCGGCCATGAAGGGGTTATCGTCGACCGCGTTGCAGAATACGACCAGCTTCGCGGCGCCTATGCCGCCGCGGGCGGCGGTGCGATGCGCCGTCTCGTGCACGATGCGGCCCATCTCGGCGACCGCATCCATGTTGATGCCGGCCCGCGTCGAGCCGACGTTGACGGAGGCGCAGACACGCTCGGTCGTCGCCAATGCCTCCGGAATCGACGCGATCAGCGCGCGGTCGCCCGGGCTCGCGCCCTTGTGCACCAGTGCCGAGAAGCCGCCTAGGAAGTTGACGCCGACCTCGGCTGCGGCGTAGTCGAGGTGCTCCGCGAAGCCGACGTAACGTTCTGCCGCCGAGCTCTCGGCGACGATTGACACGGGCGTGACCGAGATGCGCTTGTTGACGACCGGAATGCCATATTCGCGCTCGATCTCGTCGCCGACCGCTACCAGCCGCCCGGCGAGCCTGCAGATTTTGTCGTAGGCCTTCCGGCCGGCGATGTCGAGATTCGGGTGGGCGCAGTCGCGCAAGCTGATGCCCATCGTGATCGTGCGGATGTCGAGATTCTCCATCTGCACCATGCGGATGGTTTCGACGATTTCCTGCGGTGAGAATGGCAACGGCATGACGTGGGTGCGTATCGCCCGGGCGCGGCGCGTCGGTCAGACGCGGTGCATATACCTGAAGACGTCTTCGTGCTGGGCGTCGATCTTGACGCCCATCTGCTCGCCTTTCTCGATCAGGCGCCGCTTCAGATCGTCGAATGCGACCGTCGCGTCGCCGAGATCGGCCATCAGGATCATCGTGAAGAACTCGCGCAGCGTGGTCTGCGAGATGTCGACGATATTCGCATTCGACTCGGCGAGCACGGCGGAAACGCCGGCAATGATACCGACGCGGTCGGCGCCGATGACCGTGACGATGATGCGATTCGATCCGGCTTGCGGCATGAAGGCATTCGAATCGATTTCGATCCGACAAGCAAGCGGCCCGCAGCGCAGCGCCGCCGGCACGGGCTGAGCGCTCTACCAGCGAAACAGCCGCGCGATGGCGCCGCGCGCGTACTCTGCCGGCCCACGCCGCAGCTCGACGAAGCCGTCCGTGCCGGCGAGCGTCAGAAAATCTCCGGACGTATTGGTCGGCTTCGGCTCGGCGAGCACTGCGCCGTCGTCCCCGGAAGAGAGCACGACCGGCAGGAAGTAGGCGAGGCCGGAGGGCATCGTCACGGCGTCCGTCAGCACGGCATGCTCGATGCGATAAGGCGCGAGGCCGAGCGACGCGCGAATGGCGGGCAGCACGTAGCGGGTCGTGCATACGAGCGTCGAGACCGGATTGCCCGGCAGCGCGAATACCGGCTTGCCGTCCTGGGATACGCCGAACCACATCGGCCGCCCGGGCCGCTGCGCGATCTTGTGGAATACCACCTCGACGCCGAGCCGCTCGAGCACGGCCGGCACGAAATCGAATTGCCCCATGGACACACCGCCGGACAGGATCAGCACATCGTGCGCGGCGTGCAGTTTGCCGATCGTCTCGAGCAGCACCGGCTCGTCGTCCGGCAGCTTGGCGCGCGTCACGGTGCCGAGATGATGGCGCATCACGGCCGCCTCGATCGCCCGATCGTTACTCGAGCGGATCTGATGCGGCGCGATCGGGTCGCCGACATCGACGAGCTCGTCGCCCGTCGAGACGACGGCGACGCGCGGCAACGCCGCGACCGGGACCTCGGCGCAACCGACGCTCGCCAGCACGGCCATCTCGGGCCCGCCGATCACACTCCCGCGCCGCAGCACGACGCTGCCCGCACGACGGTCGCTACCTTGGCGATGAATGAATTGCCCCGGTGAGACCGTGGCGCTCGCTTGGATCTCGATGTCGGCGCCATGACGCTCGAGCCGCTCGACCGGCACGACCGTGTCGCAGCCGCCGGGCAGCACCGCGCCGGTCATGATCTCGATGCAGTGACCGGGCTGTTGCCGCACGAGCGGTGGCGTGCCGGCGGCCTGAGTGCCGGCGACCGTGAAGCGCCGCAGGCCGCCGGCGTAGTCGGCGTACGCGAGCGCGATGCCGTCCATCGTCACACGGTCGAACGGCGGGTGGTCGCGTTCCGTGGCGATGTCCTCGGCCAGCACGCGGCCCACGCCGCGCACGAGGGGCTCTCGGACCGTGGAGGCCTGCGGCATCCGGGCAAGTATCAGCGCCTGAGCTTCGGAGACTTCGGTCATCGTTTTGAGGAGCGACCCGGCGGTGTCGGATTGCCACGATGCTATACTGCGACGCAGGAGGCAACACGCCATGAGCCGCTTCCTGGTCGGAGCCTTGGCGATATTCCTCGCGGTCGCCGCGGGCTGGGCGCAGCCTGAAAACGGCTTCGTGCTGGGCGAGCGTACCCCGTTGCTTGCCGCGGGCGCGGAGGCGATCCGGGCCGGCCGATATGAAGATGGCATCCGTCTGACCCGAGAGGGTCTCGCAACCGAGTCGGTCTCGGCGTGGCTGCGTGCGGCGGCGCTTGCCAACTTATGCGCGGCGCATGCCGCGAACGACGATCCGGACGCGGCCATCGGCTACTGTGATGAATCGCTCGCGGTCGATGGGCGCAACTGGCGTGCGTACAGCAATCGTTCATTCGCATACTGGCTGAAGGGCCAGTATGCGGAGGCCGCCGCTGATCTCGATCGCGCGGCTGCCCTCGCGCCGAATGCGCCGCAAGTCCTGCAGATTCGGGCGCTGATCAACGAGCGCACCTTGCAGCCGCAGGTGACGATGGAGGACCGGCAGTGAGCCGCGCCGTCCGGCGTATAGGCGGTCCGGCCGGGTCGCGAATGTGGCCATCGGCGCGCGTCTCAGCCGTGTGCCGGCTCGGCTGGCACACGCCCGGCCCGGCGGCGCTCATCTGGGCGATGCTTGGAGTCGGCGTTCTTGGGCCCGGCGCCGAGTCACGCGCCGCCGATCAGCTTGGCGTCTGGACGTGCACGATGTACGGCGAATCCGTCGAGCAGCGTTTTTTCCTTCGTCTCGACGTCGACGGCCGAACGTGGATGGCGCGACTCGCGGAAGCGGACGACGGAGTCTGGCGCGAGATCGGCCCTTGGCGCCGGTCGCGCGCGCGACTGGAGTTCGACGACCGCTGGAACGACCGCTCGTTCCGCGCGAGCATCAGCCATGAGGAGCTCGGCGGGGTCTGGCGCAGCTTCAGGGATCGGGGCGGTTGGTGGTGCGCGGCGACGGCCCCGCCGGCCGTTGCCGGCGATGCCGAGCCGCCGCCCGCAAACCGATTGCTGCAAGCGCTCGTACCCGCCATCATGGCGAGCCCGAGCTATCCGCGAAGGGCCATTCGAGAAGCGACGGAAGGAAGGGCGGTCAGTTGTTTTGTGGTGAACGGCACGGGCGAGATTCTCCGACCCGCTGTGGTCGAGTCCACGCACGACATCTTTCGCGAGCCGACGCTCGCGGCCGTCGCCGTATCACGCTATCGGCGCTGGGGCGATGAGCATGCCGCGCTTCCGGCCTGCCGCAGCTTCACGTTCGAGCTTCGCGCTAACGGCGAAGGCGATCTCGACGGCAATTGACGCGCCGCTCGTCGCGGCCGAGGCGGCGGCCGCGTTCAAAGGCCCGTTCGACGACACCTAGGCTCGGCGACCGGGGGATGTCACGGATGAGCGGCGAGAAAGCCGTGCGGGTGCCTGCGGGGCCGCGCATGGTCAGCGGCTCGATCGGCCGGCATCTGTGGGATCTCGCGGCGCCGATGGTCATCGGCCTGATCGCCGTCAGCTCGTACAGCATCGCGGACACCTATTTCGTCGGCCAGCTCGGCACGCTGCCGCTCGCGGCGCTCGGCTTCACGTTTCCCGTGTCGTTCTCGCTCGTCGCCGTCGGTCTCGGCGTCGGGGTCGGCGCGTCGTCGGTGCTGTCGCGCCTTTATGGCGCGGGCGATCGCGAAGCCCTGCAGAAGATCACGACGCATTCGCTGCTCCTTGCGGTGCTGCTCGGCGTCGTCGTGATGGGCATCGGGCTCGTCAGTATCGATCCGATTTTCACGCTGCTCGGCGCGGACGAGGCGACGTTGCCGCTCGTACGCGAATACATGGAGATCTACTACTTCGGCGGCTTCCTGCTGATTCTGCCGCTGGTCGGCAATTTCGCGATGCGCTCGGTGGGCGATGCGCGCGTGCCGGCGCTGATTCTGACGGTCTCGGCCGTCGTCAACATCGTGCTCGACGTGCTGCTGATCTTCGGGCTGCTCGGCTTTCCTCGGCTCGAGCTGCGCGGGGCCGCGATCGCGACGGTCATCGCGAACGGAGTCGCGGTGCTCCTGTCGCTGTGGATCCTGCATCGGCGCGAGCATCTGGTCCGTGCACGCTATCTGCGCCCGGCCGGGATGTGGGCCTCGTGGCGGCGCGTGCTGCATGTCGCGATGCCGGCGACGGCCGCGAATCTGCTGAACCCGCTTACCGTCGGTGTGATCACGTCGCTCGTCGCTGCGTTTGGGCCCGCGGCGGTCGCAGGCTTCGGCGTGGCGTCGCGGATCGAGTCGCTCGTGATGATCGTGATCTTTGCGATCTCGTCGTCGGTGACCCCGTTCGTCGGGCAGAATTACGGCGCCGGACGTGTCGATCGGGTGCGCGGGATGGCGCGGCTGTCCGGCAATTTCTGCGTCGTGTACGGCATTGCAGCCGCCGTCGTGCTCTGGCCTGCGAGCCAGCCGCTGGCGGCGCTGTTCAACGACGCCGCCGACGTCGTCAACACGGCAACGGCGTACCTGATGATCGTGCCCGTCACCCTTGGCGGCTTCGGCGTCATGCTAGTGGCCGCCGCCGCGTTCAATGCGCTCGGCATGCCGCTGTCGGCAACCGTGCTGACCTTCGCAAAGCTGTTTCTGGCGTACATTCCGCTCGCCTGGCTGTTGTCCCGGTCGCTGGGCCTGCTCGGCATCTTCTGGGCGAACGCCGCGGTGCACGTGCTGTTCGGCATCATCGCGTTCGTGTGGCTGCAGCGCACGTTCGATGTCGTCGAGCTGGGGGCAAAGCCTCCAGACCGGGTAAAAGGGCTCTGACCCCCATTACGACCGGGAAAAAGGGCTCTGACCCCATTACAATCCGTCGCCATGGACACCGAACGTACCGCCGGGCCGGATTTCATCCGCCAGATCGTTGCGAGCGACGTGGCCGCCGGAAAGCACGGCGGGCGCGTGCAGACGCGATTTCCGCCTGAGCCGAACGGCTACTTGCATATCGGCCATGCCAAGGCGATCTGCATCGATTTCGGCATTGCCGCCGAGTTCGGCGGCCAGTGCTTCCTGCGCTTCGACGATACGAATCCGGGCCGGGAAGACATCGAATACGTCGAGTCCATCATGCGTGACGTCCGCTGGCTCGGCTTCGACTGGGAAGACCGGCTGACCCACGCGTCGGATTACTTCCCGAAGCTTTACGAGCTCGCGTTGGAGCTGATTCGCGCCGGCAAGGCCTATGTGGATCACCTGAAGCCGGACGAGATCCGTGAATATCGCGGCACGCTGACCGAGCCCGGGCGCAACAGCCCGTACCGCGATCGATCGGTCGAGGAGAATCTCGAGCTTCTCGCGCGCATGCGCAGCGGCGAATTCGAAGAGGGCGAATGCGTGCTGCGCGCGAAGATCGACATGGCGTCGCCCAACATGAACCTGCGCGATCCCACGTTGTACCGCATTCGCAAGATCGCGCATCAGCGCACCGGCGATGAATGGTGCATCTATCCGATGTACGACTTCGCGCATACGCTCTCCGATGCGCTCGAGGGGACGACGCATTCACTATGCTCGCTCGAGTTCGAGGATCATCGGCCGCTCTATGAATGGTTCCTCGACAATTTGCCGGTGCCGCACCATCCGCAGCAGATCGAGTTTTCGCGTTTGAATCTGGCGTACACCCAGATGAGCAAGCGCCGGCTGCGCCAGCTCGTGGAGGAGGGGCACGTCGAGAGCTGGGACGATCCGCGCATGCCGACGCTATCGGGCTTTCGCCGCCGCGGTTATACGCCGGAGTCGATCCGCGACTTCATCAGCCGGACGGGTGTGACCAAGAAGGAGCACGTCATCGAGCTCGGGCTGCTCGAAAGCTCGATTCGCGAAGACCTGAACGCACGTGCGGCCCGCCGTTTCGCGGTGCTCGATCCGCTCAAGATCACGCTGGTGAACTATCCGGAAGATCTCGTGGAGTGGCTCGAGGCCGCGAATCACCCGAATCGACCGGAGCTCGGCAGTAGACAGGTGCCGTTTTCGCGCGAGCTGTTCGTCGAACGTGATGACTTCATGGAGAACCCGCCGAAGAAATTTCATCGCCTGACGCCGGGCGGTGAAGTGCGCTTGCGCTACGGCTACATCGTCAAGTGCGAGGAGGTCGTCAAGGACGCGGCAGGCCATGTGATCGAGCTCAAGTGCAGCTACGATCCGGCAACGCGCAGCGGCTCGGGTGAGGAGGGCCGCAAGGTCAAAGGCACGATCCACTGGGTTTCCGCTCGGCATGCCGCGCGGGCGGAAGTTCGGCTCTATGACCGGCTCTTCGCCGTGCCGTTCCCGACCGGAGAAAACCTCGCAGAGGAGCTGAACCCGAGGTCGCTCGAGGTCGTCGAGGCCGCGTTGGAGCCCGCGCTCCTCGATGCGGAGCCTGGGTCGCATGTTCAGTTCGAGCGTATCGGCTATTTTTTCGCGGATCCGCTGCAGTCGTCGCCCGGCCGGCCGGTGTTCAATCGCACCGTTACGCTGCGGGACAGCTGGGGGAAGATCGAGCAGCAGGCGCTGTCGAAGTAAGCCGGCTGGCGGCGGTTTCCACCGCCGCCTCGCGCCGCGCCCGCCGGAGGCCCTTTGCTACGGCGGTAGCACGACCTTCGCATACAGCGTCCGCGCCCGCCCGTCCGGATCGTACTTGGCCTTCAGCTCGCGGTACGCCGCGCCGTTGTAGCGCGCATCGAATTGCTCTTCCGTCATGAACGACGACGAGTAGAGCATCTTGATGCCGTCGAGCTCGAAGCATTTCTCGTCGAGAATCTTCGTGTAATAGTAGGGCGGCTTGCCTTCGGGTTTGCGCACCTGGAGGTACGAGCCGAGGTTGAAATAGAGCGTATTCGGCCGGACCGGATACAGCGTCGGCTGACGCGGCGTCTGGATCGGCACCGCGGCCCAAGGTCGCCCATCGAGGCGTACCTCGCGCAGCGCGAAGTCGAGCAGCTCGGCGGCGTTCTCCCACGGCACTTCCCAGTCTTGGATCAGCGGCTCGGTGTCGGGCGGGCGATGCCCGGGCAGTCGTTCCGCGAGCTTGGCCTTGAGCGCCACATAGCGCGTGTAAAAGCTGGAGCTGCGAAAGCGCGCCGGCGCATAGCGGCGAAAGAGCGCGTAGCCGACGCCGTCCGGGAGGTTCCAGAACCATTCCGGGTCGTAGCGGAAGAGATAATCGTGCGTCGTGAGGTAGATGTCGCTGCGCTGCTGCACGAGCTTGTAAAAGACATTGCGGCGCAGGATGTCGTCGACGGCGGGGGCCTCATCGACGTAGCGTCCAAGCATGAGCACATAACGCCCATCCTCGAATACCAGCCCTTCGACGAAGTCGTGGGCGCGCGCTTCCGCCGCCGTGCGCATCGCGTCGAGATAGGTTGCGGTGCTGCCGAACGTTTCCATACGCAGATGCACGAACGGCTTGGCCGGCTCGACGACGAGCCGTGCGCGCAGGATATAGCCGAGCGTGCCGTACGAGTTCGGCAACCCATAGAACAGATCGGCATGCTCGTTATCGGGCGACGCCGTGACGATGCGGCCGCTCGGCAGCAGCACGTCGGCCTCGAGCAGGCCGTCGTGCACGAAACCGTTGCGAAAGCAGGTGGACTCGATGCCGATGCCGACCGTCGCCCCGCCGACCGTGATGTGCTTGAGCTCAGGCACGACGAGCGGCGTGAAGCCCCGCTCGAGCGCGTAGCTCGCAACCGTCTCGAACGTCGCGAGCCCCTCCACGTCGATCGTGCGTGCGTCCGTGTCGAGCGCGATGACGCCATTGAACTCGCCGAGCGAGATGCGCTTCGTTGCCAGCTCGCGCGGCTGATAGCGGAACAGGTTGGAAATGGTCGACTTCGCGAGCTGCAGCTGGCCGTTGTCCGTGCCGTCGCTCCAATTGCTCGCGAGCCGTGTCTTTTTCTGCTGGTACCGTACGACGGACGGCGCGTCTGCACTCATCGCGTCAGCTGCGGTCATACACGTGCGCGCGCGTCTGCGCGACGTCGTTGAAGCCGGAGCGGGCGAAGAGCACCTGGAAGAGCTGCAGCTTGCCGTGCATGAACGCCATGATCGAGCCGGCCAGGTACAGCCGCCACGCGCGCACGAATGTTTCGTCGAACAGCGCGCGCACCTTGTCGACGTTCCCTTCGTAGCGCTCGAGCCACGCACGCAGCGTTTCGGCGTAATGCAGCCGGATATTCTCGACATCGAGCACCGACAGCCGGTTGGGCTCGAAGATGTCCGTCATCTGGCGCAGGGTCGGGGGATAGGCGCCAGGGAAGATGCGCTTGTCGATCCAGGGATTCAGGCGCTCCGGCCGATCGCGGCCGATGGTGTGGATCAGGCCGCGGCCGCTCGGCGTGAGCAGCGAGTCGATCAGCCGGCCGAGCGAGCGATAGTTGCCGGGCCCGACGTGCTCGAGCATGCCGATCGAGACAAAGGCATCGTACCGTTGGGCATTCGGGCCCGCGGCGTTGCGGTAGTCGTCCTGGACGAACTCGACTCGGTCAGCGAGGCCTTCGCGCTTCGCCCATTCCCGTGCATGGGCGACTTGCTCGCGAGAGATGTTGAAGCTACGAACATGGACGCCATAGTGCTTGGCCATGAACAGCGCAAAGCCGCCCCAGCCGCTGCCGGCCTCGACGACGCGCTCGCCCGGGGAGAGACGCAGCTTACGGCTGACATGATGCATCTTCGCCGCCTGCGCTTGCTCGATCGTAATGCTCGGCGCTTCATAGTACGCACAGGTGTACTGTAGTGCGTCCTGGTCGAGCCAGAGCCTGTAGAACTCGTTGCCGATGTCGTAATGGTGATGAATGTTGCGCTGCGACTCCGAGAGATCCGGCGCCAGACGGCGGCCGTTGCGCGCGATCCAGGCGGCTACGCCGCGCCGGCGCTCGATCGAGCGATAAGCTGCATCAAGCACGGTCAGCAGATCGCCATGGACTTCCAGGCGGCCAGCGCTGTAGAGGTCGCCGAAATGCAGCTCCGGGTTAGCGAGCAGCTGCATCAGCGCCTTGCGGTCGGCAATTCTGACCGCGGCGCCGCCATCGCGCGGTGCCAATTGCTCGGCCGGCGTGTCCCACAGCACGACCGAGACGGGCACATCGCCGATCCGGCTCTCGATCTGCTGCAAGAGCCAGCGATCGAAGGCCGAGGGCGCCGTCGGGCTGGCCGCTGGCGCGGCCGACTCCACCCCATAACCTGAAGTTGGAACGCCGAGGGGTTCCACGCGACTTCTGTTCATTGTTGCTTCTTTCTCCGCTAGCAGCCGTCGCCCGTGTCGCGCCGGGCCAAACGCCGGGACGTATGAACCGCCCGGGCGCAATGGTCGCCGCAGCCGATGAACTCGGCCGCGACGATCGCAGAGCGTGTTTCCGACTCGACCGGCTTCGGGCTATTGTGCCATGCAGCCAATTCCTCTGCACGCAGGTGCTTGTTCCGGAACTCTTTCCGTCGACGCTCGGTCCGTCCTGCCGGAACGGCCGCGAGGACGTCGATTCGTAGCCGTCCCGATCGATCACAAGAAGCTGATTTCGAGCGTCTGGCCGGTCCCGGTCCCCGCCGCAACCTGCGGGCTAGGTCCTGCATGGCGCCGGCATGGAGCCGTGCCGGGCTCGAGAGCTTAACTGCGGTAGAATAACGACTTGGAGCGAGGCAACAGCACTATGACCCACGGCAGCGTAACACCCTGGCACGGCGAGGGTGCGGTTCGGGACCGCCTGAACCGGCCCGTGCGCGACTTGCGTATCTCGGTCATCGACCGCTGCAACTACCGTTGTCCATATTGCATGCCGGCGGATGTATACGGCGAAGGGCACAAGTTCTTGCCGCGCTCGGCGTGGCTTACGCCCGGCGAGATCAAGCGGGTGGCTGGGCTGTTCCTGCAGCTCGGCGTCACGAAGTTTCGGCTCACGGGCGGCGAGCCGCTGCTGCGTCGCGACATCGCTGAGATCGTCGACGCGCTCGCGGGGCTGCGCGGCGTAGAGGATCTCGCGCTGACCACGAACGGCACGCTGCTGGCGCAGCGCGCCAAGGCCTTGAAGGCCGCAGGTCTGCAACGCGTGTCCGTGAGCCTCGATAGCATCGACGACGCGACCTTCCGAGCGATGAATGGCAATCGCGGCGACGTCGCGAGCGTGCTTGCCGCGGTCGATGCCGCGCGGGCCGAAGGCTTCGCGCCGATCAAGGTCAACGCGATGGTCCAGAAGGGCAAGAACGAGGATGGCGTGCTCGATCTGGTCGAGCATTTCCGCGGCACCGGCGTCATCCTGCGCTTCATCGAGTACATGGATGTCGGCACGCTGAACGGCTGGCGGGCCGACGACGTCGTGCCGTCCAAGCTGCTGCGCGATCGTATCCACGCGCGCTGGCCGCTCGAGCCGCTCGACAAGAACTATCGCGGCGAGGTCGCGAGCCGCTATCGGTTCGTCGACGGCCAAGGAGAGGTCGGCTTCATCTCGTCGGTCAGCGAGCCGTTCTGCGGCGATTGTCACCGGGCGCGCTTGTCGGCCGAAGGCACCCTTTATACCTGCCTGTTCGCGGCGCGCGGCACCGACCTCAAGGGGCCGCTGCGCGCGGGCGCGAGCGATGCGGAGCTGATCGGCTTGCTGCAGAACGTCTGGCGCGCGCGCGCCGATCGCTACAGCGAAGTCCGCGCGGAGATGCACAAGGCGCGCGAGCGCGTCGAAATGTATCGGATGGGCGGCTGATGCTCACGCACGTCGATCAGAATGATCGTCCGACGATGGTCGATGTCGGCGATAAGGCCGTCACGCGCCGCACCGCGGAGGCGCGGGCGATCGTCGAGTTTCCCGACGAGGCGCGTGTTGCGACCGGCGAGGTGCTGCGCACGAAGAAGGGGCCCGTCTTCGATACGGCGATCATCGCCGGCGTGATGGCGGCGAAGCGGACCCACGAGCTCATTCCGTTCTGTCACCCGATTGCGCTCGAGGATTGCAAGATCGCGGTCGAGTGGACAGGATCCGGTGAGATCACCGTGAGCTGCGCAGTGCGTGCGACGCACAAGACGGGCGTCGAGATGGAGGCGCTGACCGGCGTGACCGCAGCGGCGCTGACGATCTACGACATGTGCAAGGCGTTGACCCACGGCATACGTATTCGCGAAGTCGCGCTCGTCGCGAAGACCGGCGGCAAGCGCGACTATCGGCTTGGCACGGAGGACACAGCATGAAGGACGTGACGGCGCGCTATTTCGCCGCGTTCAGGGAACAGGCCGGGAAGGAAGTCGAGCGTGTAGCGACCGGCGCGGCCACGGCCGGCGAGCTCTACCACGAGCTTGCCGCGCGGCATGGCTTTGCGGATGCGCGCGCCCGCTGCAAGGTCGCGATCAACGACGAGCTGAGCGGCTGGGACGCCGCGCTTGCCGATGGCGACGTCGTGCTGTTCTTCCCGCCCGTCGCGGGCGGCTGATTCATCAGCACGGCGGCGTCTATGAGCTTCAGAATGCAGAGCGCTGCAATCGACCCGCGCGCGCTCGAAGTGCGACTTCGCGACGAGCGTGCCGGGGCGTGCGTCACGTTCGAGGGCTGGGTCCGCAATCATAACGACGGCGCAGCCGTCACCGCGCTCGAGTATGAGGCTCACGAGCCGATCGCTGTCGCAGAAGGCGAGCGCATCATCGACGAGGCCCTGGCGCGATTCGACATCACCGCGGTCCACGCCGAGCACCGCGTCGGCGCGCTCGCAATCGGCGATTGCGCGGTGTGGGTCGGTGTCAGCGCGGCGCATCGCGGCGCCGCGTTCGATGCATGCCGGTACGTGATCGACGAGCTCAAGGCGCGCGTGCCAATCTGGAAGAAGGAGCACTACGCGAGCGGCGAGGCGGGCTGGGTCAACTGCGCAACGCGCGCGCCGAGCCACCGCGCGCCGGAGCCGGTCGCGAAAATCTCCTGACGCCGAGCGCTGCGCGGTCGCGAGTCAGCGCGCGCAGATCGGCGGGCGTATCGACATCGAACGCCGCTTCCGGCAAGTCGACGGCCGTGACGCGTGCGTCGTCGGCGAGCACGCGCCGCGCGCCCTCATCGCCGGTGATGCCGCGCAGCGCGCTCAGCCTTCGCCGCGGCACGATCGCGGGTACCCCCAACCGCGCCGCGTAGCGCGCCGCGGCGGCATGGGACGGTCGCTGGCGCCATGCGGCCAAAAGCCTGCCGAGGCTGCCGCGCTCGACGAACGGCTGATCGGACAACATCAGCAGTACTCCCTCTGCGTCCGACGGCACGGCGTGCAGGCCGCGCCGCAGCGAGCCGGCGAGACCGCTCCGCCAACCGGCGTGGTGCACGACCTCGACCGCGCAGGTGCCGTAACGGCGCGCCAGCAAGGCGTGCAGCCGGGTCTTCTCGGCACCGATGACGACGATCACCGGCCTGCCGGTCGCGTGCTGGGCGGCATCGATGGCCTGCTCGATCAGCGTGCGCCCGCGGCGACGGACGAGCTGCTTCGGTGTGCCGAGCCGCGACGAGCCGCCGGCCGCCAGCACGACGGCGGTGACCGCGGGTCGGTGATGGCGTGTCGCGGCGCGCATGGCGGCACTATACTCGACGTATGAACGTTCGCTTGGGGCTCGCACGGCGCGACGAGGCCGCCGAGATGGCGCTGATGTCGCGCTTTCTGGTCGAGCAAGGGTTGCCCTGGTCGTGGACCGAGGGCCGCGTGTCGCGCTGCATCCATCATGCGGAGTGCTCGGTGGTCGTGGCCCGTGATCGGCGGCGGATCGCCGGCTTTGGAATCATGGAATTTCACGACGCGCATGCGCATCTGAGCCTGCTCGCCGTGCGTCCCGGATACCGCATGCAGGGCGTCGGAAGAAAGTTGCTCGAGTGGCTCGAGTCGACCGCGCGCACGGCCGGCATTTTCCTCGTGCGGCTCGAGCTGCGCGAAAGCAACGCGGGCGCGCGCGAGTTCTATGCGAAGCTCGGGTATCGCGAGGCTGGCAAGCGGCCAGCGTACTACTGCGGCCGCGAGGATGCCGTCGTCATGACGCATGATCTTTCCGTGCATCCGGCCTCCAACTCCGAGGCGCGCCAGTGAGCGGCGAGCAGCGCGCGTTCCTGCCGCTTTCGATTGCCGTGCTCACGGTTTCCGACACGCGCACCGAGGAGACGGACAAGTCGGGCGCGCTGCTGGTCGAGCGCGCCACCGAAGCCGGTCATCGAATCGCGGACAAGCGCATCGTCAGAGACGATGTCTATGCCATCCGTGCGGCCGTGTCGGTCTGGATTGCCGCTGCCGAGGTCGATGTCGTGATCGCGACCGGCGGCACGGGGGTCACCGGCCGCGACGGCACGCCCGAGGCCGTAGCGGTGCTGCTCGACAAGACGATCGACGGCTTCGGCGAGCTATTTCGCATGCTGTCATTCGACGAGATCGGCACATCGAGCTTGCAGTCGCGCTGTCTCGCCGGTGTCGCGAACGGAACCTTCATCTTCTGCTTGCCCGGTTCGTCGAGCGCGTGCGCGACCGGCTGGGACCGTATCCTGCGTGCACAGCTCGATATCCGCACACGGCCCTGCAACTTTGCCGAGCTGCTGCCGCGGCTGAAGGAATAGCCGCTCCGCTCGCCTGCCGCCGGCGCTCGCGCTATCATTCGGGGCGCACATCGACATCCTAGGGGTGGCCGCCGAAGCGGCCTGAGAAGTCGGCTATCTGTCGGCTAACCCTTCGAACCTGATCCGGTTAGTGCCGGCGTAGGGACAGGAGCCTCTCCGTTACCCCGATCGCTATTACGTACCGGATCTCGCTCTCAGAGGAGATCCATCATGTTCCGTTCTTTCGTCGGCCGGCGCGCCGCGGCGCCGCGCTTCTCCGCTACTCGTTCGGCCTCGCGCCGGCGGGGCAGACCGGCCCTCGCCACGTCGCTGCTGACCGCCGGAGTGCTTGCGGCCTCGATGCAGGCGGCCGCGCAACGCGGCGATACGCTCGAGGAGATCGTCGTCACGGCAGAGTTCCGCGAGATCGACGCGCAGGCGTTGCCGCGCAGTGTTTCGGTGCTCGACGGCGAGCAGCTCGAGGCGACGCGGCTCCAGCACTTCGAGGAGATCACGCTGCTGGTGCCGAACCTGAACTGGTCCGGCGAAGGCTCGCGCGCGCGCTACTTTCAGCTGCGCGGTATCGGCGAGCTGGAGCAGTACGAGGGTGCGCCGAACCCGTCCGTCGGCTTTCTGATCGACGATATCGACTTCTCGTCGCTCGGTGCGGTCGCGACCCTGTTCGACATCGATCGGGTGGAAGTGCTGCGCGGTCCACAGGGCACCCGCTATGGCGCGAATGCGCTCGGCGGGCTCGTCTATGTGCGTTCGGCGGCGCCGCCCGCGTCGCCAGCGGCGAAGTTCGAATTGACCGGCGGTAACGACGGCACCGCGGCGCTCGGCGCAGCGGTCGGCGGCCCGCTCGGCGCCTCTGCCGGCTACCGCGTCTCGCTGCATCGCTACGAGAGCAACGGCTTTCGCGACAACGTCTATCTCGGCCGGGATGATACTTATGGCCGCGACGAGCTTGCGGCGCGCGCGAAGCTGCGCTTCGACCCAAGCGAGCGGGTCGGCATCGAGGCGACCGCGTTGTATCTCGATATGGACAACGGCTACGACGCCTGGTCGATCTTCAACGGCTACGACTTGCAGTCCGATCGACCGGGCCGGGACGCGCAGCGGTCGTTGGCGGGGTCAGTGCGCGTCGAAGCCGAGCTCGACCGCTTCGATATCGTCAGCATCACCGGCGTCAACTCGACGGATGCAACCTTCAGCTTCGATGCCGACTGGGGCAACCCGGATCTGTGGGCGCCCGCGGTCTACGACTTCTTCTCCCGCAACGAGCGCGACCGGCGCATGCTCAATCAAGAGGTGCGGCTGCTGTCGAAGCCTGGCGCGATCGCCGGTGGCCGAGGAGCTTGGCTGGTCGGCGCCTACATCCTCGAGCTCGATGAGACCAACACCCGTCTCGACGAAGGCGTGCTCGACGACGGCGTATTCGAGCCGTTCGTGCTCGATGACCGGTCGGCGACGGACTACAGC
>CAZFJU010000089.1:0-15941 GCA_964518995.1 uncultured Gammaproteobacteria bacterium
GCCCCCAGCCTCGCGGATGATGAGCGCACCGGCCGCGATGTCCCATTTGCTGAGGCCAAGCTCCCAGAACCCGTCCACCCGTCCAGCGGCGACGTAGCATAGATCGAGCGCGGCAGCGCCCGGACGGCGCACGCCGGAGCTTTCGAGCATCACGGCTCGGAGCATCTCGAGGTACTGATCGACACGGCGATCGGTGAAGCGATGAGGGAAGCCGGTCGCGATCAGGCTGCCCGCGAGGTGTTGTCTGCGGCTGACGCGGATGCGGCGGCCGTCGAGCTGCGCGCCTTGGCCGCGCGTCGCCGTGAAGATCTCCTGCCGCAGCGGATCGTAGACGACGGCGTGCTGCAGCTCGCCGCGGTGCGCGACCGCAATCGACACGGCGAAGACGGGGAAACCGTGCATGTAGTTGGTGGTGCCATCGAGCGGATCGATGATCCAAGTGTAATCGTGCTCACCGACAGCACCGCGCTCTTCCGCGAGGATGGCGTGCTCCGGGTAGTGGTCTCGAATGACGCCGACGATCGTCTCTTCGGCCTGCAGATCGATTTGGGTGACGTAGTCGTGCCGCCCCTTGTCCGTAATCTTCAGCGTGTCGAGCTGATTCCATTGGCGAATCATCAATTCGCCTGCGCGTCGGGCGGCGCGGATGCCGATGTTGACCATACCGTTCATAGCGGGGGCGGAGCGTAGAATAGTCGGCGCCCTGTGACAAATCGAAAACGCGCCTGTTCCGAGTAAATATGCCCATCATGCAAGTTCCGGTCCGCATAGTTCTCGTCGAAACCACACATCCCGGCAACATCGGCGCAAGTGCCCGTGCGATGAAAACGATGGGGCTGTCGGACCTCGCGCTGGTCGCGCCGCGCACGTTTCCGAGCGATGAGGCCACGGCGCGCGCATCGGGCGCGGCCGATCTGCTCGAGCAAGCCAAGCTACATCAGACGCTTGATGACGCGATCGCCGATTGCGCCTTCGTCGTCGGCACGAGTGCCCGCTCGCGCGGTGTCGAGTGGCCCTGCGCCGAGCCGCGCAGCGCGGCCGCGGCGCTGTGGGAGGCGATCGATGCCGGCAGTCGCGCGGCGATCGTTTTTGGCGGCGAGCAGTCCGGGCTGACGAACGAAGCGCTCGCCCGCTGCAATCTGCATGTGCAAATTCCGACGGCCGCGTTCTCCTCGCTCAACCTCGCGATGGCAGTGCAAGTGCTGTGCTATGAGCTGCGCCGAAGCGGGCTCGAGCGCACGGGGCAGCTGGCCGACCCGGAGCGCAGCGCGGCCGGCGCCGTTGAGCCTGCGACCGTCGCGCCGGGCCGCGCGCGCCTCGCGACCGCCGCCGAGCTCGAGCATTTTCACGAGCACCTCGAGCGGGTGCTGATCGAGGCGGGCTTCATCCATGAATCGCATCCGCGTCAGTTGAAGCTCAAGCTGCGGCGTATCTTTCAGCGCGCGCGCCTCGACAAGAACGAGATCGACATCCTGCGCGGCGTGTTGACGAGCCTCGATCCGGCGCGCCGTCCGCCGCGCAGAAGGAGCACCCCATGACTGTGCATCGCACGCTATACCTTGATCATGCTGCAACGACCCCGGTGGATCCCGCGGTCGCGGAGGCGATGCTGCGCTGTCTCGGTGCGGACGGCGCGTTCGCGAATGCGTCGTCGAGCCACGCGCCCGGCCGCGCGGCGGCGCACGTGGTCGAGGGTGCGATGCGCGCGGTGGCGGCGCGAATCGGCGCGCAGGCCGAGGATATCGTGTTCACGTCCGGCGCGACCGAGGCGAATAACCTTGCGATCAAGGGGCTGCTCGCCGCAGCGCCGGCCGCGCGGCGGCATGTGGTCACGACCCGCATTGAGCATAAGTCGGTGCTGGATACGGCGGCAGCGGTCGCCGCCGCGGGCGCGTCGGTCAGCTACGTCGGTTGCGGCGCCGACGGCATCGTATCGCCGGAGGAGATCGCCGCCGCGATGCGCCCGGAGACCGCGCTCGTCTCCGTCATGCGCGTGAACAACGAAACCGGCATGATCCAGCCGACGGTCGAAATCGCGGAGATTTGCCGCGCACGCGGCGTGCCGCTGCATGTCGATGCCGCGCAAGCCGTCGGCAAGATCGCCGTCGACGTGCAGCTCGAGGGCTATGCGCTGTGCTCGCTGACTGCGCACAAGATCGGCGGCCCTAAGGGCATCGGCGCACTGTGGATCCGGCCGGACGTGGCGATTGTCCCGCTGGTGCACGGCGGGGAGCAGCAGCGCGGGCTTCGCCCTGGCACCGTTCCGACCCACCAGATTGCCGGCATGGGCAAAGCGTTCGAGCTCGCCGATCCAGCCGTCGAAGGGGTGCGCCTCGCCGCGCTGCGCGCGCGGCTGTGGCAGGCGCTCGAGCCCATCGCCGGCGCCTGCGTGAATGGTGCGCTCGAGCGCGGCGCACCGCACATTCTCAATGTCGCGTTTCCGGGCGTCGATGGCGAGTCGCTGCGTTTCGCGCTGCGCGATATTGCGGTTTCGGCCGGCTCTGCATGCATGTCCGACGATCCGGAGGCCTCTTACGTGCTGTCGGCCATGGGTCTCACTGATGCGGCTGCGACGAGCTCGATCAGGTTCAGTGTCGGGCGCACGACGACAAGCGAAGACATCGACGCCGCCGGCGCGCGGGTGCGCCAGGAGGTGGTCCGACTACGCGAGCTCGCGGACGGCGCGCCGGCGTGGTCCGCAACGCGCTGCCTGGGCGTCTGACAGGGCCGGCCCTTTCCGCTAAACTGCTGACTTGGCAATGGATTACAGCGTCGAGGTCGAGCGGCGGTTCGGCTCGCCGGCAGCGGGTGGGCACCTATCCGGCAGCGGCTACGATGTCGCCGGTGAGGCCGAGGACCGCACTTTGAACGTCTGGGTGCGGTTCGAGGTCCAACTGTGCGGTGGGACGATCCGCAATGTTCGCTTTCGGGCTTTCGGCTGTCCGCATACTATTGCGGCCGCGAGCTGGATCGCGGAGTCGCTGCGGGGAGCACCCGTCGCGAGCCTGCGCCGGCTGGATATCGAAGGTTTGCAGCGGGAATTGAACGTCCCGAAAGAAAAGCTCGGCAAGCTGCTCAGGATCGAGGATGCGGTTCTGATCTGCGCCGAGCGATCGGCTTGCGCGGCAGCGACGCGCGCCGATAGTTGAGCACCGAGGGAAGTCATTATGGCGATATCACTCACTCCGAGCGCCGCACAGCGCGTCAAGAGCTATCTCGAGAAGCGGGGCAGCGGCGTCGGCCTGCGTATCGGCGTGAAGCGCACGGGCTGCTCCGGTTGGGCCTATATGATCGACTATGCCGATGCGATCGAATCGAGCGACGTGGTCTTCGAAGAGGCCGACGTGAAAGTCATCGTCGATGAAAAAACCCTCGCGCTGATCGACGGCACCGAGGTCGATTTCGTCAAGGAGGGCCTGAACGAGGCCTTCAAGTTCCGCAATCCGAACACCAAGGGCGAGTGCGGGTGCGGTGAAAGCTTCAGCGTTTGAGGGCGCTGCTCTCGGCTGCACGCGCGGGTCGATTCTCCGAGGCGGGTGCTGAGCGCGGCGGCTTTTCTTTTGGGATGGCTGTCCATAACAGGTGAACGATGTCCACTGAGCGTACTCTTTCCATCATCAAGCCCGACGGGGTAGAGAAGAACCTGATCGGCGAGATCTATCGGCGCTTCGAGGAGGCCGGTCTGCGCATCGTCGCGGCGAAGATGCTCCGGCTGCGTCAGGACCAGGCCGAAGGCTTCTACGCCGTGCATCGCGAGCGTCCGTTCTTCAAGGATCTGGTCGCCTACATGACGTCGGGCCCGGTGATGGTGCAGGTGCTCGAGGGCGAGAACGCCGTGCAGAAGAATCGCGACCTGATGGGGGCGACGAATCCCGCCAATGCCGCGCCCGGCACGATTCGTAAGGATTTCGCCGCGTCGATCGAGGAGAACGTCGTGCATGGCTCCGATGCGGCCGAGACCGCCGCGGTCGAGATCGGCTTCTTCTTCGGTGAGGCCGACATTTGTCCGCGAACGCGCTGATCATCGAAGCCGCCGGCGGCGGCCGCAAGGTTAACTTGCTCGGCCTGCCGCCGGAGCGTCTCGCCGAGTTCCTCGTCTCGCTCGGCGAGAAGCCTTATCGTGCGCGTCAACTCATGCGCTGGCTCTATCAGCGCGGAGCCGCCGGCTTCGCCGACATGACCGATTTGAGCGTGAAGCTTCGCGATCGGCTCGAGGCCGTCGCGGAGATATCGACGCCGCGTGTTCTGAGTCACGAGCATTCGGCGGACGGCACGCGCAAGTGGCTGCTCGATGTCGGCGCGGGGCAAGCGGTCGAGACGGTATTCATCCCCGAGCCGAATCGCGCCACGCTGTGCATCTCGTCGCAGGCCGGTTGCGCACTCGACTGCGCGTTCTGCGCGACCGGCCGTCAGGGCTTCAACCGCAACCTCGACATCGCGGAGATCGTCGGCCAAGTGGTGCACGCCCGTCGTGAGGTGGCGCCGGTCGAGATCACCAACGTGGTGTTCATGGGGATGGGCGAGCCGCTCGCCAATTACCGTAACGTCCTGCCCGTGGCCCGGCTGCTGCTCGACGATCTCGCGTTCGGCTTGTCGCGCCGCCGCGTGACCATTAGCACCGCAGGGCTTGTGCCGCAGATCCTCAAGCTCGCCGAGGACTGCAATACCGCGCTCGCCGTCTCATTGCACGCGCCAACCGACGCGCTGCGCGACCGGCTTGTGCCCATCAATCGAATTCATCCTATCGCCGAGCTGCTCGACGCCTGCTGGCGTTACGCCGAAGGCTTGGCCAGCCGCCAGATCACGTTCGAGTATGTGATGCTGGACGGCGTCAACGACGGGCTCGCCGAGGCGCGGCAGCTGGTCCGGCTGCTGAAGGGCCGGCCGGCCAAAGTCAATTTGATCCCGTTCAATCCCTTTCCAGAAGCGGGTTTTGCGTGCTCCGCCCCTGAAGCGATCGACCGTTTCTGGCAGACTTTGCGCTTCGCCGGGATCGTCGCGACGATTCGACGGCCGCGCGGGGACGACATCGCGGCGGCTTGCGGTCAGCTCGCGGGCCGCGTCCACGATCGGCGACGCGTGCGCCTTGGCGAAAAGCTCGGCTGAGCGCCGACGTTCGGCAGTACTGGCGCTGAACCGGCGATTGGCGCATCGAGTGAGGCGTCAACAGGAGATTGATGCGTGACGGTGGCAACGACGTGCAAAGCAGCGTGGGCGTGCAGGGCGCCGCGTACTGCTCTTCGCCCGTCCTGCGCAGGTTTGTGCCGGCCATGAGCGCCGTCGGCCGCGCCTTTCGCACTGCCGTCATGCTCTTCGCGCTCGGCGTGCTGCTCGGCGCCTGCGCGACCGCCGGCGGGCGTTCCACGTCCGGCTCGGAGGCCGCGCAGGCGAATCTCAATCTCGGCGTCGCGTATCTTCGCCAGGGGCGGCCGGATCTCGCGGTCGACAACCTGCAGCGCGCACTGAGTCTCGATCAGCGGTTGGCGCCCGCGCACAACGCGCTCGCGCTCGCGCATGATCAGCTCGGTAACGTCGACGATGCCGAGCGACATTACCGCAGAGCGCTCGATCTGCAACCGGCCGATCCGGCGATTGCGAACAGCTACGCCGTGTTCCTGTGCCGGCGCGACCGCTGGAGCGATGCCGAGCCGTATTTCCGCCGTGCGATCGCGAGCCCGCGGTATGCGACGCCGGCTGCCGCGTTGACCAACGCGGGCAATTGCGCGCGCAGCGCCGGTGATCTCGACGGCGCTGAAGCCTATTTCCGCGAAGCCCTCAGCCGGGACGGCGCGTTTCCCGATGCGCTCATCGGCATGATGGAGCTTGCGTACAGCCGCGAGAATTACCTGCAGTCGAGAGCTTTCATGCAGCGCTACCTCGATGCCCGTCCCGCCAGCGCCGAGGTGCTGCTGCGGTGCTATACCATCGAGACGAATCTCGAGGACCAAGCCGCGGCCGAGCGATGTGCACAACGGCTCCGCGCCGAGTTCCCGCAATCCCCAGAGGTTGCACAGCTTCGAGTGTTCGAACGCGATGCGCGATGACGAGCCGACATTGCCGGAAGGCGCCATTGTCTCGGCGGCACGACCCGGCATAGGTGAGGCGCTCCGGACGATGCGCGAGCGCCGCCGCGCGAGCGTCGATTACGTCGCGGAGCTGTTGCGGTTGGAGCCGCGCGTCATCGTGGCGCTCGAGGAGGAGCGCTTCGAAGCGATCGGTGCGCCGGTATTCGTCAAGGGCCACTTGAAACGTTATTGCGAGCTGCTCGGCCTCGACCCCGCGCCGTTGCTCGACGAGCTGCGTGAGCGGCTCCGAGACGAGGACCCGCCGCTGCAGGCGCGCCGCTCGGCCGAGGAGGGCCCCCGCCGGCCGAACTTGGCGTGGCTTGGCGTGGTAGCTGTCGGCTTGGCGGCGCTGGTCGCGCTGGCGCTATGGCGGCTCGGCGGGCCGGGCTCGACCGCGAGCGTCGAAATGCCGGCGCCGGCGAGCGTCGAAGCGCCGGTCGCCGCGGAGCGGGCGGATGGCGGTACACCGCCAGCCGCCGCCGCGCAGCCCGTTACCGCTCCGTCCGCCGCCGCACCGGCCGCCAATCGCATCGCGGCGCCACAGCCGGCTGCAACCTTGAATCGCACCGAAGTGGAAGCGGCCGAAGCCGCCGAAGTGTCCTATGCCGGCGAAGCAGTCGAAGCCGCCGAAGCAGTCGAAGCCGCCGAGGTGTCCGAGCTCGCCGCAGCGGTCGAAGCGTCCGAAGCGTCCGGCGGGCTCGAAATCGAGCTCCGCTTCGTGGAAGATTCGTGGACCGAGGTGACCACGGCCGGCGGCGAGCGCCTGTTCTACGGGCTCGGCCGCGCCGGCGCTGAAGAGCGGATCCGCCACGACGGCGAGATCCGTATCCTGCTCGGCAATGCGGATGGTGTCGTAGTGCGCGTCGATGGCGAACCTTTTGCGTATCCCGGGGGCAGCCGCAGCGGTGCTCTCGCGCGTTTCCGCTTGTCTCCACAGAATTGAGGAATCATGACGTCGACGATTTCCCCCGTGCGGGGCATGAACGACGTTCTGCCCGAGGACGAGCTGCTTTGGGAGCGGCTCGAAAGCGCGGCAGGCGCGTTGTTCAAGGCCTATGACTATCGCCGTATCCGTATTCCGGTTCTCGAGAAAACCGAGCTGTTCCGCCGGTCGATCGGCGAGACGACGGATATCGTCGAGAAGGAGATGTATACCTTCGAGGACCGCGGCGGCGACAGCCTGACGCTGCGTCCGGAAGCGACCGCAGGCATCGTTCGAGCCTGCATGACGCACGGTCTGCTGCACAATCGGCAGCAAAAGCTCTGGTGCGCGGGCCCGATGTTTCGGCGCGAAAAGCCGCAGAAGGGGCGGTATCGGCAGTTTCATCAGCTCAGCGTCGAGGCGCTCGGGTTCGCCGAGCACGAGATCGATGCGGAGCTGATTCTCATGTCGGCCCGGCTCTGGCGCGCGCTCGGCGTGCGGCACGCGTCGCTCCAGCTGAACTCGATCGGCACGCCGGAGTCGCGCGCCGGATACCGCGACGTGCTCGTGGAATATTTCTCGGCGCACCGGGAGCAGCTCGATGCGGATAGCCTGCGCCGGCTCGACCGCAATCCGATGCGCATTCTCGATAGCAAGAACCCGGAGCTCGCGGAACTCATCGCCGCAGCGCCGGTCATCACGGAATATCTCGACGCAGATTCGCGCGCGCACTTCGAGGGCGTGCAGCAACTGCTGCGCGATGCGGGAATTTCTTTCGAGATCAATCCGAGGCTGGTTCGCGGGCTCGATTACTACACGCGAACGGTCTTCGAGTGGGTGACGGATCGGCTCGGGTCGCAAAGCGCGATCTGCGCCGGCGGCCGCTACGACGGGCTCGTCGCGCAGCTCGGCGGGCGCGAGACGCCGGCGGTCGGCTGGGCGCTTGGGGTCGAGCGCGTCATCGAGCTGTTGCGGCTGGAGGACACGGCACTCGGCGCCGCGGCGCCGGACGTCTTTATCGTCAGCGCAGGCGAAGCCGCGCGACGGGCAGGTTTTGCCGCCGCCGAGGCGATTCGCGACGCGGCGGCCGGGTTGTCCGTGTCGATCGGCGCGCCGGGCGCGGGGTTCAAGGCGCAGATGCGGCGTGCGGACAAAAGTGGCGCCCGCTTCGCGGTGATCATCGGCGAGGACGAGGCCGCAAGCGGTCGTTTCGGCCTGAAATCACTGCGCACAGACGAGCCGCAGCGTTCGTTACCGCTGGACGAGCTGATACGACAGTTGTCTTCGGACGCGATCAGGCGAGAATAGGCGCGCCCGGGAGGCTGCCTCGTCGATCCGGTCTTCACACCGCCAGCACTCCATCGGAGGGAACGTGGACGAATTTCTGTCGGAACGGGAACAACTACAGCGCATCCGGGATTGGTGGCGCGAGAACGGCTGGTATCTGTTGGCTGGCGCAGCGCTCGGTGTGGTGGCGTTGTTCGGCTTTAACCAGTACCGCGGCTATACGGAGGCGCGCGCCGAGGTCGCGGCATCACTCTATCTCGACATGCAGGATGTCATCGAGGACAACGATCAGGTCGCGGCCGAAGCGATCCTCGTTGAGCTGCGTGAAGAGCACGCGAGCAGCCCGTACGCTGATCAGGCGGGTCTGCTGATGGCCGGTGTATTGTTCTCGACGCAGCCGGCGCGTGCGGCCGACGAGCTGCGCTTCGTCATGGAGAATACCCAAGACAGCGATCTCAGCCGGATCGCCCGGCTGCGGCTGGCCCGTCTGATGATTTATCAGGACGAGCCCGCGCAGGCGCTGGAGCTGCTGAATATCGCCAACCTCGGGCCGTTCACGGCGCAGTACAGCGAGATCAGGGGCGATGCCCACTACTCGCTCGGGAATAACGATGCGGCCCGCGACGCGTACGAGGAAGCGCTGCTCTCGGTCGGCGCGGAATGGGTGAATCGCACCTTTATCGAGATGAAGCTCGATTCGCTCGAGGTCACGACCGCCGACGAGGAGACCGGCACGTGACGATCGCGCGCGCGCTCGGCGTCGCTGCGGCCGTGCTCGCCGCCGGCGGCTGCTCGCTGTTCGGCGGCGACAAATCGACGGCCGAGCCGCCGGCGGAGCTGCAGCCGCTCGAACAGACGCTCGACGTGCAGCAGCTGTGGAGCACGCGGGTGGGCCGCGGCAGCGAGGGTCTGCGTCTAGGTCTGCTGCCGAGCACCGACGGGGTGAACGTCTATGCCGGAGCGCATGACGGCCGCGTTGCCGCGCTCGATGCCGCCACGGGGCGCCCGGTGTGGTCGGTCAGGACCGACTTGCCGCTGTCGGCCGGCCCCGGCTACGGCAACGGCGCAGTCGCCTTCGGCACGACGGACGGCCGCCTGCTGCTGCTCGATGCGGAAACCGGCGAGGAGCGGTGGCGCGTGCCGGTCGGTAGCGAAGTGCTCGCATCGCCTGCGATCAGCGGCAACACGATCGCGCTGCGTTCCACCGACGGGCGGTTGCGCGGCTTTGCATTGGCGAACGGCCGCGAGCTGTGGGCCGTCGAGCAGACTCAGCCGCCGTTGATCGTCCGCGGCGACACGCGGCCGGTGATTGCCGGGCAAACGGTCGTCGCAGGGTTCGACAATGGCCGCATCGGCGCGTACCGGCTCACGTCGGGCGAGCCGATCTGGGAGCTGCCGATCGGCTCGCCGGCGGGTCGCACCGAGCTCGATCGGCTCGTCGACATCGGCGGGGATATGCAAGTCATCGGCAGCGACGTCTACGCCGTGGGCTACCAGGGCCGGGCGGTGGGCGTCGATTTGAACAGCGGTTTCGTCCTCTGGCAGCAGGAGATGTCGTCGCTTGCCGGGCTCGGCGCCGACGCGACCCGCATCTATGTGACCAACGACGTGGGTTATGTGGTCGCGCTGTCGCGCCAGAATGGCGCTGCGCAGTGGACGCAGGACGCGTTGCGACTCCGGGATGTCACTGCGCCGGTGCGCTTTATGAACACCGTCGTGGTCGGTGATCTCGAAGGTTATCTGCACTTCATGGATGTCGATGACGGGCGGTTCGTCGCGCGTGTGCGTGCGTCCTCGGCGGCGATTCCGGAGACCCCGATCATCGTCGGTCGCAATATCGTCGTGCAGGCGGAGGACGGCCGAGTGGTGTCCTTCGGCATCATCGAGGAAGAGGAGGAGGGCTGACGACCGAGACGAAGAGGAGGCGGAGTCTCCGCCTCGTCCGCAATCTTTATCGACAACCGTAACGATGCTTCCCGCCGTCGCTTTGATCGGCCGGCCCAACGTCGGCAAGTCCACGCTGTTCAATCGGCTGACGCGCTCCCGCGCCGCGCTGGTCGCCGACCATCCCGGGTTGACGCGCGATCGCCGCTATGGCTACGCCCGGCTCGACGGCCGGCCGTACCTCGTCATCGACACCGGCGGGCTCGGAGTGGGAGACGGCCTCGAGCTGCTCGTGGAGAAACAGGCCGACGCGGCGCTCGAGCAGGCTGATGCGGTGATTCTCGTCGTCGATCACCGGGACGGCATCACCGCCGAGGACGAGCGCATCGCCGAGCGGCTGCGGCGCTCCGGCAAGCCGATCACGGTGGCTGTGAACAAGGCGGAAGGGGTCGAGTTCTCTCTCGCCGGCGCCGATTTCTTTCGGCTCGGCTTAGGCACGCCGTATGCGATCGCCGCCTTGCATGGTCATGGCGTCGACGCGCTGATGGAAACCGTGCTGGCGCCGTTCGAAGCCACCGCCGCGGAGGAGGTCGAGGCCGCGGAGGAGGGGCCGAAGCTTGCCGTGATCGGCCGGCCGAACGTCGGTAAGTCAACGCTGATCAATCGGCTGATCGGCTCCGAGCGTCTGGTTACGTCGGACGTGCCCGGCACGACTCGCGACAGCATCGTCGTGCCGTGCGAGCGCGAGGGACGCCGTTTCGCGCTGATCGATACTGCCGGGATCCGGCGCCGCGCGCGCGTCACCGAGACCGTCGAGAAGTTCAGCATCGTGCAAAGCCTGAAGGCGATCGAGGACGCCGGTGTCGTCATCGCGCTGCTTGACGCGCGGGACGGCGTCACCGATCAGGATTTGCACCTGATCGGGCTCGCTGTCGAGCGTGGCCGTGCGCTGGTCATCGGCATCAACAAATGGGATGGCTTGCCGCAGGCCGCGCGCGAGCGGGTGCAGGCGGAGGCCGAGCGCAAGCTCGACTTCGTCGCGTATGCGCGCCGTCATCAATTATCTGCGCTCCACGGCAGCGGCATCGCGGAGCTGATCCGCTCGGCGCTCGCTGCCTATGACGCGGCCGGCGCGGATTTGCCGACGCCGCGCCTGACCGAGCTTCTGCGCGACGCGACGAGCACGCATGCGCCGCCGATGGCGCGCGGGCGGCAGATCCGATTGCGATACGCCCATCAGGGCGGGCGCTACCCGCCGGTGATCGTCATTCACGGCACGCAGGCGGAGCGGACCCCAGATCATTACCGCCGCTACCTTGAGAACGCCTTCCGCAAGGCACTCAAGCTCGAAGGCACGCCGATCCGGATCGAGCTGCGCAGCGGCGAGAACCCGTTCGCCGGCCGGCGTAACGAGCTGACGCGTCGTCAAAAGGCGCGCCGCCGGCGCGTCGTGCGCCATTCGCGCAAGTAACGCGGCGCCGCGCGACCGTGCGTTCGCGCACTAATGTCATAACGAGAAGTTACGTTATACCCGATCAGGCGGTCTTACACTCCCGCTCCACAGACTGCGCTTTCCTGGGAGAAACCGCTTTGGCCAAAGCACGCCGTCACTTCACCGTGCCGGGCGAGTTTCCGATGTACCGCGGCGGCAGCTTGCTGCGGCCGACGATCGCCTATGAAACGTGGGGGGAGCTCGATGCAGCCGGTAGCAACGCCGTCCTGATTTTCACCGGCATGTCGCCGTCGGCCCATGCCGCATCGAGCGAGATCGATACGACACCGGGCTGGTGGGAGGAAATCATCGGCCCAGGTCGCCCGATCGATACGCATCGATACTTCGTCATCTGCGTGAATTCGCTCGGCAGCTGTTTCGGCTCGACCGGGCCCGCATCGACCGATCCGCGCACCGGCGAAATTTATCGGCTTGCCTTCCCGGTATTGTCGCTCGAGGACGTCGCACGGGGCGGCTACGAGCTCTTGAAGCACCTTGGCATCGACCGGCTCCGCGCGCTGGTCGGGCCGTCGATGGGCGGGATGACGTCGCTTGCATTCGAGCTGCAGTTTCCCGGCGTTTCCGAGGGTTTGCTGCTGATGTCCACGGGCTCCCGCGCGCTGCCGTTCTCGATCGCGCTACGGTCGCTGCAGCGCGAGATGATCCGTCGCGACCAGAACTTCCTGGACGGCCACTACACGCGGGATGCGATGCCGCTGACGGGCATGCGGCTCGCGCGCAAGCTCGGCATGATCACGTACCGCTCGGCTGAGGAGTGGCGGCTGCGATTCGGCCGAGAGCGCGTGTCGGCCTCCGTCGAGCCGTTGAATGGGGATTCGTTCGGGATCGTGTTCGAGGTGGAATCCTATCTGGACCATCACGCGAACAAATTCACCGGGCAGTTCGACCCCAATTGCTATTTGTACCTGTCGCGCGCCAGCGATCTCTTCGACGTCGCAGACCATGGCGGCACGGTGATGGCGGGGCTGAAACGCATCGAAGCCAAGCGCTCGATGATCATCGGCGTGAAAACCGATTTTCTGTTTCCGATCGATCAGCAGCGCGAGCTTGCAGAGGGCTTGGCCGGCGGCGGTCGGGAGGTCGAGTTCGCGGAGCTGTCGTCCCTGCAGGGGCACGACTCGTTCCTGGTCGACATGGACAGCTACCGGCCGCTGATTGCGCGGTTCTTCGCCTGAGCCGTCAGTCCTCGGCAGACGGCGAGCTTTTATTTACCGTCGCCGTGAGGCGGCCGGCCGCGAGTCGGACCGAGATTCCGGCGCCCGGCGGCGCCGCGCTGCTGTCCGTTACGATGTAGCCGTCGTCGACGCGCGCGACGATCGCATAGCCGCGGTCGAGTGTCGCGAGCGGACTCAGCGAGCGTAACGTTCGGTCAGTGACGGCGCGGCGATGCTCGAGCCGCTCGATGCGGCGGTGGATCGCCGTTTCGAGGCGCTCGGCGGCGAAGCGGCCGCGCTGCCTGGCTTGCGCGATGCGATGCCGCGGATTGTGCGCCGTGACGACCGCAGCGGAGCGCGCCAACCGGGCGCGCCGCTCATCGAGCTTGCGCCGCAGCGCGCGGCCCGCGCGTTCCTCGAGATCGTCGATGCGCTGCGCCTGCTGACGAAGCAACAGGCCGGGATGACAGCGATTCAGGCGGTGTGACAGTGCGGAAAGCCGCTGCGAATCGTGCTTGAGCCGGCGGGCGGCGCTTCGCTCGAGATGAGCGGCCGCGCGCACGAGGCGGTGACGCCATTCGGCGCAGTCCGGCACGGCCAGCTCGGCCGCTTGCGAAGGCGTCGGCGCGCGCAAGTCGGCGACGAAGTCAGCGATCGTGAAATCGGTCTCGTGACCGACGCCGACGATGACCGGAATACGTACCGCGGCCACCGCGCGCGCGACGACCTCTTCGTTGAACGCCCACAGATCCTCGAGCGAGCCGCCGCCGCGCGTCAGGATCAGGACATCGCATTCAGCGCGCCGGTCGGCCAGCTCGAGCGTGCGCGCGATCTCGTGCGCCGCGTCGTTGCCTTGCACGCTCGTCGGATAGATGAGCACCGGTATGGTCGGGAAGCGCCGTTTCAGCGCTGTAAGCACATCGCGAATCGCGGCGCCGGTCGCGGACGTGACGACGCCGATGCGCTCCGGTACGCGCGGCAACGGCCGTTTGCGTTCGGGATCAAACAGGCCTTCGGCCTTCAGGCGCCGCTTGAGGGCCTCGAAGCGGCGCCGCAGCAGCCCTTCGCCGGCGTCTTCGACCTCGTCGACGACGAGCTGAAACTCACCGCGAGCCTCGTAAAAGCTGACGCGCGCGCGCACCACGACCTGTAGCCCGTTCGCGAGCGCAAAGTCGAGCGCGCGCGCCGACTGGCGGAACATCGCGCAGCGTACTTGCGCGTTCGCGTCCTTCAGCGACCAATACAGATGGCCCGACGAAGGCCGCGAAAGATTGGAAATCTCGCCCTCGACCCAGATCGACCCGAAGCTGCGCTCGATCAGCAGGCGGGCGTCACGGTTCAGCGCCGAGACCGTAAGGACTTGCCGGGGCTCGCCGAACGCGAGCTCGAAATTTTCGCCGCTCAGCATGGGGCGCAAGTATACGGGAGCCGCGCACCGCCCGTCCGCGCACCCGGCCATTTACCCCTCCTCGCCCGAGCATTAAACTGCCGGGCTCATCCACCACCCGGTTGGAGCTCACATGCGGATCATTCAAGAGGCGCTCACTTTCGACGACGTCCTCCTAGAGCCCGCTTACTCCGAGGTCCTGCCGCGCGAAGTCGATCTCAGAACGAAGCTCACTCGCTCGATCACTCTGAACATCCCGATCGTCGCGGCGGCCATGGATACGGTGACCGAGGCGAGGCTGGCGATCACGCTGGCCCAGGAAGGCGGGCTCGGCATCATCCATAAGAACATGTCGCCGCGGGACCAGGCGCGGCAGGTTCGGCGGGTCAAGAAGTTCGAAAGCGGCATCATCAACGACCCGATCACCGTCAATCCGGCGGCGACGATCAAAGAGGTCATGGATCTCACGCGCTCGAAAAACATCTCGGGCATGCCCGTTGTCGAGGGCGAAGACCTGGTCGGTATCGTCACGCATCGTGATCTGCGCTTCGAGACGCAGCTCGATGCGCCAGTCTCGTCCGTGATGACGCCGAAGGAGCGTCTCGTCACCGTGCGCGAAGGCGCCAGCAAGGACGAGGTGCTGACGCTGCTGCATCGTTATCGGATCGAGAAGGTGCTCGTCGTCGATGACAGCTTCAGGCTGCGCGGCATGATCACGGCGAAGGACTTTCAGAAGGCGGTCGATTACCCGTACGCGTGCAAAGACGAAAACGGTGCGCTGCGTGTCGGCGCCGCTGTAGGCACCGGCTACGATACTGACGAACGGGTCGCGCGCCTCGTCGAGGCCGGCGTGGATGTCGTGGTGCTCGACACGGCGCACGGCCATTCGCGCGGCGTTATCGAGCGCTTGCGCCAGATCAAGGCGGCGCATCCCGGCGTGCAGCTGATGGTCGGCAACATCGTCACCGGCGAGGCCGCGCGCGCGCTCGTGGAAGCCGGCGCCGATGCGGTCAAGGTCGGCATCGGGCCCGGCTCGATTTGCACGACCCGCGTGGTCGCAGGTGTCGGCGTGCCGCAGATCACCGCGGTGGCGGATGTTTCCGCTGCCCTCGAGGGCACGGACGTGCCGCTCGTGTCGGACGGAGGTATCCGCTATTCCGGCGATATCGCGAAGGCGATCGTAGCGGGAGCCTATACGACGATGATCGGCAGCTTGTTTGCCGGCACGGAGGAATCTCCGGGCGACGTCGAGCTGTATCAGGGCCGCTCGTACAAGTCGTATCGAGGCATGGGTTCGCTCGGCGCGATGTCGCAGAACTTCGGCTCGTCGGACCGCTACTTCCAGGATGCGAGCGAGCAGCTGCAGAAGCTCGTGCCTGAAGGCATCGAGGGCCGCGTGCCGTATAAGGGCAGTCTGGTCGCCATCGTGCATCAGCTGATCGGCGGGCTGCGTGCGGCGATGGGCTATACGGGCTGCGGCAGCATCGAAGAGATGCGCCACAAGCCGCGCTTCGTGCGGATCACCGCGGCCGGTCGGCGCGAAAGCCATGTCCACGACGTCGCGATCACCAAGGAAGCGCCGAACTACCGCGCCGAATAATTGGGGTCAGAGCCCATTTAGCCGATTAATTGGGGACAGAGCCCATTTAGCCGACTAAATGGGGTCAGAGCCCGTTTTATTTCCGCCGACCCCTATGGAACGCAAAATACTGATCCTCGACTACGGCTC
>CAZFJU010000090.1:0-15927 GCA_964518995.1 uncultured Gammaproteobacteria bacterium
CATTGACGACGCCCAGCGTGACGCCGCCCTTGCGCTCGATCTCCTGCACGGCCGCTCGAAGATAGCGTCGTTCGACAACCCATCACGCCGCTTCAACTCCCGATGTCGGCGCACGACGTAGTCCTCGGGGGATTCGGCGAGATAGGCGATGACGTCGAGCACTACCCGGCGCGCCTGTTCGCGGGAAAGAGGCGAGCTGGCCGCAAGGCGCTCGATGAGCGGGTTCAAATCGTCGTCGAGCATGACCGCATCATGAATTCGTCGCGAGAAATGGCAATGCTTTTGCCCGCTACTGGGCAAAATATGCCGTGATTTGGCGGCGGTAGCAGGGCGGCGTGACGTCCATGAGCCCAATGCGCGATCCATGCGATGCCCAAGCGCACGCGATATAGGTACGGAATCGTAGCTCCGGGGACGCTAGAATCGACCGGTCTTGAAACAACAACCAAGGGGAAACGCATGCATCAACACAGTAAGACCGTCGCCAAAAGCCTCGCTCTCAGCACGCTCCTCTGCGCGGGCCTCGCATTCGGCCAGCCGCCGACCGGGCCGATGTCTTTCTTCGTCACGAGCTCGGGCTCGGGCAACGGCGGCGATCTCGGCGGCCTGGAAGGCGCCGATGCGCACTGCCAGTCGCTCGCGGAAAGCGTCGATCAAGGCGACCGCACTTGGCGCGCCTATCTGAGCACGCAAGGCGCAGACGCAGAGAATGCGCGCGACCGCATCGGCCCCGGCCCGTGGTTCAATGCGAACGGCGCGCAAATCGCGGCCGATGTGGAAGCACTGCACAGCATGCAGCAGCGCATCAGCGCGTTCACGGCGGTCGATGAGCGCGGCAACCAGATACCGGGCAGCGGGTTCTCGCCGAACCGGCACGACATTCTCACCGGCTCGCAGCCGGACGGCACCGCGTATCCGGAAGGCGAAGACATGACTTGCAGCAACTGGACGAGCAGCAGCGACGACGGCAAGGCGCGCGTCGGTCATCACGACTACGCGGCGTGGGGCTCCGCGCATGACTCACGGGGCTGCAGCCAGGAAGCGCTGATCAGCACCGGCGGCGACGGCTTGTTCTACTGCTTCGCGCTGCCTGCGGAGTAAGCCTTAGCGGCGTGCGGGCGCCAAGACACTCGATCAAGGCGCCCGCCGTTTACTCCGGAACGTATGCGATCAGCATGCTGCGATACGCGTCGTAAACGAATTCGGATGCATCGCCAAACTCCGCCGCATAGGGCTCGAGCGGCTTGCTCGCTGCGGCGTCCTCCGGCCCATAGCCCTTGTTCATGTAGTCGATCATCGTATCGAACAGCGCAAGATAGATGTCTCGCTGACGGACAATGTCGCGCCCGGTCAAAAGCGGGCCTTCGGCCGGCACCACCTGCGTATCGGGCTGGACGAGCTCGGCAAGCCACTGCAGCGCCCGCACCCGGCCGCCGTACCAGGCGCCATTGCGATAGTCGATGGGCGGCCACCGCTCCGCCGAAACGACGCCGCCGGCCGCGAGCACATTGCTGCTCGGGAAGTGCACATACAAATCGGCATCCGTATGCGCTGCCGGAAGATAACCGTAGTCGATTCGCCGGCCGGCGAACTCGAGTGAGCCCTCCCCACGGGTGACGGCCGTCGGCCGGGCGAGCTCCGGCAGCGGCTCGATGCGCTCGTAGGTGGCCGAGTAATGCCCGTGGCTCAAATACAGACGCGCCTTCTCATGAGCGAAGATCGTGCCGCCGGAGCGGCCCACGAGCTCGTTAGCGCCGGTCTGCTCCGGATGCCAATGCGTATTGATCAGCGTATGAACGCGATCGTTGCCCGTGGCGGCAAAGACCGCGTCGAGCAGCGCATCGGCGTTGCCGGCAAGGCCGCCGTCGATCATCAAGGCGCCGTCCTCGCCGGCCATCGCGAGCACGTTGCATCCTGCGCCTTGCAACAAGAACAGCTCGCCGAGCGGTGTCGTGGTGATTTCCGCCGCACGACCTTGTGCACGGGCCGCGCTGAGCGGAATCAGCACTCCGCCGAGCGAAGCCGCGCCGAGGACTCGAGCGGCTTCGGCAGTCCCGCGGAGGAACCGCCGACGCGAAAACGGGCGATTACTCATCGACGATATGCGTATAGATCGGCGGATATACGCGCGGCTCGCCGAGCGGCCAGATGTCCGCCCAGACGCCTTGCGGGGGACCTAGAACCGGCCATGTCGGCGCGCGCTCCATCTGCTCCGTTGCGCCGAGGGCGCGCAGCAGATCTGCCTCCTCCTCGTAGAGCGGCGTTTGCAGCGCCATGAACGGCATAAACCCGCGTGACTGCGTGTAATCCAACGCTGTCAGGCCGTCCTGATCCTTCGCGTTCATGTCGATACCGTATTCCGCAAGCGCCTTGATGACCTCTTTGAAGCGTTTGCGCACGGCATAGTGCAACGCGGTGCCGCCGCGCACCTCTTCGCGATGGTTGACCAACGCGATGACGTTCACATCGGTGCCGGCCTCGTGGAACAGGCGAATCAGCTCGAGCGCCGCGCGCTCCGGCGCACGCCCGGCCAACACGGCGTGAATCGGCGTCTGCCGGTCGGCCATGTAGATTGTCGGGTCGGCGCCGTGCTCGAGGAGCAGGCGAATCACTTCGGTATCGGCGTTGTTCGCTGCGCGTATCAGCGGAGTGGACCCGCGCGTGTTGGTCGAGCCCCGTACATTCGCCGGACGGAAGAACAGCTGCATGTTCGGATTTGCCCCGCGCTCCAGCAACATGCGCAGGATCTCGATGCCTTGGGTCTCGTTCAAAGGGTCGATCGATGCTCGGCCGCCGTCGAGCCGCGTGTGCAGGCCGACCGTCGTGAACAACGGCGCCGCGCCGAAAATATCCCATTGATTGACATCCGCGCCGGCCTCGATGAGCTGCCGGGCCAGATCCCAGTTGACGTTCATGATCGCGAGGTGCAGCGGCGACACGCCGTCGGGATCGGGGAGGTTGATATCGGCGCCATTGGCGAGCAGCACCTCGACGCATGCGCGGCAATTCTCCCGCGCCGCATACAGCAGCGGCGTGAAGCCGCCGCTGTCGAGGCTCTTCGGCCTGCCTTCTGCGGTGACATGCCGCTGATAGTCGCGATGGATCGAACGCGCATCGACCTCCGCGCCATGATCGATCAGCAGCTGCATCATCTTGGGATGTCGGCGCGCGGACGCCCACATCAGCGCGGTCTGGCCGCCCCACCCTTCGCGTGCGTCGACCTCGGCGCCGTGGTCGAGCAACAGCTTCGCGGCTTCGACGTTGCCGGTGCGCGCCACCGCCATCAAAGCCGTCTGCCCCTCTGGATTCGGCGAGTCGACGTCGGCCCCCGCCTCGAGCAATAGCCGCAGCATCGCGGCGTCGCCGACCTCGGCGGCGAGACCCATCGGCGTCGCGCCATAGTCGTTAGCGAGCGAGACGTCGACGCCGGCATCGAGCAGGCGCGAAACCTCGGGGACATCGCCGGCATGGACGGCCCAATGCAGCGGCGTGCTGCCGTCGGGATAGCGATGATTGGCATCCACCACATCGGCGGCGAGGGCACCGCCCGCCGAGATCGCCAGGAATACGCCGACGAATGTGCCGACGATCGAGGCCCCGATCGCCGACGCGCCGCTCATCGAGGCTCGCCATCCCGCGCGCAGCATGTTTCAGACCTCCGCTAGCGGCCCGGTGCTGTCGGCGAAGTGCTCATACTCCTCGCTCGGCACACCCGCTCGTTCCAGGATCGTCGCGAGCAGACTGGCGTGCGGCGAATCTTGCGGGTAACGCAGATGCTGGCCTCCACGCACTCCGCCGCCGCGCCCGACAAGCGCTTGCGGCAGCGGATCGTTATCGTGCGCATCGCTGTTCGCCATATTACTGCCGAACAGGATCAGGGACTGATCGAGCAGCGAGCCCTCGCCGTCGGGCGTGTCCTTGAGACGTTGCGCGAACTTCGCGAATACAGCCGTGTGATAGTTCTGGATCAGCCGCAAGTTCGCGATGCGATCCGGAAAGCCGCCCCAGTGCGAAGTCGGGTGAAACGCTTCGTGCACGCCCAGGTTCGGATACGTACGCATGCTGGCTTCCTGCACCATCCGCATCGACGCGACGCGCGTCCGGTTCGTCTGCCAGGCCAGCGCGATCATCTCGAATTGCACGTCGAGCAGCTCGCCGAAGTCATCCGGCGCGCCGAGCGGCGCTTCGGGCAGATTGGCCAGCGACTGTGCGCTGTCCTCGAGCTTCTGCACGCGCAACTCGATCGCGCGGACGGAATCGAGATAGTCGTTGACCTTCGCGCGATCGCTAGCGTCGAGCTTTTTTTGCAAGCTGGCCGTCGACTCACGCACGTAGTCGAGCAGGCTGTTCGTCGTGCTCAGTATGGCTTTTCGTTCCTCGTTCGTCTGACCCTGCCCGAACATCGTGAAGAAGACCTTGCGCGGATTGCCTTCCATCGGCAGCGGCTGGGTCGGCGTTCGGAACGAGATGACACCGCCCGGCTCACCGCACAGCTCCATCGACGGCAGCGTCGTATCCGTGCCGAGGTAGCGCGCGGCGATCTGGTCGACCGTGACGCCGACGCCCGTCGCGCCGTTGCGCATCCGCGGGCTAACGGCGTTGAGCCACGTCTCCTCGATGATGCCGTGCGGGTTCGAGCTTTCGCCGCCCTTGTTGCGCAAGCCGCTCACGACCGTCACATGCTCGCGAAGCGGCGCGAGCGGCTCGAGGATAAACGGGAACTCGAAGTTGCGGCCCGTCTCTCGCGGCTCCCACTCCTCCCGCAGAGCGCCATGCGGAAAGTACACGAACCCCAGCCGCGTACGTGCCGCGGCGGCCGTCTGCGCAAGCGCCGTCCCCGCGGGCACCATGGCATCGAGCAGGGGCAGCGCAATCGATGCGCCGACCCCCTGCAACACGGTGCGACGCGACAGGTGTTTTCGGGTTAGAAACATGGCCAGCTCCTTTCGCTACTGCACAGCCGCCTGGATCGCGTTTTCGACTTCGCGCTTTCTGAACGCGTCGCTCGAAACGATGCCGAGGACGATGGACTCGAAACGGTAATCGTCGGACGCCGCGCCGGCGGCGATGCGGCGCACGGTCGGCATGTCCCGATAGTCGAGCACACGACCCAACGCATAAGTCAGCAAGTTCTCGGTAAACGCCTGCACGAACTGCTGCGGATCCGCGACGAGCGCACGACGCAAGTCGTCTGGGCCAGTGATCGGCGTGCCATCCGGCAGCTCGCCCGACGCATCGATCGGCGTCAGCGTGTCCGGGTCATGCGCGCGGAACTGGCCCACTGCGTTGAAGTTCTCGAGCGCAAGCCCAAGCGGATCCATCACGCCATGACAGCCGAAGCACTGCGGGCTCGCACGGTGCTGCTCGAGCCGCGCACGCAGGCTCTGCGCAGGTTGATCGCGACGGTTCTCCGGCAGCTCGTCGACGTTCGGCGGCGGCTCCGGCGGCGGGGCGCCGAGCAGCCGCTCGAGGATCCAGGCGCCGCGCAGCACGGGCGACGTACGGTTCGGATAGGCCGTCAGCATCAGGATGGCGCCCTTGCCGAGCAGGCCATGACGCTGAGTATCCTCGAGCACGACCTCGCGGAAGCGAGCGCCCTTGACCGTCTCGATGCCGTAGTGCATCGCCAGCCGCTCGTTCAGGAAGGTATGCTCGGCCGTCAGCAGCTCGACGACGCTACGGTCACTGCGCAGCACGCTGTCGATGAACAGCTCGAGCTCCTCCTTCAGCAGCGCGCGCGGATCGAGCAACCCGCTCGCCTGCGGGAACTGGCCGCGATCCGGCGTGATCTCGTCGAGCTTCGCGAGGTCGAGCCACTGGAATGCAAAATCCCTGACCAGTGCGCCGGCGCGCGGATCGGCAAGCATCCGTCGCACTTGCTGCTCGAGCGTCGCCGGCTCGCCGAGTCGCGATTCGCGCGCGAGGCGGAGCAGCTCCTCGTCCGGCAGGCTGCTCCATAAGAAGAAGGAAAGCCGCGACGCAAGCTCCAAATCGTTTAGCGCGACCGTCCCGCTGCCGGCCCCGACCTCGGCGCGGTACAGAAAGTGCGGGCTCGCGAGAATCGCGCTCAGCGCGTCGCGCACGCCGGCGTCGAAGCCGCCGGTGCGCACGCCGGCATCGTAGAACGCCATCAGGCTGTCCAGATCGTCATCGGTGACGGGACGGCGAAAGGCGCGCTCGGCGAGATTGGCGATGATCTCGTGGGCGCACGCGCGGTCGCCCGCCGCCTCTGACGGATGGCAGATGAAGATCTTTTGGCGACTCGGCGAGTCGCTGATGCCGGTTACCGTCAGCGGCCCGCGAATCTGCAATGCGTGGGCGGCCTGAATGCGCGTCTGGCCGCCCTCGAGCGCGACAGTCCGCGTACGCTCGTCGCTCTCTGCGAAGCTGCGATGGAGGAACGTGACCGCGAGCTGATGCTGCCCGGCGGTCGCATGGAAGCGAATGCGCCGCAGCCTGTTATTGACCTCTTCCACTGCCGGGTCGAGCCGCTGATCGATCGCCTTATGATCGGCCTCGCCGCCGATCACCGTTCGATAGAACTCCTCGCCGTCGAGCAGGGCAATGACGGTATTCTCGAACTCCATTCGGGGCACTTCGCGTGCGAGCGCCATGTCGCCGATCATGAGCTCGTATTCGCCGTCGGCCGGAAAATTGTGCTCGACGACAAAGCCGCCCCGCGTGCCGAGCGGCATGCCCTCGATGTGATGCTGCTGGCGACCGGTGCCCGGCGCTCCGGCAGGCGGCAGCGAGATCACCATGTCGGCGACGTCGCCGTAGGTCGTAGTGACCGGCAGCGCCGCGGGATCGCCGACCGCCTCGATCGCGATCTCGCGGGCGGCGAAGATGTATTGATCGACGAACGCAGGCGAAACTTGCAGCGCATCCGCGTTGTTGTCGAAATAACCCGCCACGTTGTCTTGCGGCAGCAGCGCCTCGGCATCGATATTCAGCGCGAGAAGATCGCGAATGGCGTACGCGTACTCGCGGCGGTTCAGCCGCCGCAGCGACACGCGCCCGACCGGGGCCTCGTCCGCAGCCGCGTCGATTTCATTCTCGAGCCAGGAGACGAGCCGAGTGACCGATTCATCGTCCGGGCGCCGCGCGCCGGCCGGAGGCATCAGGCCGCCGCGCAGTTGCCGGATCGCAAGCTCCCAGGTCTCGGCGTCCGCCGCCACGCTCTCCGGGGAGAGGGAGTCGAATGCCTGGCCGCCCGCGAAATCCACCGCGTTATGACAGTCGAAGCAGTATTGCTCGACAACGGCCCAGGATGCCCGATCGTGGCCGCGCTGCGAGGTGATGATCCCTGCGCCGACCGCCACCGCGACGACAGCGAAAACAGCTCCGGCGATGACACGCTTGGCTTTGATGGTCGTTTCTCCGCACCCGAGGGTCCGCCTCGCGGCCCTGACGACCTCGCTCCAAGCGTGGCCGCCGCCGACGAGACAGTGCTTGCCCCATTATCCGGAGCCGCCCGGAATTGGTCCAGACTCAATTCAATGTTCCAGTCCCAGGAATTCTGAACTTGGCGCCGATATTTCCGCCCGGCCTATCGAGCGCCGCGACCGCAACCCCCCGTCGCCGCGACGCGCGGGTAGAATCTCCCCAAGACGGCGTCGCACCGCCGCAAACTTGGAGGGAGACTATGGCCGTGCTGCCGCCGGACCTCAGCGCCGAGGAATTCACCGCTGCCACCCGTGCCTTTGCCGAGGTCGTCGGCGAAGACTGGGTATTCACGAGCGACGAGGACCTCGCACCCTACCGCGACCACTGGTCCCCGGCGCCGGCGGCCGACGACGAGCTGCTCGCATCCGCAGCGGTCGCGCCGGCGAGCGTCGAGGAGGTCCAGGCGATCGTGCGGGCGGCGAACCGCTTTCGCACGCCGCTGTTTCCGATCTCGACCGGCAAAAACTTTGCGTACGGCGGCCCTGCGCCGAGCATGCGCGGCTGCGTGGTGGTCGACTTGAAGCGCATGGACCGGGTCCTCGAGGTCAGCGACGAGCGCAACTTCGCGATCGTCGAGCCGGGCGTCACCTACTTCGATCTCTACCGCCACATCCAGGACCGCGGTCTTGCCGTGTGGATCGACTGCGCGAATCCCGGCTGGGGCGGGCCCCTCGGCAACACTCTCGATCGCGGCATGGGCTTCACGCTCGGCTACTACCGCGACCATGCCGGGGCCATGCACGGCGTAGAGGTCGTGCTACCCAACGGTGAGCTGATGCGCACCGGCATGGGCGCGGTGCCGAACGCCGGCAGCTGGGCCGAGCACAAGCACGGTTACGGGCCCGATCCATCCGGTCTGTTCCCGCAGGGCAATTTCGGCATCGTGACGAAGATGGCGCTGCGCCTGATGCCGGCTCCCGAGCACTATCGCACCGGCCTCGTGACCGTGCCGAAACGCGCCGACCTGCGCGGCCTCATCAAGTCCGTGAACTATCTTTCCGACCTCTTCATGATCGGCGAGCCGATTTACGGCAGCCCGCTCGGCGCATTGATGGGCAATACCGAGTTCAGCGAGGCCGCAACGCGCATCGGCGGCGTCGACGAGAACGAGCTCGACCGCCTGGCGGCGGCCGCGGGGCTGCATTCCTGGCAGGTGGAGCTGCAGTTCCTCGGCTCGGACGGCACGACGCTCGCGAACTGGGAATACGCCAAGACGGTGGTCGCGCGGAACGTCCCGGATGCACGCTTTATCGACGATCAGTCCGTGCCGCTGCCGCTCACGCCGGAGCAGATCGCGCTCGGCACCAAGCCCGACGCGCACTATCTCTGGCGCTCGTCGCTCGGTGTGCCGAGCTTGGCCACCTGGCAGAGTCTCGGCCGCACGGAGTCACTGCCGGATTCGTGGCAGCAGAACCACGTCGGCTTGTTCGCGGTCATCCCGCGCAGCGCCGATGCGGTGTTCGAGGCGCAACGGGTATTCGGCGATACGCTGCGGACGCGCGGCGTCGATACGCGCATCTCGGCCATCAGCACGCCCGTCAACTGGTATCAGTTCAGCTTTTTGTTCTCGGCCGGATTCTCGAGCGGCGGCGGTACCCGCGAGGCTACGCCGCAGACCAAGACGCGCGATGCCGGGATCCTCGGCGCGTTGATCGACGCGGCGGCCGAGCATGGCTGGGCCGAATATCGGGCGGCGCCCTACTTCCAGGACGCGGTCGCGAACGCATACTCGTTCAACGATCATGCGCTGCGCCGCTTCAATGAGACTCTGAAGGACGCCATCGACCCCAACGGCATTTTCGCGCCAGGCCGCGGCGGAATTTGGCCGCGCCACCTGCGGGAGCGGCGGCGCGGCTAAGCCGCGCCGAAGCGCACGATGGAACGCAGACCGCTCGGCCGCACCGGGCTGAAGGTGCCGACGCTGTGTCTCGGCACAATGATCTTCGGCCGTCAGATCGACGAAACCGCGGCGTTCGCGATCATGGACAAGGCGTTCGAAGCGGGCGTCGATTTCTTCGACACGGCCGATATGTACTCCGGCGGCGAAACGGAGCGGATCATCGGCCGCTGGCTCGCGCAGCGCGGACTGCGGGATCGAATCCTGCTCGCATCGAAGTGCCATTTCCCGATGGGCCCATCCGCTTACGACGGCGGCTTGTCGCGGTTCAGCATTCAGCGCGCAGTCGAAGCGAGCCTGACGCGACTCGGCACCGATGTCATCGATCTGTATCAGGCCCATGCGATGGACCCCGCCACGCCGATCGACGAGACGCTGCGCGCGTTCGACGATCTCGTTCGCGCCGGCAAGGTGCGCTACATCGGCTGCTCGAATTTCTCGACGTGGCGCCTTGCCGAGGCCCACACGGTCAGCGAGCGCCTTGGGCTCGAGCGCTTCCAGAGCATCCAGCCCCGCTACAACCTGCTGTACCGGGAGATCGAGACGGAGCTTTTGCCCTACGCCGAGACGAGCGGAACCGCGGTGATCGTCTACAACCCGCTTGCCGGTGGCGTGCTGTCCGGCAAGTACCGCCGCGGCGAGCCGCCTCCCGCGGCCAGCCGCTATGCGACGTTGCCAGAAGGGCCGATCAAGGCGCTCTACCGCGGGTGGTATTTTCAGGATGCACAGCTCGAGGCCGTCGCGCGGCTCCGCGATGCGGTCGCTCGACGCGGCATCGCGCTGCCGACGCTGGCGATCGCGTGGGTCATCCGCCAGCCGGGCGTTACATCCGCCATCATCGGCGCCAGCACGCCGGCACAGCTCGACGCGACGCTGCCGGCGCCGAGCTTCGAGATCGACGCGGAGCTCGCCGAGCTGTGCGAAGCGGTGTGGTGGCAACTGCCGAGGCAGCCGATCGTGGAGGGCTACCGATAGCCGTAGCACCCCTGAAAAGCGTCCGGCGACGATGCGGCGTTGAACCGCTCCGCAAGAGCCGGCCGACCTGCCGGCCGCACAGCCGCTGCGAATTCAGGCATTATTCGGGCTCGGACGATTTCAGCTCAGAGGAGCCGCAATGCGATTCCCCCATTGGGTTTCATTCGGTATGGCGAGCGCGCTCACCATTACGGCCGCGCACGCGCACCATGCGTTCTCGACAGAATTCTCGGTCGACCACCCCGTTTCGCTTCAGGGCACGGTCACGAAGGTCGAGCTCATCAACCCGCATTCGTGGATTCACATCGAGGTCGTCGGTGAGGACGGCGAACCCGTAACGTGGATGATCGAAGGCGGCAGCCCGAACGCGCTGGTGCGGCGCGGCATCACGAAAGCTTCGATTCCGATCGGCTCGGAGCTGACGGTCAGCGGCTACCAGGCGCGCGACGGGTCACACCGCGCCGTCGGCCGCGATGTCACGTTCGCGGATGGCCGCGCGTTGTTCTTCCAAGGCACGCAAGTGCCCGAGGGCGGCGAATGATCAGCCATCGCTTCGCGCTTTCCGCCTTTGCGCTGCTCGCTGCCGCGAACGCCGGCGCAGAGCTCCTGACCGAGATCCCACGCGCGACCGGCGGGCAGCCGGATTTGAGCGGCGCATGGCAGGCCCTCAATACGGCCCACTGGAACCTCGAGCCGCATGTTTCGGCTTATCCCGTTCTGCTCGAGCTCGGCGCGCAGTTTGCGGTGCCGCCGGGGCAAGGCGTCGTTTCGGGCGGCGCAATTCCGTACCTCCCCGAGGCGCTCGCGGAGCGCGATCGCCGCTTCGAGAACCGCCTCGAAGAAGATCCGGAGGGCAAGTGCTACCTCGGCGGCGTGCCGCGGTCGACCTACATGCCCTATCCGCTGCAGATTTTCCAGAACGAGCACGACGTCGTGATCTCGTATCAGTTCGCTACCGGCTTCAGGCGCATCTTTGTCAACGGCCAGGACGAAGCGCCGCTCGATAGCTGGATGGGCTGGTCGAACGGGCATTGGGAAGACGACACGTTCGTCGTCGAAGTCACCGGCCTGAATGGGCAGACCTGGCTCGACCGCGCCGGCAACTACGCGAGCGAGAACGCTCGCATCATCGAGCGCTACACGCCGCTCGGCCCGAACCATTTGCAGTACGAAGCGACGATCGACGATCCGACCGTATTCTCGCAGCCGTGGACGATCAGCATGCCGCTCTATCGAGTCGTCGACGAAGGCTTTCGCATGCTCGAGTTCAAATGCGAGCCTTATGCGGAGGAGAAGATTTACGGGCATTTGCGCAAGCCCGGCACCGGGCCGTCGCAGGATACCTCGAGCGAGGGAGCTTCGAGCCGATGAAACATCGAGTGCATTCAGTGCTGGCGGCGAGCATCATCGCCGCGCTGACCGTGGGCGCCCACGCGCAAGAAGGCGACCCCGCCTCCGCGAGCGACGGCGAACAGGCCGCAACGAGCGTCTTTCGCACGGCGTGGGGCGAGCCGGATCTGACGGGCGTCTACAGCGAGTTCACGACCGCACCGCTCGAGCGTGACCCGGCCCTCGGCGAGCAGGAGTTCTTCACGCCCGAGGAGCACGAGGCATTCGTCGAGCGCCGGCTGTCGCAACAATTCGCGTCCGATGAGACCGAGGCCGGCACGCAGGCCGACGTGCACTACAGCATGGAGCTGTTCGGGCTCGACGAATTCGAAGGCGTGATGTCGACCAACATGCGCACATCGATCGTCACGATGCCGAAGAACGGCCGCATCCCGCCGCTACTGCCCGAAGCGCAGGCGCGCGTCGATGCGCGCGCGCAAGCCCGTGAGGGCCGTGAGTTCGACGGACCCGAGTTCCGGTCGTTGACCGAGCGCTGCATCCTCTGGCCAAGCACCGTCGCGCCGATCTTGCCGCGCGGTTACAACAGCAACCTGCAGATCTTTCAGAGCCCCGGCTACGTCGTCATCCAAGGGGAGATGGGCGATCCGCGCATGATTCCAACGGATGGCCAGGAGCTGCCGGGCGATCTGTTGCCGCAGTGGAACGGCACGTCCGTCGGCCGCTGGGAAGGTGAAACGCTTGTCATCGAAACGGCGGGCTTCCATCCGGAAACCGCTTGGCGCAACGCGAGCGAGCACATGCGCGTCACGGAGCGGCTCACGCGCCTTGATCAGGACACGGTCGAATACGCGTTCACGGTGGTCGACCCGCACACTTGGGCGGAGCCATGGGGTGGGGTCTATCCGTTGACGCGGATGGACACCGTGCTGTTCGAATACGCCTGCACAGAAGGCAACTACGGCATGGCGAATATTTTGTCCGGCGCGCGCGCCGCCGAGCGGGAGGCGGCCGAAAACTAATCGCTCGACCCTATGCCGCGGGCGTGGGCGCAGGCTGATCCCGCGCCCGCGCTCAGACCGGCGCGCCGGAATGGAAACGGAACACCCGGTCCGGCTCGGTCGCAAGCTCCGCTTCGCGGACCGCGAGGCTCTCGAGCCGGCGTGCAGACTCGGCATTGTCCTCTGAACCATCGGCCTCATGGGCGAGGCGCAGATACAGCTCGAAATGGCGAGCCTCGGAGCGCTCGAGCTTCGCATAAAAATCCGCAAGTGGCGGCGGCAGACGCGGCACCAGTAGCCGAAAACGCTCGGCGGAGCGCGCTTCGATTAGCGCACCGACCAAGAGCAGGTCGAGCTTCCGGCCCGGCTCGGCCGTACGCATGGCGGCGCGAAGGCCCGCGGCGTAGCGGCCCGGCTTCTGGCGGACGCCGGCCACTTGGAGCGTCTCCATCATGCGCTGCACCTGCTCGAAGTGACGGAGCTCTTCTCGCGCGAGGCGCGAGAGCGCTTCGGTGAACTTACGATCCTCCGGATAGGCGAACATCAGCGCCAGCGCGGTCGACGCTGCCTTCTTCTCGCAGTTGGCATGATCGTTCAACAGCACGTGCCAATGCTGCACGGCGTAATCGACCCACGATGCGGGCGTGGGCGCGAGCAGAATGCTGTGCGCGAAACTCATATCCGGACGAAGCCTCGAAAGGCGCCGTGCACGATCGGCCGGCGATGTGCGCTGATTCTATCAGCGCCGCACGCAGAGGGGACGACGAGGCGGTTCAGCGGCTGCTCGTAGCGAGCGCTCGAAGGGCTGGAAATTCGGCGTGATCTCAGGCGAGGAAAGGCGAGGAGTAACCGTTGGTCAGGGCGCCGTAACGAGAACGGGAGGGCACGAAGCCCTCCCGTTCCGCGAACGACTGTTCCGAATTACTCGGAGCCGCCGCTCGTCGCTGCCTCGTACTCCGAACGATCGAGCTGACCGTCCTGATTGCTGTCGGCCGTCGCAAAGTCGAGGCCCTCGACCGCCGACGCCTCTTCCTGGCTGATCATGCCGTCTTGGTTCGCGTCGACTTCCTCGAAGGAAGGCGCGCCCTGCGCCAGCGCCGCACCGGAAAAGCCCAAGGCCACGAGCATCACTGAAATCTTCGTCATTTGTATATCTCCGTATCGTCCTAGGATATGGAAGCACTCCGGCTTCCTGCTCGGATACCCTATTGCAAGCGCTGTGCCAGCCGGCGGAGGCGCACTGCGTACGCCTTTTTCGGCGCAGACACGCCGCTTTCAGCGCCGCCGAGCCGACCGAAGTGTTACCCGTGCCCGACACCGCGACCGCTGCTCGTCTGTGCATTTCGTCGCAGCGCCGTGTAACGCCGACCTTATAGGGGTGTCGTTGATAGGCGGCAGATTACGGTCGCTCAGCACGCGCGACGAAACGCGAACTTGACCCGGATCATCGGCGCCGCCGGGCTGCCGCTCGCAGACTATCGCGGGACCGTCGCCTACGGTTTCTGAAGGGGGCCGTGATACGCTCCGCTCAACGGAGAAACTTATGGCAAGCGCGCTTCCCTCGGCACCGCCGGGCCTTCCAATCGCACAGTTCTCGGTCGAGCAATACCATCGAATGGTTAAGTCCGGCGCATTCTCGGAAGACGATCGGCTGGAGCTCATCGAAGGCTGGGTGGTCCGAAAGATGGCAAAAGGGCCTGGACATGAGTACGCGACCGGTCGGTTGGAGGAGCTCTTGCGGGACCAGCTCCTACCCGGCTGGCATGTGCGCAACCAGGCGCCGATTACGCTGGCGCGCAGTGAACCCGAGCCGGATCTCTCCGTGACCCGTGGTCGCCGCGTCGATTATCGAGAGCGTCATCCGTCCGCCGCCGACGTCATTCTCGTCGTTGAAGTGTCGGATACGACGCTCGCCACGGACCGCCTCAAGGGGCGCACGTATGGCGACGCCGGTATCCCGCAATACTGGATCGTGAATCTGCCGGAGCGCCGCGTGGAGGTCTACGCAGATCCATGCACGTCGCACGAGGCAGGCTATACGAGCCGCATCGTGCTGCATGAGCACGACGCGCTCCCGCTCCCCTTTATGGAGCAGCCGCGCGGAACAGTGCGGGTCGGTCAGCTCTTGCCATAGTCAGAATCGACGCGTACCCAGCCTGCGCCGAGCCACTCCGCCAATAGTGCCTGAGCGGCCGCGCTCGCGGCGCTCACAGCCCCCGCATCGAGCGCGCGCTCGTCCGCGAGGCGCCGCATGAGCCGCGCGTCTTTGCCGGCGGCGCGGTAGCTATCGCCGTTGATGAACACATGATGGTCGTCGTACATCATCCGCGTGCGGCGATCGAGCACGACGGCCGTCGCCGCCCACGGCGCGTCGGTCGGATCGAACGACACTTCCGGCTTCGGCTCAGTCAGCGCCTCGCCCAATGCGGCGCCAATCTCGCGAGAATCGCCGAGCAGTCGGCGCACTGCCTCAGCGGCAAACGCTTGCAGCGCCGCAGGAATCTGCGCGGGATGCTGCGTAGCCATGAGACGCGGGTCGCGGTAAAGCGTCGCATCTTCGTGCACCTCCGCCATGCGCTGAGCCAGCTCGGCGGCCAGCCCGCCGCGCTCCGGTGCCCGGAAGCCGATCGAGTACGTCATGCAGTCGCCGCCTTCGGCGATGCCATCGTGCGCCCATTGCGGCGGCAGATAGAGCATGTCTCCGGGCTCCAGCAAGTGCTCCTGCTCGGCAACGAAGTGCTTCAGAATCTTCAGCGGCAAGCCGTCTACGAAGGCGGCATCCGCGGGCCGGCCAATTCGCCAACGTCGTCGGCCGCGCGCCTGGAGCAGGAACACGTCGTAGCTGTCGACGTGAGGCCCGACGCCGCCAGATTCGCTCGCCCACGAGACCATCAGGTCGTCGATACGGGCGTCGGGCACGAAGCGGAACGCCTGCAGCACCGCGTGCGCCGCATCGTCGTGCAGGTCGACGCCTTGAACCAGCAAGGTCCAGCCCGGTTGCCGGACCGGCGGGTAGGCTGACCTCTTGAACGGTCCATGGTCGAGCGTCCAACCCCCGTTCGCCGCGCGCATTACCAGGCGCGATTCGACATGCTGCTGCGCGGCTAACGCGAACAGCTGCGCTCGCGACAGCCAGGCGCCGCCGCTCGGCATGGCCGCACGAACGACGAGCGGACGCTTCTGCCAGTGGCGGCGCATGAACTGTACGGGGGTCAGGCCGCCGAGCAGCGGCAGAGCACGATCGGGCGGCGGCGAAAACCG
>CAZFJU010000091.1:0-15926 GCA_964518995.1 uncultured Gammaproteobacteria bacterium
TTCCGTCCACAGCGCCATGAACTCATCGACCGGCATCGCCTCGAGGCGCGCCGTATCGGCCAGCAGCGCCTCGAGCTGCTCGGCACGTGCCTCATCGAAACGGCTGCGCACGTTCGTCCGAAACTTCTCGAGCAGCAATGGCAGGCCCTCCGCGCGGCGCCGGCGGTGGCCGAGCGGGTAATCGATGGCCACGCGCCGCGTCGCCGAGCCGTCTGCGAAGCGCACCTGCACCGCATTGCCGATCGCTCGTCGGGCCGGATTGAAGTACGCCTCGGTGAACCGCTCGTTCTCGACGACCTGCATGCGCTCGCGCAGCGCATCGATACGCGGATCCGCCGCGGCAGCGTCCTCATAATGCTCGGCCGTCAAAGTTCCATGGAGCAGCGCAACGGCGACCATATACTGCAGGCAATGATCGCGGTCGGCGGGATTGGCGAGCGGTCCGGTCTTGTCGATGATCCTGCAGGCAGGCTCCTGCGTCTCGAGCACGATCGACTCGATCCGGTCGAGCCGGCCGACCACTTCCGGATGCAGCTCGAGCGCGGCTTCGACCGCAGTTTGCGCGTGGAACTCCGCCGGGTAGGCAATCTTGAACAGCACGTGCTCCATCACGTACGAGCCGAACGGCTGCGCGAGCCGAATCGTCTCGCCCCGCATCAGCGCGGCCTCGAAACCCCAGACTTCGGCCGTCAGCGCGGAGGGATAGCCGGGCTCGCCGGCGAGAGCCATCAGCGCATGCCGCACCCCGCGGCTCGTCGCGTCGCCCGCGGCCCAGCTCTTGCGTGGACCGGTGTTCGGCGCGTGGCGATAGGTGCGCAGCGCGCCGCCGTCGAGCCACGCGTTCGACACCGCCGCGACGATCGCGTCCCGGTCACCGCCGAGCAGCCGAGTCGCCACGGCGGTGCTTGCGATGCGCACCAGCAGCACGTGGTCCAGGCCGACCCGATTGAACGCGTTCTCGAGCGCAAGCACCCCCTGAACCTCGTGCGCCTGAATCATCGCCGTCAGCACATCGCTCATGCGCAGGGCGCGGCGGTCCCGGCCCGAACGTCGGCTGATGTAATCCGCGACGGCGAGAATCGCGCCGAGATTGTCGGACGGATGCCCCCACTCCGCGGCGAGCCACGTGTCGTTGTAATCGAGCCAGCGGATCAGCGTGCCAATGTCGAACGCCGCCTTGACCGGGTCGAGCACATAGCTCGTGCCGGGAACGCGTGCGCCCGCGGCGAGCTCCGCCCCCGGCACGAGCGGCCCGAGCCGCGCGGCGCAGGCCGGAAACTGCAATGCGAGCAGCGCACAGCCGAGCGAATCCAGCAGGCAATAGCGAGCCGTGTCACGCGCCTCGGCGGCGTCGGCCGTAAACTCGGTGACGTAGTCCGCAATCGCGGTCAGCACCTCGTCCGGGGCCGGGCGGGTCGCATCGCGGGAACCTATGGACGGCATATCGATCTCGCCTCGGTGTTTGCGTTCGCGGTCATACGACCGCCACGAGGCCGACGTGCTCGACGCCTGCGATGCAGCAGGCCTCGTCCTCGTCACCGGTCCCGCCGCTCGCCCCGGCCGCACCGAGCACGCGTCCATCCGCATCCTTGATCAGCACCGCGCCCGGCTGCGGCAGGAACGGCCCCTGCGCGGTCGACGCGAGCGCCATGAAGAAATTCGGATTGTCTTTGGCCCGATGGGCCACTCCGCGGCTCGATAGGCCCATCGCTACGGCCGCCCACGCCTTCCCCTTCGCCACCTCGCCGCGGAACATGGTCGCGCCATCCTCGCGCTGCATTGCTTTCAGATGGCCGCCGGCGTCGAGCACGACGACGCCAAGCGGCGGAATGCCCATCTCGCGCGCCTTGCGAATCGCCGTTTCGATGATGCCGTTCGCCTGTTCCAACGTGAGCTCTGCCATGCGCTTTCTCCTGGTTGTTGTAAATGTCAGTCTGCTGGTCCAGGCGAGATGCCAGCACAGGCGCACAGGGGTTCGCAAGCGCGGCGCTCCGCCGGAGGCATCCGGATCCGACCCGGGCGTCCGCAGCCTGCTACTATCACCGTCGTTTGGCGCACCCGGCGCGTTTTCCGGCAGTTTCTCGGCGGAGGCACGCCTCGGTGGCGCAGCGCCTCGCCGCTCACCGCTCGACCACGGCAAACAGCTTGCAGCATAAGTTTCGCGTATTCCTGGTCTGCGTAACCGGAATCTTCGTCACCGTCTTCGATACGAGCAGCGCAATCGTCGCCTTACCGACGATCGCGCTGCAATTCTCGACTGATCTGCCCACCGCACAATGGGTCGTCATCGGCAACAGTCTGACGATCGCCGCGCTGCTCGTTCCGCTCGGCCGGCTTTCCGACGCGATCGGCCGCAAGCGGATCTACGTGCTCGGCTGTTGCCTGTTCTCGGTCGGCGCCGTGCTGGCCGCCAACGCCGCCGGCATCCATTGGTTGATCGGTGCGCGGGTGCTCGTCGGCATCGGCTCCGCGATGACCCAGAGCACTGCAATGGCCCTCGTGGTTGGCGCCTATGGCGTTCATGAGCGTGCGCGCGTGCTCGGCTGGCAGATGACCGGCGTCGGGCTTGGCGCCATCGTCGGACCGGCGACCGGCGGCCTGATCGTCGGCACGATCGGCTGGCGCGCGCTGTTCGCCATGACGGCGCTCGCGATGATCCTGATTGCGCTCGCAGCCCAGCTCGTGCTCGAGCGCCGCGGGCATCGGCCGCACCGCGGTGAACCTTTCGATGCGACCGGCGCCCTGCTCTTCTCGGCTCTGCTGATCGCCGCGCTGCTCGCGTTGACGCTCGGCCCCCGCTATGGCTGGGCCGAGCCGCGCGCGATTGTGAATTATGCGCTCGTCGCGGTGCTTGGAGGCGCCTTCGTGCTCGCGGAAAAACGCAGCAAGACGCCGCTGCTCGATTTTGCGCTGTTTCGGGTGGGCGCGTTCGGCCTCGGCGCCATCAGCTCCATCGTCGCATTCATGGGGCTCTCGGCCACGCGCTTTCTGACGCCGTTCTTTCTACAAGGTATTCAGGGCATCGACCCGTCGCGCGTTGGGCTGCTGATGATGCCCGCTGCCATGGTCACGGCCATTGCCGGCCCCCTCGTCGGCCGCTTCGCGGACAAGGTGGGGATAAGGCTGTTCGCGAATCTCGGTATCGCGATCGCGATGCTCGGGCTGCTGCAGTTTTATTGGCTCGACGTGGCGTCGCCGGTCTCACTGGTGGTGACGGCGCTCATGACGATGGCGCTCGGCCTCGCGGTCTTCAGTGCGCCGAACTCGACCTCGATGATGAACGCCGTGGAGGCGCGCGCGCACGGTTTTGCCGCCGGATTCGTCAATCTCTGCCGCAACACCGGCAACGTGATGGGAATCGCCTTCGGCACCGCCCTCGTCACGTTGACGATGGCCGACGCCGGCTACGCGCCGTCGCTCGATGCGGTAGGTCCGCGCGCCGATCCCGGCGCACTCGCGGCGTTCGTCGGCGGTTTGCAGGCCGCTGCCGGGGCCCTGCTGGTGCTGACGTTCGCGGTGCTGACGGTGTTGCTCGTGTGGACGTGGCGGCGCCGCGCCTCGGCCCGGGAGAGCACGGCCGGCGACGGGCGCTCGGGCCGCCACTCTTCCGCGCGCAAGCCCCAGCGCTGATGATCGCGCCACCGCCCACGGATCCTGAGGCGGCGCGGCGCTGTGTTCTCGGGCCGAAATCCGAGCCCCTCGACCAGGCGAATGGAGCGCGTATTGCCGGCTTGGATGCTGGCCGCAAGTCGATGCAGCTTTAGCGTCTCGAACGCATGGTCCACGACAAGCTGGAGCGCTGCGCGCATCAAGCCGCGGCCGGCGTATGGCTCGAACGCGTAGTAACCCAGCGAGCCCGAGTCGGCAGGCGCGATGTCGTTGATGCTGACGACGCCGACGAGCGCGCCCGACGCGGACTCGATCACGAGGAACGAGATCCGCGTCGGCCCGCTAGCCCGGTGCACGTACTCGGCGTATTCCGCCCGGGTGCCCGGCGGCCGTACGAATATGCCGTGCAGCGCGCGACTGCGCCGCACCGCGGCCAGAAACGCTCGCTCGTGACGCAGCGACGGACGCTCGAGCCCAACGCGCCGCACGACCCCGCCCTCGATCAGGTGCGGGTCGAATCCTTGTCCCAATCGGTCTTACCGGCATCGCTGCCGGCGACCGAGTACAGCACTTGCGCGTTGCGGGTCTTTTGGAAGTCTTCGAGCGACTCGCCCCGCATGTGTGCATAGATGTGCAGGTTCGTGGTGCCGATCACCGCGCCGAGCTTCTCGAGCATAAAGAAGATCACGCCGTAGCGGATCATTGCGCGCCAATCGCGCCGACGCACCATATCCCGCTCTTCCTCCGTCAGCTCTGCTTGCTCGAACGCCGTCTCCTCGTCCTCTAGAAACAGCTTGCGACGCTCCGGGACGACGAGATCGTGCAGGAAGCGGTTCAGGCGGTACGCACGCACACTGGTATCGATCGTGAACGGATAGGTGCCTTCCAGCTGCTCGATACCCGCCAGCTCGCGGTCCACGCGTTCGAGATACGCTTGGTCGGGTTTCGACGCAGGCTCCGGCTCGTTCTCGAGCACCATCGTCGCGATCGGCGTCATCGACGGCAGGTAGTACGACTGATGAACCCGCTTTACGTTCGCCGACAGCGCCCCGCGCATAATGAGCCACATGATGACCTCGGCGCCTTCGAGGCCGCCGCGCTTCGCGTACTCTGCGATCGTGATGTCCGTGAGCTGCTCCGGATCTTCCTCCAGCAGGCGCATGAACTCCATGTCCCACTCGGTGTTATTGAAGCCGGCACGCTCGCCGTGCACCTGGTGGGACAAACCGCCGGTGCCGACGATGACGACTTTCAGGTCGTCCGGAAAGCTTTGGATCGCCTTCTTTAGCGATTGGCCGAGCTTATAGCAGCGGCGCGCGGTGGGGATCGGAAACTGCAGCACGCCGACCTGCAACGGCACGATGGCGCCCGGCCACTCCGGATCGTGTGGCCACAGCACCGACAGCGGCGACATGGCGCCGTGATCGAGGCCGCGGTTCTGGAAGTACGACAGATCGAACTCGTCGGCCGTCAGGCATTTCGCAATATGCTGCGCGAGCTCGGGATGGCCCTTGATCGGCGGCAGCGCACGCGGGCCACCGCCCTCATCCGCTACCGGATACACATCGCCGACGCCGAGAGCGAAATGGGAATAGTGGTCGAAAAAGAACGACGTGACGTGATCGTTGTAGATAAAGAACAGGACGTCCGGGTTCTTTTCCTTGAGCCATTCCTGGACGGGACGGTAGCCGTCGAAAATGGGCTTCCAGACCGGGTCCTGCTGCTTGTTCGTGTCAAGCGCGAACCCGATGGTCGGGGTGTGCGACGTTGCGATGCCGCCAAGAATCTTCGCCATGGTGCTCTCGAAGTTGAAATGAAGCGCGCTCGCGCGCGACAAAGCGCCATGATTGCAAGGCGCTGGGCGGTGATCAACCGGGCCGCGCGGCAGACCACCGCGCTCGCCCGGTCAACGAAGGTCGATCAGGAGGCTGCGTCGAACTGATCGCTGGCGAACTTCCAGTTGAGGCGCTCGCCGATCACGGCCTTTAGAAAATCGGGCCGCCGATTCTGGTAGTCGAGATAATAGGCGTGCTCCCACACATCGACCGTGAGCAGGCACACCTTGCCGTGGGCCATCGGCGTATCCGCGTTAGCGGTGGTCTCGATCGCGAGCTTGCCGCCGTCGCGCACCAGCCATGCCCAGCCGCTGCCGAACTGGCCTGCCGCCGCTTTCGCGAATTGCTCCTCGAAGGCTTGCATGCCGCCGAACGATGACTCGATCTGCTCGGCCAACGCCTTGCTCGGCTCCGAGCGGTTCGGCGCGAGGCAGTTCCAGAAGAACGTATGGTTCCAGACCTGACCTGCGTTGTTGAAGACGCCCTTCTTATCGGGCTGATCTTTTACTTTGCGAACAATCTCCTCGAGCGACATGTCCGCCATGTCGGTACCGGCGACGAGCCCGTTCAGATTGTTCACGTAAGCAGCATGGTGCTTGCCATAGTGAAACTCGATCGTCTGCTTCGAGATCACCGGCGCGAGCGCATCCTCTGCCCAGGGCAGTGGCGGCAATGAAAACGGCTGGGCTGACATTCTCGAACCTCCGTATTCTCGAGATGGAAACAAATTACGACCGCGTTTGCGGGCGGCGCCGGAAGTAAGGCGGCGGCGTGGACACGTACGACAGAGCCGAGAGAAAGTAGCCCACGAGACGCGGGCGTGCAACCGGAGCACGCCGCGGGCAGGTCCGAGCGGCGCGCGGACGCCCTCCGACAGCCGCTAGGGACGCACCCCAAGGCCTATAAAACCCGCAAGATTATTGAGCGCACGCCCGAAACCTGCGGTAGAATTCCATTCGCCTAAACCGTTCATCGAGTCTACGGGCATACTGCCCATATCCTCCGTTGACGGTTTCTCGCCTTGAAGGAGGTAAAATGGGCAGAAAACTGTATGTCGGCAATTTGCCGTTCTCCGCTACGGAAGATGATCTGATCGAGAAGTTCTCGCCGTTCGGCAGGGTCGAATCCGCCAAGCTCATCACCGACCGCGACACGGGCCGCAGCAAAGGCTTCGGTTTCGTCGAAATGTCGAGCGACTCCGAGGCCCAAGCGGCCATCGATAAGCTCAACGGCGCGGATTACAGCGGCCGTCCGATGACGGTCAATGAAGCTCGCCCTCAGAAGCCGCGCAACGGCGGTGGTGGCGGCGGCGGCCGCGGCGGCTACGGCGGCGGTGGCGGCTACGGCGGTGGCGGCGGCGGCAACCGCTGGTAAGAAATAATAGATCACTTCTTCGCTCTTTAAACTTTCGTTCGAGTGCCAGCCGGTGCCCGCGCCGGCGCGGAAATCGGACCGGCCACGTGTCGATGCAGTGTTTCTCGTTCCCGAGGCTCGGCCCCTTCCTGGCTGCCGAGCTCCGTCAACCCATGACGGCGCGCACCGCCCAGGGCGCGACCTGCCGAAGTCGAACCGGACCCCGCTAAACGTCTCTCGAATCCGATCGCCCGTCGGCATCCTTCTATGCGATGCCGACGGGTGTCTTAACCACCCGGCTCATCCGCGCTCTGCGCCAGATAGCGCTCGTACTCCCGGTCGAACGCGAGCAGCCGCGGGTCCTTGATGCGGTCGATGTACAGGACGCCGTCGAGGTGATCGAACTCGTGCTGGAAGACCGTGGCCAGGAAGCCCTCGAGCTCGAGCGAATGCCCCTCGCCGCTCAGGTCCGTGTATTGCACGCGAACGTGCTGCGGCCGCTCGACGAAACCTCGTAAGCCCGGCACCGACAGGCAGCCTTCCCAGTAGCCGGCCGCAGCCGGATCGACCACCTCGATCGTCGGATTGACGAAGACGGTGAGCGGCATCGGCTGCGTCGCCGTGTAGCGTGTCAGCCCGTCCGGAATCTCGATCAGCGCAAGCCGCAGCGACTCGCCGATCTGCGGCGCGGCGAGGCCGATTCCGCCGTAGTCATGCAGCGTATCGACCATGTCATCGACCAGGGCGCGCAACGGCTCGGAACGCAGTTCCTCGGCCGTGACCGGGCGCCCCGGTTGCCGCAGCAACGGGTGCCCCATGCGCAGTACTCTCCGAACAGCCACCTCTCCCGACCTCCTCCTGTGCGCCCTGCCGGATCGCGGCCCGGTGTCGGCCCGACCATGAATAGAGCGTCGCCGCCCCAAAGGGGGAACTTTCCATGTTCAAATGAGGCGCTCCGCGGACACCCACGGAACGCAGGCACGCACGGAAAGCAAGAAACATGGCCAAGAATACCAGAGCGAAGCCGAATACACCGAAACCGCTCGATGCAGACGCGCTTTATCGCCGCTGCGATCCCGCAATACTCGGCTTCTCGACGACCGACGAGCTCGACGACCCGGAGTTCGCCGTCGGCCAGGAGCGGGCGATCGAGGCCCTGGACTTCGCGGTACGCATCAGACAAGACGGCTTCAACGTCTTCGTGCTTGGGCCGTCCGGCAGCCATCGGCACGAGATCGTCAATGAATTTCTTCGCACTCGTGCGCCGACGCCGCCCGCATCGCCCGACTGGTGCTACGTGTACAACTTCGATGACGAGCGCAAACCACTCGCATTGCAGCTTCCGTCGGGGCTCGGTGCAGCGCTGCGCTTCGATCTGCAGCAATTGGCGGACGAGCTCCGCGACACCATTCCCGCGGCGTTCGAAAGCGAGCACTACCGCAACAGCGTCGCCGAGATCGATCAAGAGCTCGAAGACCGACATCGCACCGCGCTCGACGCGCTGCAGAGAGAGGCGCAGCGCGAGAGCGTCAGCCTAGTGCGCACGCCGCACGGTTTCGGGCTTGCGCCGATCCGCAACGGCGCGCCGCTGAACGACGAGCGATTCGAGCAGCTTCCGGCCGAGGAGCAGGAGCAGACGCGGCAGGCAATGGCGGCGGTCTCGGAAAAGCTCCGGCAGCATGTCGAGAAGCTTCCCGTGTGGGCCCGCGAGCGCCGCGAGCGCGTCAAGAGCTTGAATCGGGACGTGACCGAGCGCGCAGCCGGGCCCGCAATCGCCGAGCTCGAAGCGAAGTACGCAAAGCTGCCCGACGTGCTGCGGCACCTGGCTCGAATCCGCGGCGACATTCTCGACCACGCGGATGTCTTTCGGCTCGCCGAGGCGCCCGTCCCGCCCGGTGCGCCGACGGCGGCCGGGGCTGGAATGGCCGTTCCCCGGCCCGGCCCGTCCCGCGATGCCGTGCTTCGGCGGTACGGCGCCAACGTCGTCGTCGACCATGCGGTCGACGGTCGGGCGCCGATCGTCTACGAGCAACACCCGAGCCTCGCGAACCTCGTCGGCCGCATCGAGCACTCCGCGCAGTTCGGCACGCTCGTCACGGACTTCACGATGATTCGCGCCGGCGCACTGCACCGCGCGCAGGGCGGCTATTTAATCGTGGACGCGGATCGCTTGCTGTCCGAGCCGCTCGCGTGGACGGCCCTGAAACGCGCGCTGTTCGCGAAGGAAATTCGCATCGAGACCGCGGGCGAAATGCTGAGCTTGGCGACCACGCTATCGCTCGAGCCGCAGCCGATCCCGCTCGACACGAAGATCGTGCTGATCGGCGAGCGGCTGATCTATTACCTGCTATGCGAGCTGGACGCGGACTTCGCCGATCTGTTCAAAGTCGCGGCCGACTTCGAGCACCGGATCGACCGCAATGAGCATACGTCGCGCTTGTACGGCAGTCTCATCGCCGCGCTCGTACGCCGCGATGCGCTGCTGCCGCTCAGCGCCGATGCGGTCGCACGTGTGATCGAGCACGGCGCCCGCCTGCTCGGCGACTCGGAGAAGCTGACGACGCGCATGCGCGATATCGCGGACGTACTGCGCGAAGCCAGCTACTGGGCCGAGCGCGATACCTCGCCGCGGGTCGAGCGGCGCCACGTGCAGCAGACCATCGACGCGCAGGTTCGCAGGCGCGACCGCCTGCGCGAGGAGTTCCAGGAAGAGATCGAGCGCAACGATCTGCTGATCGACACCTCAAGCGAGCGCATCGGACAAATCAATGGCCTCTCGGTATTCGGCCTCGGCGGCGTACACTTCGGGCAGCCGACCCGGATTACGGCGAACGTGCGCATCGGCGATGGCCAAGTTCTCGACATCGAACGCGAGATCGAGCTCGGCGGCGCGATCCATTCGAAAGGTGTGCTGATCCTGTCGTCCTATCTGGGCACGCGCTATGCGCCCGAGACGCCGTTGTCGATGAACGCGAGCCTCGTATTCGAGCAAAGCTACGGCGGCATCGAAGGCGACAGCGCGTCGGTCGCCGAGACGTGCGTGCTGTTGTCCGCGCTTGCCGAGCTGCCGATCAAGCAATCGCTTGCCGTTACCGGCTCCGTGAATCAGCACGGCGAGGTACAAGTCGTCGGCGGCGTGAACGAAAAGATCGAAGGCTTCTTCGACACTTGCAGACGACGCGGCCTCACCGGCGAGCACGGCGTGCTCATTCCGCATGACAACGTGAAGCATTTGATGCTGCACGACGAAGTGGTCGAAGCCGTGCGCGCCAAGCAGTTCCACATCTATCCGATCTCGACGGTCGACGAGGCGATCACGCTGCTGACCGGCGTCGGGGCCGGCACGCGCAACAGCCGCGGGCGGTTCCCGGCGAATTCGGTGAACGATCTGGTAGAGCATAGGCTGCAGGATTTCGCGGCGAAACGCGAAGAGATGAGCCAGGAGATTCTGCGCAAGACACGCCCGTCCAAGGCCAAGCCCAAATGAACGAGCTCGAGCCGCATCGCGCCCGAATCCTTGTGGCCATTTCCGCAACGGCGGAGGCCCGCATGGATCTCGACGTCTATCGACATGTGGTTGATGCGCCGACCGAGATCATCGGCATGGTCGTCGAGGACCCGGCGATGTTCGCGCTCGCCCGGTCGCGGCTCGCCCGCGAAATCGTGCTTTCCGGCCTCGAGCGTCGGCTCGACGCACAGGCACTCGAGCGCGAGCTGCGTGCGCGAACCGCCGAGTGGCGCCGTGCATTCGAGGCGGGCGGTGCGCGACTTGGGCTCAGCGTCGCGCTCGAGACCGTGCGAGCGGAGCGGCGCGCGGTGCTCGCGCAAGCCGCAGCGCGCTCGGAGGCACTGATCGTCGAAAGCACCGCGCTGCGCGAGGCGCTCGAGATCTGGTCACAGCTGCCTTCGAATGCCCCGCTCCGCACACTGCTCGTCACGGCCGGACGGCGCATGGGTGGAGAGATCTTCGCGGTGATCGACGCATCCGATGCCGCCGACGCAGCGCTCGCGGCCGCGGTGCGGCTCGCTCGCAGCACGCGCGCACGTCTAACGGTTCTCGACCGCGATACGGCTCAGCACGCTACCGAGACGACGCTCGAGTCCCGTCTGGCCGCGCTCGGTCTGCACCGATCGGAGTGGTCCGCACTCGCCGCCCGGCATATCGATGCGCCCACCATCGCAGCGCACGCGAGCCATGCGAGCCTCCTCGTGATGCCGGCGGCCGTGCAGCGCGACGCCGCGCTCGTCGCGGAGCTTGCCGCGTTAATCCGCGGTGCGTTGCTGTTGGTGCGCCGCTAGCGGCCAGAAGCGTCCGACAGCATCCTACCTTCGTCGGCGCATTCTTGTCGGGAAATCGACGCATGGGATGGACCGCTCGTTGCACGACAGGTCATTCTCGGCACGGCATGGCCCGCGCTCCCAAGCCGAGCCGACTGCGTGCGTTCTTGACTACGCTTCGAGCGGGTTGCGATAGACCTCGCCGAGCGGCAACTCGCACCCGAGCGATTCGATTCGCGCGATGTCGTCGCCGCGTACCAGATGGGGCACCCAACGCTCTCCTTCGCGGCGCCAAATTTCAATGCGCCGCTCGTCGTACGCGACGAGGACGATCTCGCGTAACGCCTCGATCTTTTTGTAGTGAGCGAGCTTCTCGCCGCGATCGTAGTCCTCGCTCGAAGGACTCAGTACCTCGACGACAACGATCGGATTGACAATCGTGTTGCCCTTCCGGTCGTCCGGATCCGTCCGAAGCTGCCCGCAGACGACGCTGACGTCTGGATACGTGCCGAGCCCCGTGGCTTTCACTCGTACGCGGACGTCCGACGTGAAGACTCTGCACGGTCGATCGCGGAGCTGATTGCCGAGCAACACGATCAAGTTCGCAGCGACCGCGCCGTGCTCGGGCGTGCCGCCGGCCATGGCCCACACGTGCCCGTCCAGGAACTCGTGTTTCGCCCGACTCGTCTCCTCGAGAAGCAGGTAATCCTCGAACGTAAAGCGCTGCCGTACCGAGAAAACCATGGCACGGAGGATAGCATGCTGTCCTTCGTAGAAAGCGTTTCCTGCGGCATACAGGTTGGCTACACCGGATCGGCACAAGCCGGTCAGCATGCTTCGGCGCGGCGCCCGTCTGGACAAGAAGAGCTACGGCCGGCTTGCGGCGGCGAGGCCAGCATTGAGTCCGGACGACGATAGTCATTATAGTCGCCCCATGACAATGAGGACTGGGTTGATGCAAATACAAGGCCGTTTGTTTCAATTATTGTTATTTTCCGCGGGGTTAAGCGTCGGCACCGGCGCCGTAGCTCAGCACGATGTTCACGCCGATACACACGAGCAGAGCTCTTCTGTAGCCACTGTCCAGGCAGGTTCGTGGTCCGATCCGGCCACCTGGTCTGGAGGGGCAGCTCCGGTGGCGGGTGACATCGTCACTATCACCCAGGGCATGGACGTCGTCCTCGACGTCAGTCCGCCGGCACTGCATGGCATCAATCTCGACGGCAAGCTGAGCTTTGCCGACAGTCAGGATCTCGAGCTCACCACCGAGTGGATACTGGTGCGCGGCGAGCTGCAGATTGGCAACCCGGCGAAGCCCCACACGCGCAATGCGACCATCACGCTGACCGATAATATTCCTGGCGAGAACATCATGGGCATGGGCGATCGCGGAATCATGCTCATGGGTGGCGTGATGATTCTGCACGGTGACCGGGAAAACGCCTGGACCAAGCTGGCTGAAACGGCCGAGGCCGGCAGCACTCGTATCGAAGTGCTCGATGCCAGCGGTTGGAGAGTCGGTGACCAGGTCGTCCTGGCTTCTACGGATTTCAACCCGCGCCAGGCGGAGATGCGCCACATCTCCGCGATCAGCGGCAATACGCTGACGCTGGATGAACCGCTGACCTACATGCATTACGGCGCTGTCACGTACGGCGTCGACCAACGCGGCGAAGTCGGCATGCTGACGCGCAACATCAAGGTCCAAGCGTCCGCCGATGCGGAGCAGACCTACCTCGGTGGGCATATCATGGCCATGGCCGGGAGCATGATGCGGGTGTCCGGCGTCGAGCTAACGCGTATGGGGCAGCACCTGGAACTTGCCCGTTACCCGATCCACTGGCATCTCAATGGCGACGTGCGCGGGCAATACATCCAGAACTCCGCAATTCACAACACCTATAACCGCTGCGTGACCATTCACGGCACCGATAACCTGCGTGTCGAAAACAACGTCACCTACAACACCGTAGGCCACTGCTTCTTCATGGAAGACGGCATCGAGACGGGTAACCAGCTGGTTCGCAACCTGGGCATCCAGACCAAGTGTCACCCGACCCTGGACTGCGTTCCGACCAACCTCGGCATACCGTCAGACCCGGGCGGGCAGGGTCAGCAATCCGCAGACGTCCTGCTGCCGTCGGACAACACGGCAGCGACGTTCTGGATCACCAACCCGTCCAACGATTACATCGACAACGTGGCCGCGGGCTCCGACTCGACCGGTTTCTGGTTCTCGTTGCCGGAGCATCCGAACGGCGCGTTCCTCGGTACGGAGCTCAGCGAGAACACTTGGCCACGCCGCATGCCGCAGGGCGTCTTCAGGGGCAACGTCGCCCACTCGAACTTCGATGGCCTGATGTACGACCGCAATTTCAATGCGGATAACACCTTCGGCGTAACCGGCAGCTCACACATTGCCCGTGTGAATCCAGCGGACCCGCGCAGCCGGTCGATCGAGTCCGTCGTCGAGGATTTCACCGCCTACAAGAACCGCAATGGCGGCATCTGGGGCCGTGGCGAGATGAAGGTGTACAAGAACGTGAAACTCGCCGATAACGCGATCGGCTTCACGCATGCGTCCGGCTCGGCCGGTGCTGACCCGTTTACATCACTGGTCATCGATTCGCTATTCGTCGGAGAAACCGACAACATCGGCAACCCGAGCACGCCTGCCGAGATGGCCTATGGGCGAAGCTTGCCGAAACCCATCGCGGATTTCCCGATTCGCGGTTACGAGTACTACGATTACCGCCATGACCTGGTGAATACCACTTTCATCAATTACCAGGACAACGACACACGCGAATCCGGTGCGCTCTCTTACCTGCTGTACACCACCTTCGGAATGCACACCGAAAACTCGGCCGAACGCCTGGAATTCATCAACTCCAAGCCAGTGCATTTCCCGGCGATGAAGGAAAAGTGGGCGAACGACTTCGGCAGCAGCGTGGCTTATACGAGCGGGACCATTCGCGACATCGACGGCTCGATCAGCGGCACCCCCGGCGCCTACATCGTCATCGACAACGGCATCGCTTCCGACGAGGACGCCTGCGAGATCAAGCCATCGTGGGGCGCCGCTGTGTGCCAGGGCGACTTCGGGCGTCTGCATCTCGGCATCAACATGGGCTTCGGCCGTGCCCCTGTAGAGCAGCCGGTGATGCTCAGCCGCAATGGCCGCGAATTCGAATACCGAGGAGAAACGACGATTCGCAGCGGCGCTGAAGTGAGGGTAGACACCGCCAGGGAGTCCCTGAATCTGGCGTTGAGACAAATGGACGAGGGTTCCTGGGTCATATTCGAGCTGCCTGGATTCACCACGGCGGCCGAAGGCGAGCCACAAAGCAGCTTGGCTGCGCTGAAGGCTGCCAAAGCGTCCTCGTACTACCGCGATGGCGACACCCTGTGGGTCAAGCTTGTGGTCGATAATGCTCATCCCACCGGCCCTGTGGTCGAGCCTGTTGGCAGCCATAGAGCGCAGGTTCACCTCGCCGTCAGCAGGTAGCGTCAGCGAGCCTGCCTGAAGAATGAGAACCCCGGTGCTGGCCGGGGTTCTCGTTATTTGCGAGCGGCTGCAAACCCATCGATCTCGACCAGCGTCTTCGTCCAGCAGCCACGCATCGCTATGGCAAATATCGTCGCTGTCACGTTTGGAACCGAGGGCGACACGCGTCCGCTCGCCATGCTATGCCGTGCACTGATGGACGCCGGCCACGACGTCATGCTACTCGCGGACGGTGCGACGCTCGGCAGCGCCCGCGACATGGCCGTGCCCCACGAAGCAATGGCTGGCGACATCCGGCACCTGCTCGAGCCGCAAAGCGGCATCACGTCAGCCGCCTCCGGCAAAGGCGATGTGAATGCGACCGCGCGCGCCCTGGCGCGCATCGCAAACGAGAATGTCGCGGCATGGATGCGCCAGCTAGTGGACAGGGCCCGCGGCCGCGACGCGCTGATCGTCGGCGGGCTCGCTGCGTTCGCCGGCTTTTCGGTCGCCGAGGCCTTGCGGATCCCCCTAATCGGCACAGGGATGTTTCCGCTGACACCCACCAGCGAATTTCCGTCGCCGCTGATCTCGCAGTTCAGGCTGCCACGCTGGTCGAACCGGCTGAGCCATCGCCTAATCGCCGGGATGCTGTGGCGTTCGGTTCGTAATGCAACCAACACTGCGCGGGCCAACGTCTGCGGGCTTCCGCCGCGCCGCAGGCTCTGGACCGGCCATCCGATGCTGTATGGCATATCGCCGAGCCTGCTCGAGCGCCCCGCCGACTGGCCGGCCAACGCGCATCTATGTGGGCAGTGGGTGCGGCCCGTAAGCGACTGGCAAGCGCCCGAAGCGCTGAGCCGTTTTCTCGCGGCCGGTGACGCGCCGATTTATGTCGGTTTCGGCAGCATGTTCGGGTTTGATCAGCGTGCGCTTCTCGCTGCGGTTGTCGAGGCGGTCGGCGATCGACGGGCGCTGTTCTACCCCGGCTGGGGCGGTACACGAGATCTCGAGCTGCCGGACAACCTCCTCGTCATCGGCAACACGCCTCACGATTGGCTGTTCCCGCAAACCTCGCTCGTCATTCATCACGGCGGTTCAGGCACGACGCATTCCGCTGCGCGCGCGGGCAAGCCTTCCGTCGTGCTGCCGTTCGCAGGAGACCAGTTTTTCTGGGCCAAGCAACTGCAGCGGCGCGGAATCGCGCCGGCCGTGCCTCGCGGTCGCCGCTTCAGCGCCCGGGCGCTCGCCGCGGCGATTGATATCGCAAGCACCGAGGCGATGCGCGCGCGAGCTGCGGCGACCGGCCAGCGGATGCGGACTGAGGACGGTTTACGGGTGGGAGTCGAGAAGATCGAAGGGTT
>CAZFJU010000092.1:0-15878 GCA_964518995.1 uncultured Gammaproteobacteria bacterium
GGTCGACGTCGAGCCCGCGCGGCCCGAAGCCCGGCTCCGGCACGCGATAGAGCTCACTGATGCACGTCTCGGGCGGATTCGTGCCGCGATCCATGCGCACCAGATAGCCGGGATAGTCCGTGAGCGCGGCCCACGCGACATTCTCCTCGCCCTCCGCCGGGCTCGGCTGCACGCCATAGACCTGGCCGCCGACGCGCGTATCGCGGGAAGGATCGTACGGCTGGTTCGGCTCGTTCCATGGCTTCGTGATGCGGCCGTCGCCGTTCGTGTCGATCACGATCGGGCACCAGCCCTGCGAGGCTTGCTCGTCGCCGGTTTCCTCGAACTGCCGCGTGTTGATCCAGCCGAGATAGCCCGCGCTGATCAGCGGATTGAACCAGAGCGTATCGTCCTCGTCGTAGCCGAACTGCAGATGGTGGGTCGTGAAGCACGTGTCGATCAGCGTGAATTCGTCGGTCTCCGGGTCGTAGTACGACGCGTGCCGCCCGGCGTTGTTGATCGGGAAGTACTGCGCGAACGGGTTCGACGAGCCTTCGCGGCACCAATCGGGGTTGCTGCCCGTGCGAATCGCCGAGGTCAGCCACACGCGCCCCCGGTCGTCGACCATCGGGTTATGCGGGTCCGACGGCTGCTCCGCGCCCCAATGATGGAAATTGCCGTAGAACGGCGATGCACCGGTCGGCGGCGGGAACCGCGTCGACACCTCGGTCGGATCCTGGCGCGTCGGAATGACGACTTCGTGCGTGATATGCGTGTTCGGATCCAGCACGGTCAGCTTGCCGTGACCGCTCGAGACGGCGTAGACCGGCCCGTTCGCGTTCACGGTCGGATCGCGCTTGTCGGTCACGATCTCGTCGTGCATGTAGGACGTCGGCGTGCCCCAATCCCACATCGTGACCACCGCGTTGCGCTCGACGCCCTCCGGACGCCGCGGCGGCGGCGGCACTTCGCCCTCCGCGATGCGGTCCGTCCAGTCGGCAAATTGCTCGAGGCTCCGGTCCGGGCCCAGTGTAACGAGCCGCGAGTACATGTCACTGCCGCGCACGCCGGTGCGCAGCCGCCGCTCCCACATCTGCACGGACGTGGCGTCGGTCAGCCCCTCTTGCGCCTTGAATTCGTCGCTCCAATGGGCGAACGAGCGCGTGGTCTCGTTGCCGACCTGGTGACAGAAATTGCAGCCGAGCTTGAGCATGTCGAGCCATTGCGCCTGGCTTTCCATCGTGACGCCGAGGCCTTCGCCCGTGCCGCCTCCGGCCCGGAACTCTTCGCTCGCCGGCGGCTCGAGCAACGCCCACCAGTGATCGCCCGGATAAATCTCCGCGGCTTCGGCCGGCGTCGCCGCCGTTTCGACCTGCAGCGTCACGTCGTGCGCGCCGGGCCGCAGATACGTTTGATCGGAATCGCGCAGACCGTAGCCGCGCACCCACACGGTGTAGTTGACCGCCGGCAGCTCCGGTAATACGAAGCGGCCTTCGTCGTCGGTGACGACGATCTTCGCGAATTTCGTCGGCAGATCATCCGTCTCGGCGATGACCCATACCCCGGCTTCGGGGCCGGATTCGCCGACGACGACGCCGGCGATATGCCCTTCCTGCGGCAGAACGCCCTCTTGCGCAGCGGCGCTGCCGACCGACAACGCCGCCCCGGCGACCGCTGCGGCCATGATTCTGATGGATCTCGCGACCATTCGTTTCCCCGTTGAGATATTTGCTATCCCGCACGAGCGTGCGGCGGAGAATAGGCTACCACGTCCGGCCCGGCCGGTGATGCCTGCCGCGGCCGCGGCGGGGGCTTGCACAATCTACGGTACAGTAGTAGCTTCTCCTACATGAGTAGTAAGAAGAAGCGAAAGCCTTTGCTGAGCCGGCTCGAGCTCAAGGTCATGGATGCGCTGTGGCGCCTCGGCCCGTGCTCCGTGCGCGAAATCCAGGAACACTTTCCCGAGAAGGGCCGCCCGGCCTACACGACGGTGCAGACGATCGTCTATCGGCTGGAGAACAAGGGGGCGGTGCAGCGGACGAAGAAGATCGGCAATGCACATATCTTCGAGCCGTTGCTGTCGCCGGAGTCCGCGCGCCGGCCGATCGTGGACGAGCTGTTGAGCCTGTTCGGCGGGCGCCCGCAGCCGCTGATCTCGCATCTGATCGAGACCGGCCGGCTGACGATGGCAGACATCGAAGAGGCCCGGCGGGCGCTCGAAGCGTCAAAAGAAGAAGGCGAAAATTAAGGAGCTCGCGATGCTGGTCGGATTCGCGAATCATCTGTGGCAGTCGACGCTTTTCGTCCTGGCGATCGCGCTCGTCGTGCGGCTGTTCCGCAACGACGCCGCGCGCTTCCGCTACGCGCTCTGGCTCGCCGCGTCGGCCAAGTTTCTCGTGCCGTTCTCGCTCCTCGCCGCAGTGGGCGCTGCGCTCGCGCCGCCCCCGATGAGCCCGATACGGACGATCACCGCTTGGCCGGGCACGCTCGAGCGGCTCGCCGAGCCCGTCCAGGCCGAGGTCATCCCGCCGTCCGCGACGGTGGCGCTGCTCGCCGTCTGGATCGCCGGCGCGCTGTGCGTGCTGCTCGGCGCGGCATTTCGCGCGCGTCTGCTCGGCGCGATCGTGCGCGACGCGGCGGCAGCCGCCGAGCCCGGCCGCGTCGCGGCGGCGCTGCCGGTGCGCTTTTCAAGCACGCGCCTCGAGCCGGCGCTGGTCGGCGTCGTTCGGCCCGTGCTGCTGCTGCCGAAAGACCTCGAAGCGCGGCTGAGTCCCGCGCAGCTCGACGCCGTGATCGCGCACGAGCTCTGCCACTGGCGGCGCCGGGACAATCTCACGGGCGCGCTGCATATCGTCGTCGAGGCGTTGTTCTGGTTCTACCCGCTCGTCTGGTGGATCGGCTCGCGGCTGCTGCACGAGCGCGAGCACGCTTGCGACGAAGCGGTCATCGCCGCCGGTCACGATCGGCGCACCTATGCCGAGGCGATTCTGAACGTCGCCGAGCTGTCCGTCGTGTCGCCGGTGCGATGCGCGGCCGGAGTCGGCGGCGACGATCTCAAAGGCCGCATCACGGCCGTCATGAGGAGACCCGCCATGAAGAGACTCGGAAGACGCAAATCCGCGCTATTGAACCTCGGCGCATTGTCTGCGCTCGCGGTGCCCGTGGTCGCCGGCTGGATCGCCGCGGCCACGGCCGAGGCGCAGGTGGAAGAGTACCTGCCGATCGTCAAGATCGCGCCGTACTACCCGGAGGAGGCGGCCGCGCTCCGCCTCGAGGGCTACGTGATCGTGGAATTCACGGTCACCGAGTCCGGCAGCGTCGAGGACCTGCTCGTCGTCGAATCGAGCTCGCCGATTTTCGAACCGGCCGCGCTCGACGCCGTATCGAAGTTCAAGTACGCGCCGAGGCTCATCAACGGCAACCCGGTCGCGGTTCCCGGCGTGCGCAACCGTATCACCTTCGTCCTCGAAAACCACGACGACTTGGTGCACGAGCGCGGCGGCGACGCGACGCCGGCGGCGGGCAACGTCTAGAGCAGCGGCTCGCGCGGGCGCCGGCAAGCCACCGGCGACCCGCGCAAGAGCCATACGCCGCTTACGCGACGCGCCTGCTGGGCGCCTCGTACTCCGCTCGCGTGACGCGCCTACTGGACACCGATCACGCCCGGGTTGTATTGCTGGTGGCACGCTTCGCACGGCGGATAGAGCACATCGCCAGCGGTCAGCAGCGCGTCGTGATCGCGTTCACGAATGGCCTCGAGCGCGTCGAGCCCGGCGTCGATCATGATCTGGTTGTAGGCTTGCCAGCCGGGCTGCCGCGCCCATTCGTCATCCATCGGCCCGGTGCCGCCGAGCGCGACGACATTCGCCGCGGTCAGCAGCGTCACCGCCGCCTCCTCGAGCGCCACCCATTGCTGCTCCTCCGTGGGCGGCTCGTAGGCATTCCACAGCGTATTCGTCGCCGGGGTGATCGTCTGTTCCATCACCTCCTTGATCGAGACCAGCGGCGTAAACTCCGGCGCCATTGTCCCGTCTTCCTGTGCCAGCGTCGGCGCGCCGAGCAGCAGGATGGCCGCGGCTGCCGTCGCGGCGATGGCCGCGGCTGCCGTCGCGGCATTCGGCCGCGGCAGCGCGCCGCGCCTATGCAGACTTGCCATCCTCATGTCCCCTCCTGTTTCCCCTACGGCACCGATGCGAGTATCGGTTGCCGAATGCGGCAGATAAAGTAGCGAAAACCGCGATACGCCAGCCTCGTTTAGAGCCTGTGCTATAAAGATCGGTAATCGACTCCCGCACTGAGTCAAGGAGGTGGTGTCATGCCGGCCATCCGCACAGCCGCAATCTTCACCGTAATGCTCTGCGCGACACCGGCGCTCGGCCAAGACGGCGAAGCGCAAAGCAACGAGCCCGTTCTCGACCGCACGCCGCGCAGCTGCATCCCGGCCTCGCGCATCCGCAGCACCGAGGTCATCGACGACAACACCATCATCTTTCGCATGCGCGCGCGCAACGAGGCGTATGTGAACTCGCTGCCGGTGCGTTGCCCGAACCTCGAGCGTGAAGGCCGCTTCACTTACCAGCTCCGTACCGGGCAGATCTGCGACGATACGACCATCACCGTGCTCGAGCTATTCGGTGCCGGCCTTGGCGTCACGTGCCGGCTCGGGCAGTTTCGCCCGATCACGGTCGCGGAGATCGATGAGCTCAAACGCGTACGGGAGGGCGGCAGCGGCAGCGCCATCGACGTCGAAGAGGTCGAGGTGCCGGCCGACGAGACAGAACGCCGCGGCGGCGCGGACGAGGACGGCGAGAACGACTGAGCGGCCGCGCCGGCTCGCCGCCGAGCGGTCACCTCAGCCCGGCAAACGGTACCGCATGGGGGGGCGCTCGGGCGGCTCCGCGGCGACGGGCGTCGTTCCAACGCGAGGCGCTGCATGGTCGTCCGCATCCGGATCGACGGCACCCCGATAGGATTCCGGCACCGCGGTGGGATCGTCATCGAGCGGCAGGAGCCCGGGCGTCTCCAGATCGGCGAACTGGTCGTGATCCACCGCCCAGAAGAACGCGAGCGCTGCGCCTGCGAGAAGCAGCAAAGACAGCGGAATCATGATGAGCAGCACGTTCATGCGGCATGCGCTCTCGGCGCGGCCGCTGGTGCCGGCCGCTGGTCCGCGCGCGGCTCGGCCACGGCGCGGCCGATACGCATCGCGTTCATGACGACGACCAGCGAGCTGAGCGACATCCCGAGCGCAGCCAGCAACGGCGGCACGAAGCCGAGCGCGGCGAGCGGCACGACCGCGACGTTATAGCCGAGCGCCCAGCGGTGGTTCTGCTTCAAGATCCGGAGTGTATCGATCGCAATCAGCCGCGCCGGAGCGAGATGGGTGAGCTTGCCGCCGGTCAGCACGATATCGCTGGTCGCCTGCGCGAGCTCGGCGCCTTCGGCGAGCGCCACCGCGACGTCGGCGCCGCCGAGGACCGGCGCGTCGTTGACCCCGTCTCCGACCGCGATCACGCGCGCCCCGCGCGCGCGCAGCGCCGCGAGGCGCGCAAGCTTGTCCGCCGGCAGCTGTCGCGCGTGCCGCTCGGCGACGCCGAGGCTCGTTGCTACGGCGTGCACTTTCTCGGCCGAATCGCCGCTCGCGATCGAAACGCCGAGCCCCTGTGCCTCGAGCGCGTCGACGGCCGCTCGTGCGCCCGGTCGCAGGCGCTCGCTCAGCGTGAAGGCCGCGATGACACCGGCATCGTCGGCGAGCAGCACGGCGTCTTCGTCCGCCGGCGATGCGGCATGGCCGCCGAGCGCGAAATCCGCCCTGCCGAGTCGGAGCTCGCGCCCGCCGACCGTCGCGCGAACGCCGAGACCCGCCTTCGCTTCGAGATCAGCGGCCGTCTCGACCGGCCCTTCCGGGCCCGCCGCCGCGATCGCGCGCGCAGCTGGATGCCGGCTCTCGCGCGCGAGCGCCGCCGCGAGCCGTAGCGCCTCCGCGGCTGATAATCCGCCGCGCGGCTCGACGCGCGCGACCGCGAGGTCCGGCTCCGTCAGGGTACCGGTCTTGTCAAACACGACATGCGTCGCGTTGGCGAGTGCTTCGACCGCGTCGGGCTGCACCACCAGCACGCCCCGGCGGGCGAGGACGGCGAGCGCGCGTGTAATCGCCACCGGCACGGCGAGCGCGAACGCGCACGGGCACGAGACGACGAGCACGGCGAGCGCGGCCGTGAACGCCCGCGACGGATCGAAGACACTCCAGACGATCGCCGTGACCACCGTCAGCGTCAGCACTCGGACGACAAAGCGCGATGCGGCGCGCTCGCCGGCCTGCGCAACCCGCGGCCGCGCGGCCTGCGCGCGACCGACCAGCTCCGCGATGCCGGCCACTGCGGTATCGCCGCCGACGCGCTCGACGCGCATCTCGGCAGGACCGTCGATCAGCACGCTGCCGGCGACCAGCGGCTCGCCGCTGCGCCGCTCGACGGGCGCCGACTCCCCGGACAACAGCGCCTCGTCGACGAGACAGCGCTGGCCGAGCAGCACACCGTCCGCCGGAATGACGCCGCCTTCCGCAATGTGCACGCGGTCGCCCGGCGCGAGCTCGGCGATGCCGACCCGCTCGAGCTCGCCGCTCGACAGGCGGCGATCGGCATAGGGCGGCGTCAGGCGCGCAAGCGCGTCCGTGAGGTCGCCGGCGCGATGGCGGGCCCGCATCTCCACGTAACGCCCGATCAGCAGAAAGAAGACGAACATTGATACGGATTCAAAATAAACATGCTCGCCGCCGCGCACGGCTTCGATCAGGCTTGCGGCGTAGATACCGGCGACGGCGAGCGCGACGGGCACATCCATGCCCGGCCGGCGCGCCTTCAACGAGCGGACCGCGCCGGCGAAAAACGGTCGACCCGCGTACAGCACCACCGGCGTCGCGACGAGAAAGCCAAGCCACCGGAACAGATCGCGCGTGGCCACGTCGAGCGCATCGGGATCCCCGAGGTAGAGGACCGCCGCGTACATCATCGCTTGCATCGCGCCGAATGCGGCGACGATGAGGCGCTTCAGCGCAGCCCGAGACTCGTGCCGGCGCACGTCGTCGAGCGCCTTCGCATCGAGCGGCAACGCCCGATAGCCGGCGTGCGCGAGCACGTCGAGCAAGCGCGGCAGCGATGTCGTGGGCGTATGCCACGCGATGCGTGCACGCCGGGATGCACCATTGACCTGCACGTCCGCGACGCCGGGCTCGGCCGTCAGCGCCTGCTCGATGCTGCGAACGCAGCCGGCGCAGCGCACGCCATCGACCAGCAGCAGCGCCTCGCGGCGCCCTTCGCCGACGTCGCGAATGACATGGCGGGCCAACTCCGACCGGGCCCAGACACGATGGCCGTCGCGCCCGGCCGGTGCGCGCCGTGCACCCGCGGCGCTGCCAACGTCGTGCACATTGGCGCTCATCGCCCCTCCTCGACCCGGGTCGCCGGCACTTTCAGCAAGCGCTCGCCGACGCCCGGAAGCTCGCCGCCCGGCTGACCGACCGCGAGCATGATCGTCACGACGCAGCCCGCGATCGACGCCGCGAACAGCACGAATGCAAGCCACGCGACCGGCGAACGCAGCACGGCGTAACCGAAATTGAAATTGGGGTCAGAGCCCTTTTGACGGAAATTGAGGCCAGAGCCCTTTTGAGTGGCGCTCCGCATGCCGCTACTCCTCGGCAAGGGCCGGCCGGCCCACGACCGTTTCCGACCGCGTGCTCGTCATGAGCTGCGGGCTCCTCTTGCGCTGGGTATGCAGCCAGGCCGCGATCGCGCGCGCTTCGTCCTCGCCAAGGCGACCGCGGAACGCCGGCATCTCACCGCTGCGCCCGTCGCGAATCGAAACGATCACGCTCGCAAGATCGCCGCCGTAGAGCCAGTCGTCATCCGTCAGGTCCGGCGCGCCGAGCGCCTGCATCCCGGTGCCGTCGACGCCGTGACAGCCGGCGCACATCATGTCGTACCGCGCCTTGCCGGCCGCCGCCCAGCCGCGCGGCGCGTCAAGACCCGCAAGACTGCGCACGTACGACGCCACGTCGACCACGCCGTCCTGCCCGAGCACCTCGCCCCACGGCGGCATCAGCCCGCGGCGCCCGTCCAGAATGCTCGTCACGATGGTGTCCGCATCGCCGCCATAGAGCCAAACGGCGTCGGTGAGGTTTGGCGCGCCGAGCCCGGTGTGGCCGGTGGCCTCGACGCCATGACACGCCGCGCAATTGTCGAGATAGAGCCTTCGTCCGAGCATGGCGACGGCATCCCCCGACGAAAAATCGTCGATCCGCCTGGCCTCGAGCGACGCGAGCACGGGCTCGAGCTTCTGCGCCGTTGTCGCCACGGCCCGGTCGTACTCCGCGGCCGACGACCACCCGAGGAGGCCGCCGAAGCTGCCAAAACCCGGATAGAGCGCGAGATAGACGAATGCAGCGACGAACATCGCCGCCGACATGATCACCCACCACAGCGGCAGCTGCCGCGCGCCCTCGCGCAGCGCTCCGTGCGCCCAGACATGCCCCGTCGTGCCGTCCGGCTTGGTCGGAATATCAACGCGCTGACAAGCCACGAACAGGAACAGCGCGATGCCAAGATTCAGCACGATCAGGAAAATGACCCAAGCCGACCAAAACCCCGTCATAGCGCCGCCTCCCGATCGATCGTTTGGGCGCGCGTCGCAGGCGCCGCGCCGTCGGTCGGCCCTTCACCGTCCATCATCGGCAGCTCTGCGAGCGCGTCGAACGCGCGCCGGTGCCGCGGGCGCCACGCCCACACCCAGATGCCGATGAACACGGCCATCATGATCAGAATCACGACACCTACGAGGTGTCCCCACAGTCCGCTCATTTCGCCGCTCCCGTGCCAAGCCCCTGCAGATAGGCGATCAGCGCATCGAGCTCGGTCTTGCCGTCCACCAGCGCCGGCGCGACCTCGATGTCTTCGTCGGCGTACGGATCGCCGAGGCGCTTGAGTGCGCGCATCCGCGCCATGATGTCCGCCGGGTCGATACCCGCATGCGCAAGCCACGGATAGTTCGGCATGTTGGAATCCGGCACGACATCGCGCGGCGCGATCATGTGCCGGCGATGCCATTCGTCGGAATACTTACCGCCGATCCGCGCCAGATCCGGGCCCGTGCGCTTCGACCCCCACTGGAATGGCCGGTCGTAGACGGACTCACCCGCCACCGAGTAGTCGCCGTAACGCTGCGTTTCGAAGCTCAGCGTACGAATCATCTGCGAGTGACAGACATGGCACCCTTCGCGCACATAAACGTCGCGGCCGGCGAGCCGCAGCGCGTCATAGGGCTCGATGCCCGGCGCCGGCGCCGTCGCGTGCGCCCGCATGAACAGCGGCGTGATCTCCGCAAGGCCGCCGAGAGCCACCATCATGGCAATAAGGATCGCAAGCAGGCCTGCATGCTTCTCGATCGCCTCGAAATACTTGTATCGCAACTTCATCTCGCGTCCTCCGCATCACAACGGCGACGGTGCGCCGTGCGCAGCCGCCTGCGGAATCGGAATACGGATGGCCTGTGTCCGCTTGGCCCGCGCGGGCGCCGCCGTATGCCACATATTCCACGCCATCACGACCATGCCGCCGACGATCAGCAGCCCGCCGACCAGGCGCAGCACATAGAGCGGCTTTACCGCGATCAGGCTCTCGAGGAAGCTGTAAGTCAGCGAGCCATCCGCATTCGTCGCGCGCCACATCAGCCCTTCGATGAGCCCAGCGGCCCACATCGACGCCACGTATAGCAACAACCCGGCGACGTGCATCCAGAAATGCACATTCATCGCGCCGATCGAGTGCATCGCCGGTTGGTCGAGGGCACGCGGCGCCATCGCATACAGGGAGCCGATCGTGATCATTGCGACCCAGCCGAGAGAGCCCGAATGCACGTGCGCGACGGTCCAGTCCGTGTAGTGCGACAAAGAGTTCACGGACTTGATCGCCATCATCGAGCCCTCGAACGTCGACGCGGCGTAGAACACCAGCGCGACCACCATGAACTTGACGGCGGGGTCGGTGCGCAGCTTGTCCCAGGCGCCGTTGAAGGTCATCAGGCCATTGGCCGCGGAGCCCAAGCTCGGCATCAGCAAGACCAGCGAGAACGCCGCGCCGACGGACTGCACCCAGTCGGGTAACGCCGTGTACTGCAGGTGATGCGGCCCAGCCCACATATATACGGAAATCAGCGCCCAGAAATTGACGATCGAGAAGCGATAGCTCCACAGCGGCTGCTGAGCTTGACGCGGGACGAAGTAATACATCATCCCGAGGAAGCCGGCGGTGAGGAAGAACGCAACGGCGTTGTGGCCGTACCACCACTGCACCATTGCGTCGACGACGCCGGCATAGACCGGGTACGACTTCGTCAACGACACCGGAATCGCGATATTGTTGACGATGTGCAGCAAACCGACCGCGATGATGAACGCGCCGTAGTACCAGTTCGCGACATAGATATGCTTGATGCGGCGGCGCGCAAGCGTTGCGAAGAACACGGCTCCGAACGCGACCCAGACCGCGGCGATCAGGATATCGATGAACCACTCGGGCTCGGCGTACTCCTTGCTCTGCGTGAGCCCGAGCGGCATTGTGACCATCGCCAGCGCGCACGCGGTCTGCCAGCCCCAGAACGTAAAACGCGCCAGCCCGCCAAGCGCCAGCCGCGCATGGCCGGTGCGCTGCACGATGTAGTAGCACGTGCCCATCAGCGCCGAGCCGCCAAACGCGAATACGACGCCGAATGTGTGGTCGGGACGCAGACGGCCGAATGTGAGCCAAGGCACATCGAAGTTCAGCGACGGCCACGCGAGCTGCGCTGCGACGAATACGCCGATAACCATGCCCACGAGGCCCCACACGGTCGCCGCGAGCAGGAAGAGACGGACGACGTGATCGTCGTAGGTCTCCGTCCGCTTCATGAGAAGTCCCTCCGCAGATGGGCGCGATCCTTGCGCCCGGCGGCGGCACTGTCGTCTATTTACGTCAGCGGCGGTAGTTCGTTATTCGAGAGCGAGGCTTCGATGGACGAGAGACGCGATCCTCAAGACATTGGATTCGGCTCCGCCCCTGGCTCCGGCGGCAGCGGAATCCATTCTCGATCGTCGTTGAGCGGCAGCGCCATCCGGCCGGCGCGCCAGTCCGCCTTCGCCTGCTCGATACGCTCCTTGGAAGATGAGACAAAGTTCCAGTCGATGAACCGCTGGCCGATCGGTTCGCCGCCGAGCGCCATGACCTTGGCCGGCGCATCGGCCGTGAAGGCGACCGGCTTCCCCGGGGCCAGCACGACCAGCTCGCCCTCGGCAAAGCGCCGTCGCGCGACCTCGACTTCACCCGACGCGACGTAAAGGGCTCGCTCGGGATACTCGGCCGGCAGCGTCGCGCTACCGCCTGCGCGCATCTCCCAGCATAGGTAGAACAGCGGCGAATGGGTTCGGACCGGCGAATCCAGACCCCATAGCGCGCCCGCGATCAGCCGCCCGGCGGCGCCGCCCTCATCGAAGCTCGGCAGCGCATCGGCGCCATAGTGAATGAATTCCGGCTCGGTCTCCTCGTCCTCGGCCGGCAGCGCCACCCAGGACTGGAGACCGTTCAGCGGCCCGCCCTCGCGGCGCGCGCGCTCGAAGCGCTCGGAGTGCGTGATGCCGCGGCCGGCGGTCATCCAGTTTACCTCGCCCGGCCGGATCGCTTGCGCCGAGCCGACGCTGTCGCGATGCATGATCTCGCCCGCGAAAAGATAAGTGATCGTAGAAAGGCCGATATGCGGATGCGGGCGCACGTCGACCTCGGGAGGAATCCCCGGCTCGAAGTCCAGCGGCCCCATATGATCGAGAAAGATGAATGGCCCGACCATGCGGCGCTTCGCAAACGGCAAAATACGTCCGACCTCGAACCCGCCGAGGCTGCGGCGCCGCTGGGAAATTACCATCTCGATCATGTCGCCTCCGTTTAAACAGGCGGGTTGTTGAGCGCCGCGAGCGCCTCGACATCACCGCCAACGATCAGATCGAGATGACGCGTAATCCTCTCGATCGGCCAATTCCACCACGCTACAGCTTCGAGCGTGGCGACGGATGCCTCCGGGAAGCGCGTGCGAATCGGCGTTGCCGGATTGCCGCCCACGATCGTATACGCGGGCACATCCCGCGTCACGACCGCGCCCGCCGACACCACGGCGCCGTTGCCGATGCGCACGCCCGGCATGATCAGCGCTTCATAACCGATCCAGACATCATTCTCGACGACCGTATCACCCTTGTACGGTAAATCCGCCATCTGCGGCATGACCTTCTCCCAACCACCGCCGAAGATTTGAAAGGGGTACGTGGAAATGCCGGAAAGCTTGTGGCTCGCGCCGTTCATGATGAAGCGCACACCGCGCGCGATCGCACAGAACTTGCCGATAACCAGCCGATCGCCCATGAATGGAAAATGATAGAGAACGTTGCGCTCGAACCCCTCTGAATCATCGGGATCGTCGTAGTAGGTGTATTCCCCGACAATGATGTTCGGGTTGTTGATCGTATTGCGGATGAAGCAGACTTGCGGGAAGCCTTTCATCGGGTGCTTGTCGCCAGGATCCGGGCCGTTCAAGCTTGATCTCCGTAAGTAGGCGCCTGCGTCCGCAGGGGCGCCGGGTGCGGTACGCTGCACGCTGTACGGGCGACTATATGCAAGGAGCAGCTCATGGACAAACGGCCCCTCGGCAGCCTCTCTATAGAAATCGCACCGCTCGTGTTCGGCGGCAACGTTTTCGGCTGGACGGTCGACGAGCGCGGCTCGTTCGAGTTGCTCGACCGCTTCTTCGCCGAAGGCCTCAATGCGATCGACACGGCCGACTCGTATTCCATGTGGGTCGACGGCAATCAGGGCGGCGAATCGGAGACCATCATCGGCAATTGGCTCGCCCGTTCAGGCAAGCGGGCCGACGCGGTGATCATCACCAAGGTCGGCACGGAGCTCGGGCCGGACAAAAAAGGCCTCTCGAGCAAGCGCATCGTGCAGGCCGCGGAGGACTCGCTGCGACGCCTGCGTACCGACTACATCGACGTTTACCTCAGCCACTGGCCGGACGCAGAAACACCGATCGACGACACGCTGCGCGGCTACGAGCAGCTGGTGCGCGATGGCAAAGTGCGCGCGATCGGCTGCTCGAACTACGACGCGGCACAACTGCGCGACGCGCTCGACACGGCAGCCCGCGAAGGCCTGCCGCGGTACGAAGTTTTACAGCCCGAATACAATCTTTACGACCGCGGAAGCTATGAGGGCGAACTCCGCAACCTTTGCCTCGAAGACGGGCTCGGCGTCATTCCGTACTACGCGCTCGCGTCCGGCTTTCTGACCGGCAAGTATCGCTCGAAAGACGACGCCGGTAAGAGCCCGCGCGGCGCGGGCGTCGTCAAGCAGTATCTGAACGATCGGGGCCTGCGGATCCTGCGCGCGCTCGACGAGGTCGGCGAACGCCGCACGGCCACTCCGAGCGAGGTCGCACTGGCGTGGCTGATGGCGCGCGAAGGCGTAACGGCGCCGATCGCGAGCGCGACGACGCTCGAGCAGCTCGACAGCCTTGTGCGGGCGACCCAGCTGAAGCTCACGGACGACGACCTCGAGACGCTCACGCAGTCCGGCGAATAGCGGCGTTCGCGCGCCGCGCCGCACGCGGCCGCGAAGGCCTACTTGACTGCAGCGAATTCTCGCGCCTGCTCCGACCAGGCAGGCGCGTTGCGCAGCGCATCGGGAATTTGCTCCGGCTCCTGGACGACCTGCCACATCGCAAGATGGCGCACGTCCATGAACCGTTCTTCGACCGCCTGCTCCAGCAGGCGGATCAGCGTGGAAAAATAGCCGTTCGTATCGAGCAGCACGATCGGACGCACATAGAGCCCGAGGCGCTTGAGGGTCAGCGCCTCGAAGAACTCCTCGAACGTGCCCGAGCCGCCCGGCAGAGTCACGACGCCGCAGCTGTGCGACAGCATCATATGCTTGCGGGCCCGCATATCCTCGACGATGCGCAGCTCCGTCAGCCGGGGATGGCCCCACTCGAGCTCCATCATGAAGCGGGGCAAGATGCCGATCACCTTGCCTGCGTGTGACAGCGCTCCGTCCGCCAGCGCCCCCATCGAGCCCACCGCGCCGCCGCCGTAGACGACGGTATAGCCATTCTCCGCAAGCACCTCGCCGGCGCGGCTCGCCGCGGTGCGATATACCGGGTCACAGCGCTGACTCGAAGCGCAGTACACGCAGATCCTTCGTTCCATCGAGTTGCTCGTCATCCGTTGTTATTCGCTCTATTGCCTATATTCGCCCGACGACGGATCGAGGCCAACATGCGATCGTCGGAATCTGTCGCTCTCGCGCATCAGTACATACGGAGACGCCGCACGCCGCGTGATGCTGCGCAGCGTCGAGTATTCGATCGGGCGCCTGCAAACCATTTCGTTAATAAGGATATATGACGCAACGCTTTTGTCAGCCTTCTGGACAATGTCGATAGGCCGAGTTAATAATCAAGCGCGTTTCCCACGCATTTAGGGGGGTTAATCCATCTCACTCGACGGCCTTCTCGGCTGCCGAACAACCTACGAATGGATGGCAACAATGGGAATTAAGAATATTCAACTTAAAGAAAAGCTGCTGCATCGGGCAGTGGCGGCAGTATTGGGGACTTCCGTCACGGCATTCGCAGCTGACGCGCTTGCGCAACAAGAGGTCGCGGACGTCGAACAACCGGCGGTCGAGCAGCCGGGGGTCGAGGAAGTCGTCGTCACCGGCTCCCGAATCGTGCGTCGCGATCTCGAGACCAACAGTCCGCTGCTGACCATCGACCGCGAGCTGCTCGAGAACAGCGCCTTCATCTCCGTCGAGCAGGCGCTCAACGAATTGCCGCAGTTCATGGTGGGCGGCATCGGCATGAGCGCGGGAACGGTCACGAGCCTGCAAGGCGCGAACGGCCTCGATGGCGGCCGCGGCACGGGCGACATGTTCAATATGTCACTGCTGCCGGACAACGCCGGCATGATCGGCATCGTGGTGCCGGGCGCGGCAAACGTGAACCTGCGCGGCCTTGGCGCCAACCGCGCGTTGACGCTGATCGACGGGCATCGCGCGATGCCGGTGAATGCGTCGATGACGGTCGATTTGAACACCATCCCCTCTATCGCCATCGGCGGCATGGAGGTCATCACCGGCGGTGCATCGGCCGTGTACGGCGCAGACGCGCTGGCCGGCGTCACGAACATCCAGTTCCGCGACAACTTCGAAGGCTTCACGATGCGGATGCGCGGGGGCATCAACGAAGTGGGCGACGGCGAGGAGTATCAGGTGGGCGCGCTGTTCGGCTCGCGCTTCTCCGACGGGCGCGGTCACGTGATGATCGGCATGGAGTACAGCAAGCGCGAGCCGTCGTTGTGGATCGAGCGGGATTTCTTCCGCGACGTGATGGAGTCGCCGTACTCGAACTCCGGCGATTTTTCGTTCGGCTGGGATCCGTACTATTCATCCGGCGGCTCGACGGGCTCTTTCAACGTGCTGCAGCGAGCCTGGAACGGCAACGCGCCGTCTCTCGACGCGATCAATGAAGTTTTCGGCGACCGCACCTGCGCCGAAGGCGGCGCGCAGGTCGACTGCGTGGCCGCAGCCGGCACCGGCGCCAGCGCAGGGACGGGCACGCCCCGTGGGGGCGGCTGGTATTTCAACCCGGACGGCACGATCTACACCCGCTCGTCCCAGGTCGGCACAGGTACCGACGCGGTGTACTACGGGCCGCAGCGTTTCAACCAGACCGCCAACGCGACGCCCGAGAACCCGTTCGAGGTCACGTGCACGTTCACGTCGCAGGGCGTGAGCGCAGATCCGGCGTTCCCGGGGGAGCTTTGC
>CAZFJU010000093.1:0-15861 GCA_964518995.1 uncultured Gammaproteobacteria bacterium
ACGCGGCCGGCCGTGAAGGAGCAGGTCGAGAGCATGGACGCCGAGTTCCTGATGCTCGACTTCGAAGAGGAGGGCGAGGGCGCGGGCGGCTATGCGAAGGTGATGAGCCCCGAGTTCATCGCGGCCGAGATGGCGCTCTTCGGCGAGCAGGCCAAGGAGGTCGACATCATCGTCACGACGGCGCTGATCCCGGGCAAGCCTGCGCCGAAGCTGATCACCCGCGAGATGGTCGAGTCGATGAAGCGCGGCAGCGTGATCGTCGATCTCGCGGCCGAGCAGGGCGGCAACTGCGAGCTGACGGTGCCGGGCAGTGTCAGCGAGCACGGCGGCGTCACGATCGTCGGCTATACGGATCTGCCGAGCCGCCTGCCCGCGCAGTCGAGCCAGATGTATGCGACGAATCTGCGTCATCTGCTGAGCGACATGTGCAAGGCCAAGGACGGCAATGTGATCGTCGACATGGAAGACGAGGTCGTGCGGGGCGCGACGGTCGTCAAGGACGGCGCAATCACCTGGCCGCCTCCGCCGCCGAAGATTTCCGCCGCGCCCGCCGCGCCGCCGCCAGCCGCCGCGCCGCAGACTCCGCCGCGGCCGCCACGGCCGTCATGGACGGGCCCGGCAATCGCCTTCGGGCTCGGCGCGCTCGTGCTGCTCGTGCTCGGCATGTTCGCACCGCCGTCCTTCATGGCGCACTTCACGGTCTTCGTGCTGGCCTGCTTCGTCGGCTACATGGTGATCTGGAACGTGACGCCCGCGCTGCACACCCCGCTGATGAGCGTCACGAACGCGATCTCGAGCATCATCATCATCGGCGCCCTGTTGCAGATCAGCTCGCCGGAGCCGTTGATCAAGTGGGCGGCCTTCGCCGCGGTGCTGATCACGGCCGTCAATATTGCAGGCGGCTTCGCGGTGACTCGCCGCATGCTCGCGATGTTCCGCAGGTAGGAGACCCCGATGCCGAATGGACTCGTCACCGCTTCTTATATCGGAGCGATCGTGCTGTTCATCCTCGCGCTCGGCGGGCTGAGCCATCAGGAGACCGCGCGGCGCGGCAACCTGTACGGCATGCTCGGCATGGGCATTGCGCTGGTTGCGACCTTCGTCGGCGTCGTCACGGCGAACTACGGGATACTTGTGCTCGCGCTCGTGATCGGCGGGGCGTTCGGGTTGCTGCTGGCCCGGCGCGTGCAGATGACGCAGATGCCCGAGCTCGTGGCGATTTTGCACAGCCTCGTCGGCATGGCGGCCGTGCTGGTCGGCTTCGCGAACTTCATGGATCCGGCCGTGCAGCACGTTGGTGTGGAGAAGACGATTCATGACGTCGAGACCTATCTCGGCATCGTGATCGGCGCCATCACGTTCTCAGGCTCCGTCATTGCGTTCGGCAAGCTGAGCGGCAAGATCGGCGGCAAGCCGATGCTGCTGCCCGCTCGGCATTGGCTCAATCTCGGCCTCCTCGTCGTCGCGATCTGGCTCGGCGTCTGGTTCGTCGGCGCGTCGGCGGACGGCGCCGGGCTCCTGCCGCTCGTGCTGGTGACGATCGTGGCGCTGCTGTTCGGTATCCATATGGTCGCAGCGATCGGCGGCGCGGACATGCCGGTCGTGATCTCGATGCTGAACAGCTATTCCGGCTGGGCCGCCGCCGCGACCGGCTTCATGCTCGAGAACGATCTCCTGATCGTAACCGGTGCGTTGGTCGGCTCGAGCGGCGCGATTCTGAGCTATATCATGTGCCGCGCGATGAATCGCAAGTTCCTGTCCGTCATCGCCGGCGGCTTCGGCACGTCCGGCGGCACGGCGGCCGCGACCGAGCAAGGCGAGATTCGCGAGCTCGACCACTCCGAAGCGCTGCAGATGCTGACCGATTCGAAGCGGGTCGTGATCGTTCCCGGCTACGGCATGGCCGTTGCGCAGGCGCAGCATGCCGTCTTCGACCTGACGCGGGCGCTGCAGTCGCGCGGCGTCGATGTGCGCTTCGCGATTCATCCGGTCGCCGGCCGTATGCCGGGGCATATGAACGTGCTGCTCGCCGAAGCGAATGTACCGTACGACATCGTGCACGAGATGGACGAGATCAACGACGATTTCCCGAAGGTCGACGTGTCGATCGTGATCGGCGCGAACGACATCGTGAATCCGTCGGCTCAAGAGGTGCCCGATAGCCCGATCGCCGGGATGCCCGTGCTCGAGGTTTGGAAGGGCAGGACGACTTTCGTGCTGAAGCGCAGCATGGCCACCGGCTACGCGGGCGTCGAGAACCCGCTGTTCTTCAAGGAGAACACCTACATGCTGTTCGGCGACGCGCGCGACACGCTGACTGCGTTGATCAAGGCGCTCTAACCTCATCCGCGCCGCTCCGGCGGATTCAGGAAAGTTCGGGGACCGGACGCGGCTGCGGTGGTAAATTGCACGGATCGCATCAGCTGGTGGAGCGATCCGTGAAGCGTCCGTTGTCATCCCGAGTTGCGCTTGCCGCGCTCCTGTCGGCCCTCGGCGTGCTGATTGCCGGTTGCCAGCCTTCCGAAGAGGAGCTGGCGGCCCATCATGCCGAGACGATTGACCGGTTCTGCACGGACTGCCACAACGATCTCGAGCGCGAGGCGGATACGAGCTTCCAGGGCGTCGATCTCGCGCGCGTAGTGGAGGACGCGGAGCTCTGGGAAAAGGTGATCGTCAAGCTGCGCGGCAATCTGATGCCGCCGCCGGGCCGCCCGCGTCCCGCGGCCGACGTGGCCGGGGCGCTCGTCAGCTACCTCGAAACGCGCCTCGATGCGGCCGCGGCCGCGCATCCGGAGCCCGGCCGGGCAGGCCTCCATCGGCTGAACCGCACCGAATACGGCAACGCACTGCGCGATCTTCTCGCGCTGCAGATCGATCCCGCCGAGTTCCTGCCGGCGGACGACGAGGCCTATGGCTTCGACAATATCGCGGATGTCTTGAGGATATCGCCGTCACTGCTCGAGCAGTACTTGTCGGCCTCGTCGAAAGTCGCAGCACTCGCGGTCGGTGATCCGACCACGCGCGTCACGACGAGCATCCACCGCGCGCCGCCAGACCTCGCGCAGGGCGACCACGTCACGGGGCTGCCGCTCGGCACGCGCGGCGGCTTCTCGTTTCAGCACAACTTTCCGCTCGATGCGGAGTACGAGCTCGGCGTATTTCTGCTGCGCAATATCGTCGGCTACATGAAAGGGCTCGAGTGGCCTCATCAGCTCGAGATCTCGATCGACGGCGCACGCGTCTTTCTCGCAGACGTCGGCGGCGAAGCCGATAATGCGATGAGCGACGCAAATTTTTCGGCAGCCGCGGATGCGATCGACGAGCGGCTGCGCGTGCGCGTCCCGGTCGAGGCCGGTCCGCATGAGGTGGTGGTCACGTTCCTCCGTAAGAATTCGGCGGAGACCCATGAGCCGCTCGAGCTGCACACCCGCGACCAGGATTTGCAGAACATGAACGGCGAGCCGATCGTCGATTACGTGAGCTTGAGCGGCCCGTTCGATGCCACCGGCCGCGGCAACACGCCGAGCCGGGAGCGGATCTTCACGTGCCGGCCGGGCACCGAGACGGAGGCCCTGCCATGCGCCGAGGAAATACTGGCCACGCTGGCCCGGCGCGCATATCGCCGGCCGGTGAGCGAGGCGGACTTGGGGCTGCTGCTCGAGTTTTTTGCATCCGGACGCGCGCAGGGCGATTTTGACGCGGGGATTCAGAACGCGTTGCGGGTCATGCTCGCGAACCCCGCGTTCCTGTACCGTAGCGAGCCCGACCCGGCGGGCGCCGCCGCCGGTGAGCTGTATCCGGTCGATGACGTCGCGCTCGCGTCGCGTTTGTCGTTCTTCTTGTGGAGCAGCTTGCCCGACGACGAGCTGCTCGGCCTTGCCGAGCAGCGCGCGCTCGCCGATCCGACGGTGTACGAGGCGCAGGTGCGGCGCATGCTCGCCGATCCGCGCGCGGCTGCCTTAGTCGAAAATTTCGCGGGCCAATGGCTGTTCTTGCGTAACCTTCGCAGTGCGCGCCCCGGTATCGAGGACTTTCCGGATTTCGACGAGAACCTGCGCAGCGCGATGCTCACGGAGACGGAGCTCTTCATTCGAAGCATCGTGCAGGAGGATCGCAGCGTCCTCGAGCTCATCACCGCCGACTATACGTTTCTGAACGAGCGGCTCGCCCGCCATTACGGTGTGCCAGGTATTTATGGCAGCCACTTTCGCCGAGTCGGCGTGCCTAACGACGCGCGCCGCGGCTTGCTCGGCCACGGCAGCGTGTTGACGGTGACGTCCTACCCCAATCGAACCTCACCCGTGCTGCGCGGTAAGTGGGTCATGGAGAACGTGCTCGGGACGCCGCCGCCTGCGCCGCCGCCGAACGTACCGGCGCTCGACGAGAACGAGCCGGGCGGCGTCGCCCGCTCCGTGCGCGAGCGGCTCCAAGAGCATCGCGGTAACCCGGTCTGCGCATCGTGCCACGACGTGCTCGATCCATTGGGGCTCGCGCTTGAGAACTTCGATGCGATCGGACGCTGGCGGCTGAAGGAGCCTGGCGGCGATGTCGATCCGTCCGGGCAGCTGGCCGACGGTACGGAGGTCTCGGGGCCGATCGAGCTGCGCGAAGCGCTTGTCGGGCGGCCGGAGCAGTTTGCCGGGGTCTTGGTCGAGAAGTTGCTGACGTATGCGCTCGGCCGCGGGCTGACGCCGCATGATATGCCGGTGGTGCGCGGTATCGTTCGGGAGGCCGCGAGCGAAGATTATCGGTTCTCGGCGCTCGTGCTCGGCGTCGCGAATAGCACGCCGTTCCGGTTGAAGCGGGCCGAGGGCGAGGGGGCCGAGAGCGCGACGACGACCGCCGCGGTGCGCTAGCGGCCAGCGGCCGGGGCGCTGGCCCGGCCTGTCACGCCTACTGCTGCTCTGGCGACCCGTTCGAGTCTCCGGGCGGCGAGTCGCCGGGCGGCGAGTCTACCAGCGGTGCTCCGTCGGGTAGGACGGTGCGATACCAACGCTGCACGGCTTCGGCCTCGGCCACCGCGAGGTTGTTGCGCTGCACGAGCGTCCGCAGATAAAGCTCGGACGCCTCCTCACCTGCCGCGTCGATGTCGGCTCGAATGCAATTCACATACTCGTGCATCGCCTGGAAGTACGCGTCGATCTCGGCGGCGATTTGGCTTTCGCGGCCTTCGATCTGCTCAGCGGACGGGACGATGACCAGCGGCGGTTGCTCGCAGCTCGCGTGCGCTGTAAGCGCCGCGCTTGCGAAGAGCAGCGCAATTCCGATGCGATGCATGGCGTTCACGGGGCTCCCTCCCGATAGGGCCTCACCGGGCCGCAACGGTAGCACAAGCGCGTGCGCACTATCGACGCATCGAGTTCGGCCTGATAGCGCCAATACGCGTTCGCCCGGAGACGTGCGCGGTCGATCCGTCATTCCGCGCCGACCATGTGGTACTGGTCGCGATTATTGTCGTGACAGAAGTACTCGATGATGTCTTCGCCCGGCGTCCATTCCTTGCTCCATGATGTCGTCCATGGGCCGGTGTAGGTGCGCGGATCGTCGATCGTCACCTCGTAGTGCAGCGTGTCCACGTTCGGCCGCGAGATGCGCTCGATGAGGTGCAGCGCCTCCGTGTGCGGGTAGCCTTCGCGGTGGAGCCAGAAGCGCTCGTTGAAGCCGACGGTATCGATGACGAGCGTGTCGTCTTCCCAGCGGCCGATCGAGTGGCCGAAGTAGCTCGGGTTCAGCTGGTCGAGCGGCGGATGCTGGCGGCCGTCCATATAGATTTCACGCCATGGCCGGGTCGAGCCGCCGGAAAGAATGAAGATGCGCTTGCCCCAAGGCGCCTGCACGATCTGCAGCCCGAACGGGACGGCGAACTGCCGCGGGCCGCCGGGCGGCGCACAGCGCACGTGCGGGTCGTCTTTGGCGAGGGTGCTCTGCCGGTAGTCGTAGAGCGCGCGCGCCCACGGCTGGAATGGGATCTGCTCGGGCGGCGGATAGTCCGCGCCGCCGACCAGCGGTCCGGAGCCGCGATCCCAGAAACCCATGCCATCTTCGAGCGGGCCGAGGTTCGGTGTGCCGTCTGCCAGCCGCGGGATCGAGTCGGAACCCGCCTCGACCGGCGCCGGTTCCTGGGCGGACGCGCCGAAGGCAAGCCACAGCCACAGCGACAGCACAGCGAGAGCGGTGCGCCATGGGCCTCCCGAATAAGGCGCGATCACGGGTTACGCTCGCCGTCGACGGAGCGCTCCTCGGCCGCCGAACGCGCAAAGAGCCTTTGGCCTGTGCTCGTCAATACGACCGAGCGAGCGTTCACCGATGGGCTGCCGTCCCGGGCGAGAATGCCTTCGATGGCCACCTCGTCGCCGATTTTCATCGAGTTGCGGGTCCAGCCCTGGCGCATCAGCACGACCGGGGAGCCCATCTCTGCGGCCCAGGTGACGACCGTACCGTCCGCTTCGTCAGGCACGTCGATAAAGAAGTAGGCGTGCGGATTCAGCCACTCGATCTTGACGACCACGCCGGTCAGCGACACGGGCTTGTCGCTGTCGTATTGCGCGGTGAACGCATGGTGAGCCGCGGCCGGGCCCGCGGCCACGCTCGCGAACCCAAGCCCGATCAGCGCTGCCATTTTGATCGTCATCATCAACCCTCTTCTCGAAGCGGCGCCTCGACCCGCTGACTATGAGAACCGGGCCGCAAGAGATCAAGCACCTTCGGCCGCCGTGCCCAGCTGCCTGCTATGATGCGCAGGTGTCATGGGTGCGAGATCGTCCAAGGTTCGCGCTCGCGGCGCAGGAATCCGCAGAAGGCACGTAACGGGGAGGGTGCACGATGCGATGGACGATGGGCACGGTCACTGCGTTCGCGGTGATGGCCGTTTCCGGGGGCGCTTTTGCCCATCATTCGGTGTCGGCCGAGTTCGACACCACGCAGCAGGCCGAGCTGCGAGGAGAGATCACGGAGGTGTGGTTCAGCAATCCGCACGTCCGTTATCGGCTGACGGTGACGAATGCCGAGGGTGACAGCGAACATTGGGAGCTGCAGGGCGGCAACGTCACCACCTTGCTCCGGCAGAACTGGACGGCGGATTCGCTGCGCGTCGGCGACCGCGTCACGGCGCACGGCGACATCGGCCGCGACGGCGCGAAGAAGCTGCGTATCCGCGAGGTCACGACGACGGATGGCCGAGTCGTGCCGCCGCCGCGCGACGGCGAGCGGCGCAATCTCAACGAGGTCGCTGCGAGCGCCGACAACGCTTATGGATACGGGCAGCCGCCGCCGCGGCCGATCGACATCAGCGGCGCGTGGCGCAACGACTATCGCTGGCGCGTCACCGTCGACGACCTCGAGCCGAAGCCGACGCCGTTCACGGCGGAAGGGCGGCGCCTGTTCGAAGCCACCGAGCCGTGGCACGACCCGGCGCTGCGTTGCGTAGCGCCCGCGCTGCCGCGCATCTTCGGTGCGCCGTACAACATGGAGATCGTCGACGCCGGATCGCACTACCTGATGGTGTTCGTCGAGCACAATACGCCGCGCCGCGTGTACATGGACGGCCGCACCGCCGCGAGTGACCAGCCGTCTTCCCCGATGGGCTTCTCGGTCGGCCGCTGGGAAGGCCGCACGCTGGTGATCGAGACCACGCACCTTACGCCGGCCTGGATCGACGGTTCCGGCCTGCCGATGTCCGGTACAGGCACCCGCATCGTCGAGCACTACGAGGTCGCCGAGAACGGCCTGACGATGGATCGAACCATGACGATTCACGATCCGTACTACACCGAGCCGCTGGTCCGGGAGCGTGCATCGGCACGCGGCGATGACGTCACCGTCGCCGAGCAGCTGCCGTGCGATCCGGATAGCTACTATCGGGATCTCGACGCGAGCGGGCGGCTCGGCGCGCACTTCGAGCGCTGAGCGACCGCTGCGGCATCGGAGCGCTTCGCAGGGTCGCGCGGCTTACTGCATTCGGCATCAAGTTCGCGGAAGCTCGAGAGTCAGACAAAGCCCATTCTTGAGAATTTGTCACGCCGTTGTGGCATACTGCCGGAATCAAGTGCTCATGGAATGAGCGCTTGAGCAAAGGGGCGTCTAAGAGCCTCGTTTACTAAGTCGATTGCTCATGCCGTGCGCTTCCCGCCTCAATACTCGCTAGCTGAACCTGATGAGACCATTGCGGTCTCATTCTTTGGCGAGCGAGTCGCGAGCACGCGGAACGTCACCATGATCCACCAACACGGATACCCCAAGAAAGGTGAATCGAAATCGGGAGGACACCCTGCCACGCTCTGCTTGAGCGCTTGACGACGCTTGCATGCTTCCATTTCGACCGACTAACAAGGTCGTGTGTCAATAGGTACCAGGCCGGGCGTAACCAAAGGAGGTCATCGACGTGTCTTTCCCGGGGGGTATTCTGATCTCGTCGTCACGTGGGCCCAGCACCACGAGCGAATAACAAACACAGGGAGAAGTGAAGTTGCAGGCCGATCGAAGCCCAGACGAAACATTGCTGCATTTCATAGAGCGATTGCCGACAACGATCCGCGATGTCGTCCTGGCGCGGTGCTGCCAAGCATTCGACCGACTGCAGCTTGGGCAGAATCAAGACCTGTATGCGACGTTCCGGGCGATCGTATCCGCTCCGGATCTCGAAGCGCGGGCGTATATGTGCGCGAAGATGATTGCCGTGCTCGAGCTTGCGCTCCATGACGAGACCGCCGAGACCCATACCGGGCTCGCGCAGCGGCTCATGCAATCCGGGCGACACAACACCAACATCGATCTGCAAACCCCGCTCGCGCAGAAGCACTGGCGCGGCGCGCGCGACGAATTCTTCGCGCTGCGGCGCGACGGGCTCGGCGCCGAGTCGCTGAAGAGCATGCTCATCGAGCCGGCGGTGGGGCCGCGACCGGCGGGAGTCGAACGCTAAGCGGCGGGTCGAGACAGAGCGAGGCAGCCGGTGCAGCGCGCGCGGGCGTCTGGGGGGGCGAAGAAAGGCGCTCGAGAGGGGCTCGAGCGTTGACCGGCGGGCCGCACATCAACGCAAGGTTGGTGCCGAGGAGAGGACTTGAACCTCCACGGGGTTTCCCCCACTGGCACCTGAAGCCAGCGCGTCTACCAATTCCGCCACCTCGGCAAGGGGCTGGGAGGCGCAAGAATGTATAGGCCGCCCTCGACGCTGTCAAACGGTTTCCGCGCGGAATAGCGTTTCGGTATAAAATGCGTCTCAATGAGTTCACCATTACCGCCTAGGCGCCGGACGATGTCCTGATGGCGCCCCGAGACCGGTCTTCCGGACCTGACCACGAGCGCCGCTACGAGCACCCGATTCCGAGCCGCGACGAGATCTGCGCGGCGATGGAGCAGGCGGGCGGCCCGCTAACGCCGAAAGCGCTCGCTAGCAAGCTCGATATCCACACCGATCCTCACCGCCGTGCGCTCGAGAACCGGCTGAAGGCCATGGTTCGAGACGGCCAGCTGATCCGCAATCGCGCCGGCAAGCTATGCCTGATGCGCCACCTCGACCTGTTGACCGGCATCGTGATGGCGCACCGCGACGGGTTCGGCTTCGTCCGTCCGGATGACGGCAGTGACGATGTCTACCTGCCCCCGCGCGAGATGCGGGCCGTATGGGACGGCGACCGCGTGGCGATCCGGGTCAGCAGCGACCGAGCGGGGCGCCGCGAGGGGCGCATCGTCGAGGTGCTCGAGCGGCGCACGACGACCGTGGTCGGCCATTTCCACACCGAGCGCGGCATCGACTATGTCCGCGAAGAGAACGAGAGGCGCACCGAAGTGCTGATCGCGCGCGGTGAGCGCGGCGGCGCCAAGCCCGGCGACATGGTGCAGATCGAGATCGTGCAGCATCCGACGGAGCGCAGTCTCGCGATCGGCCGAGTCACGAAGGTGGTCGGCCGCCTCGACCAGCCCGGCATCGAGACCGAGGTTGCGATCCTCGCGCACGGCATCCCGAGTGAGTGGCCGGAAGCGGTGGTGCAGGCGGCCGCGCGCATCCCGACGACCGTGCCGTCCCGAGCGAAGCAGGGTCGCGAAGATTTGCGCAAGATCCCGCTCGTCACGATCGACGGGGCGGACGCCAAAGACTTCGACGATGCAGTGTACTGCGAGCCGCACGACGAGGGCTGGAAGCTCATCGTCGCGATCGCCGACGTGAGCCATTACGTGGAGCCCGATACCGCGCTCGACCGCGAGGCGCAGGCGCGCGGCACGTCCGTGTACTTTCCGGACCGCGTCGTGCCGATGCTGCCCGAAGAGCTCTCCAACGGTCTGTGCTCGCTCAATCCGCAGGTGGACCGGCTGTGCCTCGCGTGCGAGATGATCGTATCGCGCCAAGGGGTGGTCAAGCGTTCGCGCTTCTTCAGCGCGGTGATGCGCTCGGCTGCACGCCTGACCTACGAAGACAGCGCCGCGCTGCTCGACGGCGGCAAAGCGCGCGGGACGCATGCGAAGCTGTTGCCGATGCTCGTCAGCTTGCGGGACGTCTACCGCGCGTTCGCTCGCGCGCGGCAGAAGCGCGGGTCGATCGACTTCGATCTGCCCGAGACCAAGATCGAGTTGAACGTGCAGGGCAAGGTGGAGGCGATCCATCCGGTCGAGCGCCGCGAGACGCACCGTCTGATCGAAGAGTGCATGATCGCGGCCAACGTCGAAGCGGCGAAGCGCATCCGCAAGTCGCGCCTGCCGTCGCTGTACCGCGTGCACGAAGGGCCGGACGCGGAGCGGCTCGAGGAGCTGATCCTATTCCTGCGCAGCTTCGGCTTCAAAGTGCCCAGCGAGAAGCTCACGCCGAAGCATCTCGCCGATGTCATCGAGCGGGTCGGCGGCAAGCCGGAGGCGGAGCTCGTCGAGACGGTCGTGTTGCGCTCGCTGAAGCAGGCGCGTTATCAGCCGCGCAATATCGGTCACTTCGGTCTCGGCCTCGGCGCCTACGCGCATTTCACGTCGCCGATCCGGCGCTATCCCGACTTGCTGGTGCACCGGGCCATCAAATGGTCCATCGAGCACGGCACCTCGAAGGGGTTCCCCTATTCGATGCCCGAGATGGAGCAGCTCGGCGAGCGCTGCTCCCGTGCGGAGCGGCGCGCCGACGAGGCCGTTTGGGACGTCGAAGAGCAGCTGAAGGTCCTCTACATAAGTACACGGATCGGCGAGGAGTTCAATGTGATCGTGAGCTCCGTCGTGCCGTTCGGCATCTTCGTGCGCGTGCCGGAGCTGAAGATCGATGGGCTGGTGCACGTCTCTTCTCTACCGCGAGACTATTACCATCGTGATTCGACCGGCACGAAGCTCGTCGGCGACCGCACCGGCCGAACTTATCGCCTTACCGACACGCTCGACGTCCGGCTCACGAACGCCAATGTGGAAGAGCGCAAGATCGATTTCGCGCTCGTCGATCGCGAGGAAGACACCGTGGAAGAGGCGGCTGCGAGCGGCCGCGCCAGCGGGCGCGGGCGGCGCCGCGGGCGCAGGTCGTGACTTTCGCACCCGCGCCGCCGGCAGCGCGTCCAGGCCGGATCTGCCGGCGATGAGCGCGCGTCGCCTTTACGGCGTGCACACGGTCCGTGCCGTGCTCGCGCGGCGGCCCGCGGCGGTGCTGCGCGCGCTCGTGCTCGACGATGCGGCAGGCGGCCGGCTCGCGCCGCTGGTTGCGGAGCTGCAAGCTCGCGGCGTGGCGGTCGAGCGCGTGGGCCGACACGAGCTCGATCGGCTGACGGACGGCGCGGCGCATCAGGGCATCGTCGTCGAATCGACGGCGGAGCCCGAATTCTCCGTGACGGACTTCGAGCAACTCGTGATCGCGCGCGGTCGCGACGCGCGCGTGCTCGTGCTCGATGGGGTGGAAGACCCTCGCAACCTCGGTGCGTGCCTGCGGACGGCCGATGCGGCGGGGATCGACGTCGTCGTCGTGCCGCGCTCGCGGGCCGCGAAGCTGACGCCGGCCGCGCGCAAGGTGGCCACCGGCGCCGCCGAGACGCTCCCCGTGTTGAGCGCGCCGAATGTCGCCAAGGTGCTGCGCTGGCTACGGAGCGCCGGCGTCCGCGTCGTCGGCGCCGACGCGAGCGGGGAGCCGCTATACCGGCTCGAGCTCGCGCCGCCGATCGCGCTGGTCCTCGGCGGCGAGGGTCGGGGGCTGAAGCCGTCGACACGTGAGGCGTGCGACACCCTCGCGGCGATTCCGATGCATGGCTCGGTCGAGAGCCTGAATGTTTCGGTCGCCGCGGCGATCCTGATGTACGAGGTGGTGCGCCAGGCGCCGCCTGCGGCGGGCGGCTCGACACGCGCTCCGGCTTGAGCCGTCATCCGGCATCGCGTACGATGGCGCCGCGCCGGTTACCGGCCACCTTTCACTCCTTGCCTCACCGCGTGACGGGAGGCTCCAATCCGTGAGGAGTCCGATGAGACATTACGAAGTCGTCTTCCTGGTCCACCCGGACCAGAGCGAGCAGGTGCCTGCCATGCTCGAACGTTATCGCTCGATGATCGAGGCCACCGGCGGCACGATCCACCGTCAGGAAGACTGGGGCCGGCGGCAGCTTGCCCACTCGATCGCCAAGGTCCACAAGGCCCACTACCTCATGCTCAACATCGAATGCGACAACGCGACGCTCGACGAGCTCGTCGGCGCATTCCGGTTCAGCGACGCGGTGCTGCGGCATCTCGTCATTAAGCGCGACACGGCGGTCACCGAGCCGTCGCCGATGGCGAAGGCGCAAGAAGAAGACAGCAAGCCGCGGGAAGGCGCGACCGGCGGTCGCCCACGGCGCGACGGCGAAGAGGGCGGTGGCCGGAGCGACTCGAGCGAAAGCAGCGAGCGCAGCGATCGCGCCGAGAGCCGGCCCGCCGCATCCGAGCAAGAGTCGGCCTAAGCGCCCCCTGGATCGAGGAGAGACGAGAAATGGCACGCTATTTTCGCCGCAAGAAGTTTTGCCGATTCACCGCCGAAGGGGTCGAGGAGATCGACTACAAAGATCTCGCTACCCTCAAGGCATACGTGAGCGAAACCGGTAAGATCGTTCCGAGCCGCATCACCGGCACGCGCGCGCCGTACCAGCGGCAGCTGGCGACCGCTGTGAAGCGGGCACGCTATCTCGCGTTGCTGCCGTACACGGATCAGCACTGAGCCTGCGTTTTCCGGCCGCAGGGCGCCGCAATCTGCGGCGGCCTGCGGAGCATCTCGAGCCGGCGTTTCGTCCGATGATTTATCCGGCCGGCGGCGTGGCCGGGCGTGTGGGCCGCATCGCTCGGCCGAGATCCTCATGAAGGCATTCGTCGACTGGCTTCTTGCGAGCCGCTACAGGACGATCCTGGTCGCAGGAGCGGCGATGCCGCTCGTGCCGATCGTGTCGGCGGCGATCGTCGCGCTCGAGACCGTGCGCAGCGGCGTCACCGCAACGCTGCCGGTCGTGGCGATCGGCGGCGGCCTGCTCGTTTTTCTGTGGGCGGTCGTCGGGCCGATGCTCGGCTTCGACTCGTTCTACATGTCGATCTACGGCGCGGTGATCGTCGCGGTGCTCGCCGTCGGGCTCGGTCTCGGGGCGCTACTGCGTTGGGCCGGGGGGCTCGGGCGAGCGTTCGAAGGCGTGCTCGTCGTTGGGGCAGCGGGCGTGCTGGTGCTGAATCTGTTCGGACCGGGCGGGAGCGCTCTGTTTACGCCGATGTTCGATCGGCTCGTCGAGACGCTCAGCTCGCAGCCGGACATCACTGATCTGCAGATCGAGGCGTTTCAGCAGGCGCAGCCGCTGGTGCTGGGTCTGCTGGCCGCCGGGCTGATCACCACGCTTACGCTTGCTTTGTTCCTCGCGTATTGGCTGTGCGGCGTCGCCGTCGGCGAATCCCGCTTCGGTGCGGAGTTTCGTGAGTTGCGCCTGAGCCGCCCGATCGGCATCGCTGCAACCGTGCTGGTCACGTTGAGTCTGGTGCTGAGCGCACCGCTGGTTCAAAATCTGACGGCGCTGGCGCTCGTCGGCTTTCTGTTTCAAGGGCTGTCCGTTTTGCATGCCTGGGCCCATGCACGGCGGTGGCGTGTAGGGTATGTCGGTGCAGCGTATGTGCTGCTGCTGACGCCGTTGCGCGGCTTACTCGTGCTCGGGCTCGCAGCGGCCGGCCTGATCGACACCTGGTTTGACTTGCGGGCGCCGCTGCGTCCGCGAACGTAATTGGAGACGACTGATGCAAGTCATTTTGCTCGAGAGGATCGATAACCTCGGCGCCATCGGCGACCTCGTCAAGGTCAAGCCGGGCTACGCGCGCAACTTCCTGATTCCGCAGGGTAAGGCGACCGTTGCGACGGCCGATAACCTGGCGAAGTTCGAGGAGCGCCGGGCCGAGATCGAGAAGCGCGCGGCCAACGAGCTCGCGGCGGCGCGCGCCCGGGCCAAGAAGCTCGAAGGCCAGGCCGTCCGCATTCGCGCGCAAGCCGGGCCGGAGGGCAAGCTGTTCGGTTCCATCGGCACGGCCGATATCGCGGAGGCCGTTTCGGCGCTCGGCGTCAGGGTGGAGCGCAGCGAGGTGCGCTTGGCAGAAGGCCCGCTGCGCGTCGTCGGCGATCATCAGGTCGAGCTGCATTTGCACAGCGAAGTGGACGTCACCGTCACGGTAGCGATCGAGTCGGCCGATCAAGTTGTGGAGTGAGCTGCTCCGCGGAATGACCGGCCCCATGATCCGAAGCGGCCTCGCCGATGGCTGAATCGTTTGCCGACATCGGCCGCCGCGCAACGGAACGGCTGCGCTTACCCCCGCATTCCGTCGAGGCCGAACGCTCGGTGCTCGGCGGACTCATGCTCGATCAGCGGGCCTGGGACCAGATTGCGGACGCCGTCGAGGCGGATGATTTCTACCGGGCCGATCACCGGCTCATCTTCGCGGCGATCGCGACGCTGATCGAGCGTGATCAGCCGCCCGATGCCATTACGGTCGGCGAGCAGCTGGCCCGCCAGGGGCAGCTCGACGCGGCCGGCGGGCTCGATAATCTGGCCCAGCTTGTCGAGGAGACGCCGAGTGCCGCGAACATCAGGGCGTACGCCCGCATCGTTCGCGAGCGGGCAATGCTGCGCCAGCTGATCGAGATCGGCGGCGACATCGCCTCGAGCGCACACGAGGAGAGCGGAAGGACGGTCGACGAGCTCGTGGATCGCGCGGAGCAGCGCGTCTTCGAGATCGCGGACCGCGGTCAACGGCGCGGCGCCGGGTTCGTTGCGCTGAAGCACATCTTGCCGAAGACGATCGATCGCCTCGATGTGCTGAGCCACAGCGACGGCGACATTACCGGCATTTCCACCGGCTTCGGCGACATGGATCGCATGACGGCGGGGCTGCAGCGCGGCGATCTGATCATCATCGCGGGCAGGCCGTCGATGGGCAAGACGACGTTCGCGATGAATATTGCCGAGAACGCGGCGATCGGCGCGAACGTGCCGGTCGCGATTTTCAGCATGGAGATGTCGGCCGAGCAGCTCAGCTTCCGCATGATCGGCTCGATCGGGCGAGTCAATCAGGGGCACCTCAGAACCGGCCGGCTGACCGACGAGGACTGGTCCCGGATCGAGTCCGCTGTGTCGATGATGTCCAACGCGCCGATCTTCATCGATGACAGCGCCGGGCTCACGCCCACCGACGTGCGCGCGCGCGCGCGCCGGCTGAAGCGCGAGCACGGCATCGGCATGGTCGTCCTCGACTACCTGCAGCTGATGCAGGTGTCGGGCACTGTCGAGAACCGCGCGACGGAGATTTCCGAGATCTCGCGCTCGCTGAAGGCGCTCGCCAAGGAGCTCGACGTGCCGGTCATCGCGCTCTCACAGCTGAACCGAAGCGTTGAGCAGCGTACGGACAAGAAGCCGGTGATGAACGACCTCC
>CAZFJU010000094.1:0-15574 GCA_964518995.1 uncultured Gammaproteobacteria bacterium
CCGAGATCCACGCCGACCTGGCCCCCCAGACGGGCGACCTGATCATCGTCAAGCCGCCCGGCTTTCAGCCGGAGCTCGATTGACCGCCCGGCGGTAGTGCCGGGCTCTCGAAAGCCCCAGATCCAGTGCGAATTTTTGTAAAGGCTGCTCGGTCCGGGCCGGCCGAGCTTCGCCTTTTCGTGTGATTTGTGGCAACTTCCCATCATGGGTCGGTGAGGCATGAACGCCAATCGAGTACTGATCATCGATGACGATACGCGGCTTACCGAGATGCTCGCGGAGTATCTAGTGCCGGAAGGTCTATCGTTGACTGCATTTGCTAACGGCTCTACCGGCTTGCGCGAAGCGCAGTCGGGCGAATACGACCTAATCGTGCTGGACGTGATGCTCCCCGGCCTGTCGGGCTTCGAGGTGCTGCGGCAGCTGCGCGAGTCGGGCTCCGAAACGCCGGTGCTGATGCTGACGGCGCGCGGCGACGATGTCGACCGCATCGTCGGTCTCGAGATGGGCGCGGACGACTACCTCCCAAAGCCGTTCAATCCGCGCGAGCTCCTCGCGCGCATTAAAGCGGTGCTGCGCAGGACCGCGGAGTCGGAGCACGAGGATGTCGCCGATCTCTCGGTCGGCCCGCTGCACGCCAACATGCAGCGCCGCGAGGTGCTGCTGGCCGGCGAGCCTTTGAAGCTGACCAACGCGGAATTCGTGATTCTCGCGACGTTGATGCGGGCCGCAGGCGATGTCGTCTCGCGCGAAACGTTGACCCGGACCGCGCTCGGCCGCCGGCTCCTGCCGGACGACCGAAGCCTCGATACGCATATCAGCAATTTACGCAAGAAGCTCGGGCAGGATGAGGAAGGGGGCGTACAGATTCGCAGCGTGCGCGGCAGCGGCTATGTGCTCGTACCGCCGCCTGGGGACTGACCCTTACTGCAAATGAGGCTGTTCTGGAAAATTTTTGCTGCCTTCGGGCTCGCGATGGCCGCGACGATCGCGACTGTCGTGTTCGTCAGCTTTCGACTCGGCGATCGCGCATTCGATCAGCTCAACTTCGAAGGCCGCGAGCGCATTATTCAGGAGGCGGCGGCCGCGCTCGAGGGCGGCGGCGAGTGGCGGCTCCGGCTATGGATGCTCCGCAATCCACGACCCGCGCCCGGCATGGCGCTGCTGGTGCTGGATGAAGCGGGCAACGAGTTGCTGGGCCGAATGCCGCCGCGCCAGGTGGCGAAGCTGCTGCGCGCGGAGCCGTTCAGCGAATCGCAGCGCCCGGCTAACGTTCGGCCGCAACAGCTCACTACCGAGATCATCGGTCCCGATGGCCGCGAGTATCAGATGGTATTCGCGCTTGCGCCCGTCACGTTTATGGGCGTTTTGACCTGGCCCGGCACGCAGGCGCTCGTCTTGACCACGGCGCTGGTCGCGGCGCTGCTTACATCGCTTCTCCTGGCGCGCTATCTGTCCGCGCCGATCGTGCGTCTGCAGAGCGCGACTCGATCCCTCGCGGCCGGCAACCTCGATACGCGCGTGGGAGCGTCGGTCAGCCGCCGCAGCGACGAAATGGGCCGTCTCGCGCGCGACTTCGACGGCATGGCCGAGCGGCTGCAGTCGCTCGTCATGGACAAAGAAGCGCTGCTGCGCGATGTCTCGCACGAATTTCGCTCGCCGCTGGCACGGATCAGCGTCGCGCTCGCGCTCGCGCAGCGCAAGTCCGGTGCCGCCGCCGAGGCCGATTTCGCCCGCATCGAGCGCGAGGTCGAACGGCTCAACGACCTCGTCGGCCAAGTCATGACGCTGACGCGCTTGCGCACGCAGACGGCGCCGCGGCGCGTGCCGGTGCTGTTGAGCACTCTCGCCGAGGAGGTCGTCGCCGACGCCCGCTTCGAACGGGCGGAAGCGGACATCCGCTATACGCCGGCAGTCGTTCCGGCCGTGCTCGGGGACCCATCCGGGCTGAAAAGCGCAATCGAGAATGTCGTTCGTAATGCGGTCGCGCATGGCGGACACGACCAGCCGATCGAGGTCACGGTGACCGGCACGACCAAGGAAGTGCGTGTGACCGTGCGCGACTACGGCCCAGGCGTTCCGGACGAGGACGTCGAGCGCATCTTCGAGCCGTTTTTTCGGGTCGACCCGAGCCGCGACCACGGCGGCTCGGACGGCCAAGGCATCGGCCTCGCGATCACCGCTCGCGTAATGGAGCTGCATGGCGGCTCCGCTACGGCGCGCAATTGCGCCGACGGCCGCGGCTTCGAGGTCGCGCTCGTGGTCCCCGTGACCCCGCCGGAGCCGACCTCGGCTTGAGACCGCTCGGCCGCTGGGCCGCCGCCGACTCGGGCGGCGGATCAGCGACTCGCGCGGAACGCAGCGTCAGATGGCCTGATCGCCCGTCTCACCGGTGCGGATGCGATACACCTGCTCGAGATTGGTGACGAATATCTTGCCGTCGCCCACCTTGCCGGTCTTGGCCGATTCGATGATCGCCTCGATGACCCGCTCCGCGAGCTCGTCCGCAACCGCAACCTCGACCTTCACTTTCGGCAGAAAGTCGACGACATATTCCGCGCCGCGATAAAGCTCGGTGTGCCCGCGTTGACGCCCGAAGCCTTTGACCTCCGTCACGGTCATGCCTTGCACGCCGACCTCGGCCAGTGCGTTACGGACGTCGTCGAGACGGAACGGCTTGACGACGGCGGTGATCAGCTTCATGAAGCGCCTCACATTATTCTTCGGGGGATCTGGACCTTGAACTGCGGCCTCCGGCCGAGCTAAGGTGTTCTCTCAAGCGCGATATTGTAGCGAAGTACCGGCGCTACGGGGATCGCCCCCACGACGACTGGCCGGAGCGCCGCCTGGACCTGCAGGGTGCCGAACGATCGGCGCCACGCGGAGTCGAAAAGTCCTGAAGCAGCGAGGCCAACGCAGCGAGGCCAACATGGCGAAGAATACGATCAAGCCCTCCGAGATCACCCCGGAGGAGGTCTTTACGAATCGGCGCCAGATCATCGCCGGCGCTGTTGCGATGGGAGTTGTACCGACGATTGCAGGCAACGCGCGCGCCGCCGCGATACCAACGAGCGGCGACGAATTCGCCGACGTGGCGGAGTGGCCGCAGTCGCTCGATAACGAGCCGACGCCGTGGCAGGACATCACGACGTACAACAACTTTTACGAGTTCGGCACGGGCAAGAGCGATCCGTCCCGCAACGCGCATCTGATGTCGACCGAGCCCTGGTCGGTCGAGGTCACCGGCGAGGCCGACAAGCTCGGCACGTACACCCTGGAAGATATCCTCAAGCCGCATGCGCTCGAGGAGCGCATATATCGGCTCCGCTGCGTCGAGGCATGGTCCATGATCGTGCCGTGGGTCGGCTTTCCGCTCGGGGACCTGCTCAAGCGTTTCGAGCCGAGCTCACGCGCGAAGTACGTGCAGTTCTTCACGCTCAACGATTCGCGACAGATGCCGGGCGTGCGGCGTGCGGTGCTCGATTGGCCGTATCGCGAAGGCTTGACGATCGAGGAGGCGATGCATCCGCTGACGCTGCTTACCGTCGGTCTGTACGGCAAAGTGCTGCCGAACCAGAACGGCGCGCCGCTACGGCTGGTCGTGCCCTGGAAGTACGGCTTCAAAAGCATCAAATCGATCGTCCGCATCCACTTCACCGAGCGCCAGCCGCAAACGTCGTGGAACATGGCCGCCCCGCAGGAGTACGGGTTTTACTCGAACGTAAACCCCAACGTCGACCACCCGCGCTGGAGCCAGGCGACCGAGCGGGCGCTCGGCGCCACCGGGCTGCGCGCGCTGCTAGCGGCCCGGCAGCCCACGCTGATGTTCAACGGCTACGCGGACGAAGTCGCATCGCTCTATACCGGGCTCGACCTCGCGAAGAACTACTGATCGCGTAAGTCTGGCGAGATCGCGGTACCCATCGCGGTCCGCGAGAGCCGGCGCACGCCCGCATGACGACTCGGCAAGGATCATCGCGCGCAGCCCGGTCGGCCGGTGCGCCAACCCCGCTCTCCAGGTGGCTGCCGCGGGACCGCGTGGCTGTCGCCAAGCTGCTCGTTGCTATCGCCTGCCTCGGGCCCTTCGCCCTCGTGGTCGCGAAGATTTTCGGCATCGTGCCGTTTGGGGCGAACCCGGTGGAGGAGATCCTCCATTCGATGGGCAAGACCGGCCTGAACCTGCTGTTGATCACGCTCGCCGTGACGCCGCTGCGCAAGCTCACCAAGCAAAACTGGCTGCTGCGGCTGCGGAGAATGCTCGGGCTGTTCGCGTTCTTTTACATGCTGCTCCATCTGCTGATCTACGCCGTTCTCGATCGTCGCCTCGCTGTGGCATCGCTGCTGGTAGACGTGACCGAGCGGCCTTACATCACAGTGGGGATGCTGTGCTTGCTGCTGCTGCTTCCGCTCGCCATCACCTCCACGCGCGGCTGGCAGCGGCGCCTCGGGCGCAATTGGACGAAGTTGCACCGGCTGATCTATCCCGCCGCCGTGCTCGGCGTCGTGCACTTCTGGTGGCAAGTCCGCGCGGACTTCCGCGAGCCGCTGCTATATGCCCTGATGCTTGCGGCGCTGCTCGCGTATCGTCTCGTCGACGCGCGCATCCGCGCGCAGCGCCGCAGCGCGGCGGCGGCCGCGACCGCGGCGCGTTAACCAGCCGAGGCTGGCTGATCCAAGGCTGGCCGATCCTCGCCGTGGTGCGTTAACCGGCCGAAGCTCGCCGATCCTCGCCGTGGTGCGTTAACCGGCCGAGGCTCGCCGATCCTCGCCGTAGTTCTGCCGCGAAATACCGTACTTGCGCATACGATCGGCGAAAGTGCTCGGCTTCAGCCCCAGCAATTTCGCCGCGCCCTCCGGGCCCGACACGCGCCACTGTGTCATCCGCAGCGCGGTCAGCATGTTGTTACGCTCGATATCGCGAATCTGCGCTTCGGTCAGCACATGCTCCTGGTCCTCGCCCTGGGTTAAGGTGGCGGCGGCGACTTGGGGGACGGCCAGAATGTCCGCCATGGCCAGATCGAGCCGCAGCACCTTGCCGCGGGAAAGAATGACCGCTCGTTCGATCACGTTCTTGAGCTCGCGGATGTTACCGGGCCAGTCGTAACGCTGCAGCAGCGCCGCCTGTTGCCTCGACAGTGCAAGCGGCGGATGACCGAAGTCCTGACAAGTACGCTCGAGAAAATGATGCGCAAGCTGCACGACGTCGTCGCCGCGCTCGCGTAGGGCCGGCACGTCGATCGGGAAGACACTCAGCCGATAGTACAAATCCTCGCGGAAGCGCCCTGCCGCCACTTCCCGCTCGAGATCGCGATTGGTCGCCGCAATCACGCGCACATCGACGGTATGCGTGCGATCGTCGCCGACGCGCTCGTACTCGCTCTCTTGCAGCACGCGCAGCAGCTTGCTTTGCAGGTCGAGCGGAATTTCACCGACCTCGTCGAGGAAGATGGTGCCTCCGTCCGCGAGCTGGAAGCGGCCGACACGGTCCCGATGCGCGCCCGTGAAGGCCCCCTTGACGTGCCCGAAGAACTCGCTCTCGAACAGCTCGTGCGGGATCGACGCACAGTTTACCTTGACGAGCGCGCCCTTGCTGCGCGGGCTCCGCGAATGGATCGAGTGCGCCACGAGCTCCTTGCCGACTCCGGACTCACCCTGGATCAGCACGCTGGCGCTGGTCTGCGCGACCGCCTCGAGGCGCACGAGCATCTTCTTCAGCGCAAGGCTTTCGCCGATGATGCGGCCGAAGTTCATCGAAACCTCGACCTCCTCGCGCAAATAATCGCGCTCCTGCTCGAGCTCCTCGCGGAGCCGGGCGTTTTCCTCGAAGGCGGCGCGGAGCTGGCGCTCGGCCTGGTTTCGCTCGGTGACGTCTTTCGACGCGACCAGCATCGCCACCACGTTGCCCTGCTCGTCCCGCTCCGACCGCGCGGAATGCAGCACCTCGACAATCTCGCCGGACTTCGTCAACAGCGTGCGCGGCTCGTTCTCGAACTCGCCGTCCGCAATCACGAGCTCGAGCTTGCCGTCCTGCAGCAGCTGGCGCGATTCTTCCGCCATGAAATCCGTGATCAGCCGGCCGAGCACCTCCTCGCGCCGATAGCCGAGCTTCGCCAGCCAGCGATCGCTCACGTGCACGACCCGGCCCTGCGCATCGACGGTGTGCAGCATCGCCGGCGTTTGGCGATACAACTCGCGATAGTGCGCTTCTAGACGGGCCTGCTGGCGGACCTCGGTATAGACCGCCACGGTGCGGAGATAGTCGCCCTCCTCGCCGCGCTCGACGATCGCGCTCGCAAGGAGATCCACGCGCTCGCCGCTCTTCGTCGTGATGTCGTACGGAACGTTATCGAGCCGCCCCGTGCGCCGCAGGAGCGGCAAATATTCCTCGTTGACCCGCCGGGCGGACTCGGCGCTGCCGAGATCCTGCGGGCGCCTGTGGCGCAGCTCTTCGCGGGTATAGCCGAAGCGGCGCAGCCAGGCGTCGCTGGCATCGACGAAGTACCCATCCTCGTCGAGAGACACCGTGAGCGCGGGCGATTTACGAAACAACCACTGGTAACGATCGGCGAGTGACATGGCGCTAGTTTACGGTTTTCCGTGGAACTGTGCAACGGATTTCCGTTATTTTACGGATACCCGTGATTTAACAGTTACTCAAGTTATTGATTTATCTGGAATCTGAAACTGGCACGCTCCCTGCATATAGGAGCGCGCCGGGAGACTGGCGACGGTTCAGATTATCGGAGTTTCGTAACGTAAAGGAAAGATTCATGTTCACGCGGATACTGACCCCCACTGCTGCCGCTTTGCTGCTGGGTGTGTTCAGTCAAAGTGCAGCAGCCACGGAAGAGATGTACGAGATCATCGTTTATGGCTCTGATGTCGTCGCACGCATGGAAGCACGCGACGCGCTATTTCGGTCCGAAATGAACGAATACATTCAGTCGGTCACCGAGCGAATCAGAGCTACGCTGCAGGAGGGCGTGAAAATCGAGATGGTTCCCAAGCTCGAATTGGCGAGTAGCGAGGAACCCGTTCGCGGTTAACGGTGTCGAAAGCGGTTGCCATTCCTCCCCCATGGCAACCGCAGGGCCAAGCCGGAAGGCCGACTGCAAGGGGGCCGGGTTATCCCGGCAGGAACTAGGACGATTGCTCCGCTCGCGGAGCGAACATGGAAGTTCAGACCTGGCCCCCTTTTTTTGACATCGAGCGACGCGACGCTCTGTAGACGGATCCGCGCAAGCGGGATCGAGGCGACCACCATTCCTCCCCCATGGTGATCGCCGGGCTGGCCGGGAGGCCACAAAACTAGGGGGCCGGGTTCTCAATCCCGGCGTCGAACTAGGACAGGTTCCTCCGCAACGGAGCGAACATGGAAGTTCGGACTCGGCCCCCTTTTTTTTCTCGAGCGCGTCGCAACGCGCGTTTACGCGGTCATAGGCGGCCGAACTCCAACGCCCGCCCCTGCGGTCCGCCGAGCACCGCGCCCCCCCGATAGACCATCCGGCCGTTCAGCACGGTCATCCGCACGTCGGAATGAAGGACCTGCCCCTCGAGCGGCGACCAGCCGCAGCGGTATAACAAGGAGTCTCGCGTCACCTTACGCACCGCACCGAGGTCGACGATCGCAAGGTCAGCGAAATACCCTTCGCGCAAGAAGCCTCGCTCGGCGATCCCGAACAAGCGCGCCGGATTGTGCGCCATCTTCTCCACGATCGTCGCGAGCCCGAAAAGCCCCTGCCGATGCTGCTCGAGCAGCATCGGCAAAGAATGCTGCACGAGTGGCAGCCCGGAAGGCGCGTCGAAGTAGCGGCGGCTCTTCTCCTCGGCCGTGTGCGGGGCATGGTCTGTCGCGATGACATCGATTCGGTCCTCGACCACCGCACGCACCAGCGCGTCCCGATCGCGCGCAGTCTTGATGGCCGGGTTGCACTTGATCCGGGCGCCGTGCTCGGCATAGCCGCTCGCGTCGAACCACAGATGGTGGACGCAGACCTCGGCCGTGATCCGTTTTCGGTCGATCGGCCCGGGCTCGAACAGCTCGAGCTCGCGCTCCGTGCTGAGGTGCAGCACGTGCAAGCGGGTACCATGCCGCCTCGCGAGCTCCACGGCTTTCGACGAGGACGCATAGCATGCCTCGGCCGAGCGGATCTCCGGATGCGCCGATATCGGCACGTCCTCGCCATAGCGCTCCCGGAAGCGGCGCTCGGCCGCGAGGATCATCGGCGTGTCCTCGCAGTGCGCGGCAATCGGCACGCGCGCGTCGCTAAAGATTCGCTCGAGCGTCGACGGGTCGTCGACGAGCATATTGCCGGTCGACGCACCCATGAACACCTTGATGCCGCACACCGTATCGGCCGACGCGCGACGAATGTCCTCGATGTTCGTATTGGTCGCGCCGAGATAGAAACCATAGTTGGCGTAGCTCGTGGCCGCTGCACGGGCGCGCTTCTCCGCTACGGCATCGAGGCTCACCGCAGGCGGAGAGTTATTCGGCATATCGAGAAAGCTCGTCACCCCGCCAGCCAGCGCGGCTCGCGACTCAGATTCGATAGTGGCCTTCGCCGGCTGACCGGGCTCACGAAAGTGCACCTGATCGTCGATCACCCCAGGCAGAATATAGCAGCCGTTGAGATCGACCACCTCGACGCCGGCCGGCGCGCCGCTGCCGCCGATCCGCGCGATCCGCTCGCCTTCGACCAGCAGATCCGTCTCGACGATCGCCCCTTCGTTGACGAGACGCCCGTTCGTGAAAAGAGTCGCCATGCACCACCTCGCGAAAGCTCTCTATCGCCCGCTTCACTCGCGGCGGCCGTGCGCCACCTTTTCGTTCCCGCGGAGCGCCTTGAAACACCGTGCCTGCCTATGCAGAATTGGGCGCCGCCAGTAAAGTCGCGAATCAGAGGCATGTCGATTCGCGGCGCATCTCAAGCGCTCGGCTGCGCTGCGGCTTCGCACTATCAGAGTCTTCGTCGCCGCGCTGCCTTCGCACGGAATGCGCACGCGACCAGCGCCATGCTTCATTCTCGCCACCGGGCCGATGCCGCCGTGCGCTCACGTCACGGCCTCGTCTGCATCTGCGGCGTCGGCTGGACAACTCGGGCCAAGGCATAGTAATGACTGCGATGATCGACTGCCAGGGACTTACGAAACAGTACGGCACGCTGTTAGCCGTCGACGATTTGAGCTTCAGGGTGCAGCCCGGCGAGGTGCTCGGCTTTCTCGGCCCGAACGGCGCCGGCAAGACGACGACGATGCGCATCATCGCCGGCTTCCTCGCGCCGACGGCAGGCAAGGTGAGCGTCTGCGGCTACGATGTCGATGCGCAGCCCGTCGAAGCCAAGCGCCGCATCGGCTATCTGCCCGAAGGCGCGCCGAGCTACCCGGAGATGACGCCGCGTGAATTCCTCGAGTTCATTGCGGATGTACGCGGGCTCGCCCGCGGCGCACGGCGGCAGCGGCTCGACGAGGTCTACGCCATGCTGCACCTCGAGCGGGTGCTCGACCAGAGCATCGAGACGTTATCCAAAGGGTACCGCCGCCGCGTCGGCCTTGCGCAAGCCATTCTGCACGACCCCGACGTGCTGCTGCTCGACGAGCCGACGGACGGGCTCGACCCGAATCAGAAGCACGAGGTCCGCCAGCTCATCAACGGCATGGCGAAGAACAAGATCATCGTGATCTCGACGCATCTGCTCGAAGAGGTGGATGCTGTTTGCACGCGGGCGGTGGTCATCGCTCGCGGCAGAATTCTCGCCGACGATACGCCGGCAGGTCTCGCGGCGCGCTCTAAATTTCACAACGCGGTCTCGCTCAAGCTCGCGGATGGGACGCGACTCGCGGTCGTCCGCGCGGAGATCGAAGCGTTGCCCGAGGTCGCGGCCACGCAGGTCGATGAGCGCAGCGGCCGGCTGACGGCTTTCCCGGCCGAGAACGGCTTCCCGCTGCCGCCGATCAGCCGGCTCGTCGAGCAGCGCGAATGGGCCCTTGACGAGCTCCATCTCGAAACAGGCCGTCTCGATGAGGTGTTCCGCACGATTACCGGGGGAGCGAGCGCATGAGCGGCATGCTGGCCATCTTCAGGCGTGAGCTCGCGAGCTACTTCACGACGCTCGTCGCGTACGTCTTCATCGCCATCTTTTTGATCGTTGCGAACGCGTTCACATTCTATCTCGGCAACTTCTATGAACGGGGCCAAGCCGATCTCGCGTCGTTCTTCACGTTCCATCCTTGGTTGTTTTTGTTTCTCGTGCCGGCTCTTAGCATGCGGCTGTGGGCCGAAGAGCGGCGATCCGGAAGTATCGAGCTGCTGATGACGCTGCCGATCAAGCCGTGGCAATCCGTGACCGGAAAGTTCCTCGCGGCATGGGCGTTCACTGCCCTCGCGATCGCGCTCACCTTCCCGATCTGGCTGACGGTGAACTATCTCGGCAACCCGGACAACGGGGTCATCCTCGCCGCGTATGTCGGCAGCATCCTGTTGGCCGGCGGGTTTCTAGCCGTGGGCTCGTGCATTTCGGCCGCGACCAAGAATCAGGTCATCGCATTCATCATGGCGGTGGTCGTCTCACTGGCGCTGCTGCTCGCGGGCCATCCGCTCGTGCTCGACGTCTTCTCGGCCTGGGCGCCGCAGGCCCTCGTCGACACCATCGCCAGCCTCAGCTTTCTCACGCATTTCGAAAGCATCAGCAAGGGCGTGATCGATGTGCGCGATCTCGTTTACTTCGCGCTCCTCATCGGCCTCGCGCTTTATGCCAACACCATCGTTCTCGAATTGAAGAAGGCCGACTGACATGAGCTCATCAGGACGCCGCCGAATCGGCTATTCGACGCTCGTGCTGCTCGTGGGCGTGTTCATCGCCGCCGTGATGGCGAGCAACACCCTGCTGCGCGGGTGGCGTATCGATCTAACGGAGAACCAGCTCTACACGCTGTCGCCCGGCACGCGGTCGCTGCTCGGCAAGCTCGAAGAGCCCGTCAATCTCTATCTCTTTTTCAGCGATCGGGAGACGGCCGACATTCCGTTTCTGCGCTCGTACGCCGTGCGCGTCGAGGAGATGCTCGAGGAGCTCGCAATGCACGCGAACGGCAGGCTGCGCGTCGAGATCATCGATCCGCAGCCGTTCTCCGAGGAAGAAGACCGCGCGACGCAGCTCGGCCTGCAGCCGATCAACCTCGGCTCCCTCGGCGAGAACGTGTTCTTCGGCCTCGCGGGGACCAACGGGGTCGGCGACGAAGCGACGATTCCGTTCTTGCAGCCGGAGAAGGAGCCGTTTCTCGAGTACGACATCGCGCGGATGATTTACAGCCTCGCGAATCCGGAAAAGGCTGTGGTCGGGCTCTTGAGCGGAACGATGATGAGCGGCGGGTTCGACCCGCAGAGCCAGCGTCCGACGCCGCCGTGGGTGATCACGCAGCAGGTGCGTCAGCTGTTCGACGTGCGCACGCTGCCGCCGAGCGTCGAGCGGATCGACGACGATATCGACGTGCTGTGGCTCGTGCACCCGACGAATCTCGACGAGCAAACGCTGTACGCGGTCGACCAATTCGTGCTTCGCGGCGGGCGGGCGCTGATCTTCGTCGACCCGCTGGCCGAGATTGCGAGCGCCGCGGCGACGCCGATGGACTTCGGCACGACGTCGACCGGCTCGAATCTCGAGCGCCTGTTCGACGCTTGGGGAGTCGAGTTCTCCGCCGACAGTGTCGTCCTCGACGACGTCAACGCGCTCAGCGTCAACGTCGGCTTCGGGCAGCCGGTGCGCCACCTCGCGTTGATCGGCCTCAACGACGCAGGGCTCGATCAGGAGGATGTGATCACGGCCGGGTTACAGTCGATCAATATCGGCACCGCGGGCCATTTCAGTCGCGCCTCGAACGGCGAAGGCGGCCCGCAGCTAGCGCCGTTGCTGCGATCGAGCGAGCGTGCGGCGCTAATTCCGGCCGCGCGCCTGCAGTTTCTGTCGGACCCCGGCGAGCTGCTCTACGATTTCATGCCCACCGGCGAGCGCTATGTGCTCGCCGCGCGGCTCAGCGGCCGCATCGGGACGGCCTTCCCGGACGGGCCGCCGGCGGAGCCCGTCGCCGATGAAGGCGCGGACGAGGTGGACGGCGCAGAGACCGCTGGCGCCGCCGAAGGCGAGGATGCGCCCGCCGCGTCGGCCGATGCCGATACGAGCGCGGCGACCGACCAGCTGATGTCGATCGACGACGCGAACGTCATTCTGGTCGGCGACGTCGACATCTTGAGCGATCGGCTCTGGGTGCAGGTGCAGAACTTCCTAGGCCAGCAACTGTTCACGGCCTTCGCGAGCAACGGCGACTTCGTCGTCAATGCGTTCGACAATCTGTCGGGCAGCGCCGACCTGATCGGCCTGCGCAGCCGCGCAACGTTCTCGCGGCCGTTTACCACGGTGGAAGCGCTGCGGCGCGACGCCGATGCGCAGTACCGCGCGACCGAGCAGCAGCTGCAGGCCGAGCTCGCGGAGACGGAGCGCCGGCTCGGAGAGCTGCAGCAGCTGCGTGAGGACTCGACCTCATTGCTCATGAGCGCCGAGCAGCAGGAAGAGATCCAGCGCTTTCTCGATCAGCAGGTCGAGATCCGCCAGGAGCTTCGCGCGGTGCGCCGCAATCTGGACCGCAGCATCGAGCAGCTCGGCACGACGCTGAAAGTGCTCAACATCGGCGTGTTGCCGCTCGCGCTCACCGGATTGATGCTGCTGATCGTGACCGTCAGACGACGTCGGAAGGGACAACGATGACCGGTAGAACCTTGATCGTCCTCGCGGCCGCGCTGATCGTGCTGGCGTTGGTCGCAGTGTGGGGCCAGCGCGGCAGTGCGCCGCAGAGCGCGGTCGATACGCGTTTTCTGCCGGAGCTCGAACGGACGCTCGACTCCGTCGACCGTGTGCGCATCGTCGGCGCCGGCAACGAATCGCTCGTAACGCTCGAGCGCCGCCCCGACAGTTGGGTGATTGCCGAGAAGCAAGGCTACCCGGCGGATATCGGCAAGATTCGCGGTGCGCTGCTCGCGTTGGCGGAAGCGCGCATCATCGAGGAGAAGACCTCCAATCCGAGCTACTACGATCGGCTCGGCGTCGAGCCCGTCGAGTCCGAACAAGCCAGCGGTGTCGAGCTGATCGCCTATGCGGGCGATGACGTGCGCGCGGCCGTCGTCATCGGGGCGGCAGACAGCCAGAATCTGCAGTTCGTGCGCGCGAGCGACGCCGCAACGAGCTATCTCGTCGACCGGCAAATCGAGGCGCCGCGGGACGCGGCCGACTGGGTCGACCCCGTCATTCTCGATGTATCGAGCGAGCGGATCTCCGCGGTGACGATCGAGCATCCGGATGGCGAAGTCGTGCACATCGAAAGGGCCGACGCGGCCGCGGCCGATTTCACCGTCGCGGACGTCCCGGAAGGCCGCGAGCTCTCTTATCCGGGAGTCGCGAACGTCATCGCGGGTACCTTGCGCGATTTGCGGCTCGACGACGTGGCCGCGGCGGGCGATCTGCCGGACGACGTCACGCAGACGACGTTCGTTACGTTCGACGGACTGATCGTGACGGCCACCTCGTACACGCGCGACGATCAGCAGTGGCTGCGCTTCGCGGCAAGCGCCGAGGCCGGAGACGATGATCCAGCCGATAGCGCGGCAGGAGACGACGCGGAGGCCGAGCGCGGTGTCGATGCAGAAGCGGAAGCCGCGCGCATCAACGCGCGCGTGGACGGCTTCGAGTATCAGATTCCGTCCTATCTTTTCGGCCAGCTGACCCGCCGCATGGATGACCTGCTGCGCGCCCCGGCCGAGGATTCGGAGTAGAGCCACAGCGGTCCTCGCGTGCAACCGAAACGAACCCCTGCCTGGCTGCTATAGGGCGAGCGGCCCGATTTGAGCTAAGCTCGCCCCTTCCATGAGCGCCAGCCGCAATACCGCATCCCGCCCGCTCGCCACAGGTTATGTCGAGAGGATCCTGAAGGCCCGTGTCTATGACATCGCGGTCGAAACCCCGCTCGACCCTGCGCCGCGTCTATCACGCCGGCTCGGCAATCGGATCTGGCTGAAACGCGAGGATCTGCAGCCCGTCTTTTCGTTCAAGTGCCGCGGCGCATTCAACAAGCTGGCTCAGCTGCCGACCGCAGCGCTCGAGAAGGGCGTGATCTGCAGCTCTGCCGGTAACCATGCGCAAGGCGTCGCGCTCGCTGCTCACCGCCGCGGCATTCGTGCCGTGATCGTGATGCCGCGGAGCACACCGTCGATCAAGGTCGACGCCGTGCGCTCGTTCGGCGGCGAGGTGGTGTTGCACGGCGACGCCTACGACGAGGCCTACGAGCATGCGATGCTGCTTGCCGAGCAGCAAAGCCTCACGTTCGTGCACCCGTTTGCCGATCCGGACGTCATCGCAGGTCAAGGCACGATCGCCGTCGAGTTGACGCGTCAGTGGCAGCAGCCGCCGGCCGCGATTTTCGTGCCGATCGGCGGCGGCGGCCTCGTCGCAGGCGTCGGCTCCTACATCAAGCTGCTTTATCCCGAGGTCGCCGTGATCGGCGTCGAGCCCGTGGACGCGGCGAGCATGCACGCCGCGCTGGGCGCGGGTCACCCGGTCACGCTCGAGCATGTCGGCATCTTCGCCGATGGCGTCGCCGTGCGCCGGGTCAGCGACCATACCTTCGCGCTCGCGCGTGAGGTGGTCGACGACATCGTGCTGGTCGAGACCGATGAGATCTGCGCGGCGATCAAGGATATCTTCGAGGATTGCCGCGTCATCATGGAGCCGGCCGGGGCGCTCGCCGTCGCGGGGCTGAAGCGCTATCTCGAGCGCGGCATGCGCGGAGAGCATTTGATTGCGATCGCGAGCGGTGCGAACGTCAACTTCGATCGCCTCCGTCACGTCGCAGAGCGCGCGGAGCTCGGCGAGCATCGCGAGGCGCTGATCGCCGTCGAGATCCCGGAGCGCAAGGGGGAGTTCCTGCGCTTCTGCGAAGCGCTCGGCTCGCGCAGCGTCACCGAGTTCAATTATCGGTACGCGCCGTCCGAGCAGGCGCGCATCTTCGTCGGGGTGGCCTTGCCGGACGGTCGCGGCGAGGCGCGCAAGCTGATCGACCAGCTGGCGGCGAGCGGCTATGCCGTGCTCGATCTTTCCGACAACGAGCTCGCTAAACTACACGTCCGGCACATGATCGGCGGTCACGTGCCGGCAATCACCGACGAAGTGATCTATCGCTTCGAGTTCCCGGAGCGCCCGGGAGCGCTGCTGAAATTCCTCAAGGCCATCGGCGACCGCTGGAACATCAGCATGTTCCACTATCGGAACCATGGCTCGGACTACGGCCGTGTGCTCGCTGGCGTGCAAGTGCCGATGGCGGAGCGAGACGACTTCGCAGCCCATCTCGCGACGCTCGGCTATGCGCACGCCGAAGAGACGCACAACCCGGCCTATCAGCTCTTCCTAGGTATCAACGGCGGCTGAACGAAGCCGCCGACACGCCGGCGCAGCTTTTGCTCGATCGGCTCTACCTAGATCGACTCTACAATGATTCGATGTGCCCGATCTTGCGCGGCTGAGTGAGTCGATAA
>CAZFJU010000095.1:0-15186 GCA_964518995.1 uncultured Gammaproteobacteria bacterium
TGAAAACTCCGGCCGGCAGGCCGGCTGCTTCGATGCATTCGGCGAGCAGGTAGGCGTCGATCGGCGTCTCCGGCGACGGCTTCGCGACGACCGTGCAGCCGGCGGCCAGCGCAGCGGCGACCTTGTAGCAGAGCAGCACGAGCGGCGCGTTCCACGGCGTGATGGCCGCGACGACACCGACCGGTTCCTTTACGACGCGCACGAGGCCGCCGTTGTCCCGCCGCCGCTCATCCACGAGCGGGTAGGTCTTGATGAGCGTGCCGTAAAATTCGAACAGCGTGGACGGCTGCGCGGAAGCGTAGCGCGTGAAGCTGATCGGGGCGCCGACTTGCGTGGTCCACGCCTGCGCGAGCTCCGGCAGCCGCGCCTTCAGCAGCTCGGCCACCTTCAGCAGGGCGTCGCCGCGCTCTTCGGGCGACATGCGCGGCCACGGCCCGTTATCGAATGCTTCGCGTGCGGCAGCGACGGCCCGGTCCACGTCTTGCGGAGACGCCTCCGGGAACGTCATGACCACCGACTCGCTGACCGGCGAGATGACGTCCAACGTGCCGCTGCCGGCCGGCTTCTGCCACTTGCCGTCTATGAAGAATGCGTCGTGCGCTTTGACGTTGAGATCGTTCGATTGCAGCGCTGCGCTCATGTTGGGACCCTCCAGGGTAAATAGCCGACGGGCCCCCGAGCACGGCGATGTCACATCGCGGTTAAGGCGTGACGATGCCACATGGATGCGCACCGACGGGGGCCGGATTGCGGACATGTTCGAACGCCCGGCAAAGAGATGTCAACCAAGGCCGATTGCGCCGCCAGAGGCTTCGAACGGTTAGTTCGCGGCGGCGACGCGTCCGGGCTGTGACGACGGCGGCACCGGCAGGCCTTGCTCACGCATCAGGCGCCGCAGCAGCGCCGCGGCATCCGGATAGCGCTTCAGCACATCGGGGGTGTACTCGACGCCGTCCGCGGCCGTGACAGGCATCCATCCCAACGCGTTGACGACGTCGAGCTTTGCGCCGCGCCCGGCCAGGAACTCGATGATCGGGATCGCGCCGCCGCGGTAGACGGCGCCGTGCAGTGCCGTTTCGCCATTGGCGTTGATGGCATTGACGTCGCCGCCGCCGACCTCGTAGGCGAGGCGGACGGCCGCGAATGCTTCCTCGTGGGTGCCAGGGTTCTCGCCGGGCGCCCAGATCCCGACCCCGGCGGCGGCCATCAGCGCGGTCGTGCCTTCTTCAGTCGGGATCGACGGGTCGGCGCCGAGATCGAGCAGCGTGCGCATCAGCGGCAAGTCCGCTGACTTCGCCGCGAGCAGAAACGCCGTAGCGCCGATGCGGTTCAACTTGTTGCGATTGCCGTCCACCGGCTCGGCGGTCTGCCGGGCATCGACGTCCGCGCCGAGCGAAACCAATTTGGCGGCGAGCTCGAGGCTGTCGACGTTGCCAGTGCGCGCAGGCCCCGGCAGGTTGAAGCCCATGTTCCAGCGCCGCGACCACGCGATCTGATGGAGCGCCGTCCAGCCCTGATCCGCCGCGTTCGGCTCGGCGCCGTAATCGAGCAGCACCGATGCGAGCTCGTAATGGGCATTCATCACGGCCAGAACGAGCAGACTCGTGCCGTCGGCGAGACGCTCTTCGATATCCGCACCGGCGTCGAGCAGCGCGCGCGTCGCATCGACGGCGCCGCCGCGCACGGCGAACTTGAGCGCGCTGAACTCGCCCTCCGCGGAGCGCGCATCGCGCTCGGCGCCGTGTGCCAGCAGCGCCTTCACGGCCGGCGCATTGTTTTCGGCAGCGGCCCACATGAGCGCCGTCTGTCCCCGCCAGCCTTCGCGCAAGTTGACGTCGGCGCCGGCTTCAATCAGCGCCTCGATGGTCGCCACGTCGCCGGTGCGCGCCGCGGTCATCAGCGCCGTCTCACCTTCGGGCAACGCACCATTCGGATCGGCGCCGTGCTGCACGAGAAGCCGCACGATTTCCGCCTGGCCGTTCTGTGCCGCGAGGTAGAGCGGCCGCAACCCATACCGGTTGGCCGCGTCGACGGCGGCGCCGGCTTCGACGAGCCGCGCCGCGGACGCGACGTCGCCGTGATGGACGGCGAAGTGCAGTGCCGTCGTGCCGTCGGCGGCGGCATCGTTAGGGTTCTCGCCGCGCTCGAGCAGGGCGTGGAGCGCGGCGGCGTCACCGCTTTCCGCCGCATCGACGACTGGACCGGCGGCGGCCGTTGCCGCGGCGAAACCCGCCATGATCGTCAGCAGCGCCGCTGTCTTCGTCATGCTCACACCTCGGCCAGCGGCTCGATGTCGAGCCGGCCGGTGCTGTCGCCGAGCGTATCGGCCGGCACGCCGACTTTGTCGAGCATCGACAGCAGCAGGTTCGTCATCGGCGTCTCGGGCGGGAACACGAGGTGCCGGCCGCCATCATGCATGCGTCGGTTGCCGCCGACGATGGAGAGCGGCAGATCGAAGTGCGCATGCAGATTCGGGTTGCTGAGCGACGCGCCATAAAGAAAGAGCGAATGATCGAGCAGCGTGCCGTCACCCTCGGGCGTGGCCGCGAGCCGGTCCAGGAACGCCTTGAAGAGGGTTGCCTGATACGCACCGAGACGCGCGAGCTTCTCGAGCTGCTCCGGCCTGTCCTGATGGTGCGACATGCCGTGGTGACCTTCGTTGATGCCGATCTCTGGATACGTGCGGAAGTTCAGCTCGCGTCCGAGCATGAACGTCACGACGCGGGTCATGTCGGCCTGGAAGGCAAGCCACTGCAGCTCGAACATCAACGTGACATGCTCGTCGAAACGCTCGGGGATGCCGCGCGGCCGGGTGAGGTCCGGCATGCCGGAATCGACGCCGAGCCGCTCGACCGCCTGGATCCGGCGCTCGACCTCGCGCAGCGACGAGAGGTATTCATCGACCTGACGGCGGTCGCTCGGGCCGAGCGCGCTCGAAAGCCGCGTGAACGCCGCGCCGACGGAGTCGAGGATGCTGCGATTCTCATGGGCGAGCGCCATGCGCTGCTCCGCGCTGCCGCCGGCGCCAAACAGGCGCTCGAACACGAGGCGCGGGTTGTTCTCGGTCGGCAGCGGCTCGGTCGGCGAGCTCCACGCGAGCGTGTTGAGATAAACGCAGCTGTAGCTGTTCTCGCATTGCCCGGACAGAAAATTCAGGTCGATCCCGAGCTCGAGGGACGGCAACACTGTGTCGCGGCCGAGCACTTGCGCGGCCAGCTGATCGGCGGAGACTCCGTTCTCGACGTCCGCGCCTTCGGTGCGCTTGCAATGCACGCCCGTCAGCCATGAGCTGGTCGCGCGCGTATGATCGCCGTTGGCGCCGTCGTCATGGGCATCGGCCTGATGATGCGCGAGGCCGCTGACGACCGTGAGGCGGTCCCGATACGGCGCGAGCGGCGTCAGAATCGGCGACAGCTCGAAATCCCGGCCGACGCCCGCCGGCGTCCAGTAGTTGATGCCGCTGAAGTTCATCGCCACGCCGTTCGGCATATAGATGAAACCAATGCGTTTCGGCTGCGGTGCGGACTGGGCCAACGCGGGGACCATCGCATCGAGCAGCGGTAAGCCGATCGCTGCGGCCGTGCCGCGCAGAAACGTGCGCCGCGGCAGGGTGCGCTTCGTGATGAACCTCATTCGCTCTCCTTCCCGGATGTCCGCCGCGACAGAAACGGCGAACTTTCGACGACCCCCAGAACGAATGCCGAGAACCGGTAATCGTCCTGCGCCGCGTTCCTGACGATCGCTCGAACCGCTGGCATGTCGTAGTGCTCGACGCCGCGCCCAAGCGCGTACGTCAACAGCTTCTCGGTCATCGTCGTCACGAACAGATCCGACGACAGCAGCCCGTCGCGCAGCCCTTCGACGCCGTCGAACGGCGTACCGTCCGGCATCGTGCCGGTGGCGTCGATCAACTCGCCCGCATCGCCGAGCGTGCGCGAGCGCCCGGTGGCGTCGAAGCGCTCGAGCGCGAAGCCGAGCGGGTCCATCAGCGCATGACACGACGCGCAATTCGGGTTCTCACGATGTTGAGCGAGGCGCTCGCGCATCGGCAGCGCCGTGCCGGCGCCGTCTGTTCCGACCAGCACCGGCACATCGGGCGGCGGGGCGGGCGGCGGCGTGCCGAGCAGATTCTCGAGAATCCACTTGCCGCGGATGACCGGCGAGGTGCGGTCCGGATACGACGTGACCGCGAGAATGCTGCCGTGCCCGAGCAGCCCGCGCCGCGGATGGTCTTCCGGCCACTCTACGCGGCGGAAATGCGCGCCCTTGATGCCCGGTATACCGTAATGCGCGGCCACCCGCTCGTTCATGAAGGTGTACGGCGCCGTCAGCAGGTCCAGCGCGCTGCGGTCTTCGCGGACGATGCTGCCGAAGAAGAGCTCGGTTTCTCGGCGCAGGGCGCTGCGCAGCGTATCGTCGAAATCCGGGAAAATGCTCTGCACCGGCACGATGGCGGCGAGGTTGCGAAGGAACAGCCATTGCCCCGCGAAGTTTTCGATGAACGCATCCGCGCGCGGATCGGCGAGCATCCGCATGACCTGCCGCTCGCGCTCGGCAGCGCTGCCGAGCCGGGCCTCCTCGGCGGCGGTGAGCAGCTCGTCGTCTGGCAGGCTGCTCCACAAGAAGAACGACAGCCGCGACGCGAGCTCGATCGGCGACAGCGCGTAGGCCGTTCCGGGCGGCACGTCCTGTGGATCGAGCTCGATGCGGAACAAGAACTCCGGCGCGACCAGCAGACGCTTCAGCGCGAGCCGGATGCCGGCGTCGAAGCCGCCGACGGCCGCGCCCTCGTCGTAGAACTCGAGCAGCGGCTGCAGGTCGTCGGCCGTCACGGGTCGCCGGTAGGCGCGCCGCGCGAGCGTCGCCAGAATCGTCTGCGCGCAGTCGAGGTCCTGCGGCGACGCGGGCTCGCAGCCGAAGATGCGCTCACGGCTTGGCGTCGGTGTGCCGGCCCGGCCGCTGGTGGCGCTCGCGGCCGCCGCGCCCGGGCCGGCATACGGGCCGCTGATCTCGACGCTGCGCAGGTACGCGCCGGTGCGCGTCTCGGGAATGTTGACGCCGGCCGGATAGGGCCGCTGGAACGGCAACCGGGCCGGCTCGTCGAGCGCGCCGGTTTTCGCGATGAACGTCACGATGATGTCACGCTCGCCCGCCTTGACCGGCACCCGCGCGTTCCAGTCCGCGTCCGCGCGATTGCGCTCGGCGCGCTCCTCGCGGCCGAGCCGGAATCGCGAGCGGATCTGACTGATGCCCGGGGCGGCCGAACGGGTTTCGTCCGGCGGCGTGGTGGGCACCGCGGGCAGGGTGAATACCGCGATCCGCTCGCCGTCGATGCTGACCTCCAGATGCTGCGGCTCACCGTAGAGCGGCATGCTTTCGTTCAGGTCGCGCTGCAGCTCGGCGCTGATCAGATACTCGCCGTCGACCGGAAAGTGATAGCGAATCTTCGTGCCGCCGCGCGTGCCGAACGGCATGCCCGGCAACCGGCGTTCCTGGGAGAGGTCGTCCGGCACGCGAAACCAGTCGATGTTCTCGAACGGCGGCGGGATGCCGACCGCGAGCCCGCTGACGCGGTCGGCGGCCGTGACATAGCGCTCTAGAAGGGTCGGCGAAAGCTTCAACACGCCGGCGATGTTGTCGAAGCCGTAGCTCGAGTCGTCCGCGGGCAGCAGTTCAGAGACATCGATGTCGAGCGCGAGCAGATCACGAATCGCGTTCCGGTACTCGTTGCGGTTCAGGCGATGGAACGCGACGGTGCGGCCGGGGTCCGGCGCGGCGGCGCCGGCCGCATCGAGCTCGCGCTCGAGCCAGTCGACTAGCTCGAGGCGCACTTCGTTGCTCGGCCGCGGGGCGTCCGCCGGCGGCATCATCCCGGCGCGCAGCTTGCGGACGATCATTTCCCAGTGCGCAGCATCCGCGCCGACGGCGGCGACATCGAGGCGATCGAGACTCAAGTCGGCGACGCGCTCGACGTCGTTATGGCAGTCGAGACAATACCGGGAGAGCGTATCGTGATGGGTCGCGATCGGGTCACCGCAGCCGGCGAGCGCGGCCGCGCCGAGGAAGAGTGCCGACCGAACGATGTGGTTGATCACGCCGCGGCTTCCGCTTGGCCGCGAGCGGGCGCGGCCGGCGCTTCGTGGCGGAGCCAGATCTCAAGACGCTCCGCGCGGCTCCGTATGACCGAGGCACTGCGGACGGCGAAATACGCGCCGTGATCGTGTAAACGTGTCATCGTCTCCCCAGGCGATGAGGTCCCAGGACCGGTAAGGCGAGTATAGAGTGTGGCTGATGCGCGCGTCACGGGTCGCGCTATCGGTTGCGAAAACTCCGGGCACGGAACCTGCATGACGGGGCGGGCCGGAATAACGATTACGAGAAACCCCCGATGCCGGTCACCGTACCTCGCGAAGGTCCTCGCTCTCTTTACGTCGCCGCTCGGCTGGTGACGATCGCCATCGTCGTCACGGCGCTCTGGATCGGACAGGTCATACTGATTCCGATCGCGCTCGCGGCGATCGTCACATTCCTGATGAGCCCGCTCGTTACACGACTCGATCGGGTGCACGTGCCGCGTGTGCTCGGCGTGGTGATCGTCGCCGGCACCGTCACGGCCCTCCTCGTCGGCATGGGCTACCTGATGGTGGGGCAGCTCAGCCAGCTGGCCGACGAGCTGCCGCAGCATCGAACCAATATTCGCGAAAAGCTTGCCGATCTACGCGAATTTACTCGCGGCGGGACGATCGAGCGCGTGCAGACGACCATCAGAGATATCACGGAGGAGGTCGAGAGCGACGTGGCCGAGGAGGAGCAACAAGCCGCGGCCGCCGCGCCGGCGGATGCTACGCCGCCTGTCGAGCTCGACGAGCCCGTCCGGGTGCAGGTTGTCGAGCCGAGGCGTCTGCTTGGCGACCCCGGCGTGCTGAGCCCGGTGGCGGATCTCGCCGCAACGGTCGGCCTCGCGATGCTGCTGTCCATTTTCATGCTGATCAACCGGGAAGACCTGCGCAACCGGCTCGTCAGCCTCGCGGGCCGCTCGTCGATCGTCGTCACCACTAAGGCGCTTGCCGAGGCGGGGCAGCGGATCTCCCGGTTCCTGATGATGCAGCTCATCGTCAATGCGTCGATGGGCCTCGCAGTGGGGCTCGGTCTGTACTTCCTCGGCGTGCCGTATGCGCTCGTCTGGGGCATCTCGGCCGCGGTGCTGCGCTACATCCCGTACGTCGGCCCGTGGATCGCCGCGTTGCTACCGATCTTCGTCAGCCTGGTCACGGCGCCGGGCTGGGAGCAGGTGCTGCTCGTCGTCGGGATGTTCCTCGTGCTCGAGCTGCTCAGCAACAATGTGATGGAGCCGTTGCTCTACGGACAAAGCGTGGGCCTCTCGACGATTGCCGTGATCGTGTCCGCGATTTTCTGGGCGTGGATCTGGGGGCCGATCGGGCTGGTACTCGCGACGCCGATGACGGTCTGCCTGGTCGTGGTATCCCGCTACCTTCCGGAGCTGACCTTCATCGATCGATTGCTGAGCGAGGGGCCGGCGCTGAACGCGGATCTCTCGCTGTATCAGCGGCTGCTCGCTCGGGACGAGGACGAGGCGGCCGACATCGTCGAGGCCTATCTCGATAAGCACTCGATCACGGAGACCTGCGATCAGCTGCTGCTGGGCGCGTTGCTGGCCCTGAAGCGCGATCTCGCGGCAGACCGCATCATGGCGGATGACGGCGACTTCGTGGCGAGTGCGCTCGACGAGATCGTCGATGACCTATGGACTTCCGTCGCCGAGGAGTCGGCCACCACCGAGACCTCGGCGCGCGCCCTCGTGCTCGGTTTGCCGGTGCGGGACCGGCTGGACGAGATCGCGCTGCAGTTGCTCGGCGTGCTGATGAGCGACGAGCGGTGCGACTTCGAGGTGCTGGCCGCCGATGCCCTGATCGGGGAAAAGATCGCCGAGGTCGACGCGCGGCGGCCGGCGGCCGTCTGCATCGTCTCGTTGCCGCCGGGGGATTTGACCGCGGTGCGGCACGCCGCCAAGCGGCTGCGTGCGCGCGTATCCCGGCCGACGCTATTCGTCGGCCGTCTCGGCGGCGGCAGCGAGTCCGACCGCAGCCGCGATCTGCTGCGCACGGCCGGCGTGCGCGACGTCGGGTTCGATCTGGCCAAGCTCAAGGAGCTGCTACGGCCGGTCGTGCAGCAAGCCATTGCCGCGGCGCCGGTGGAGAGCGAGACTGACGAGCCGAGCGAAAGGGCGTTCCGACCGGCCTGAGGAGCTTCTGACGGCGGCGCTGATCCTGGCAGTGGTCACGCAGAGCCTGATGCTTTATGGCGATGACCGCCGGCAAGCGATGTCGAGGCCATGCCCGATGCCGAGCAGGACCCCTTCCATATCCGGTTTCGCCCGCACGGCGGCCGCGTACGCCGTCGTCGACGGCCGGGCGCTCACCGGGTGAATCATGTTGTCCGCGACGATTACGCCGCCTTCTGCAAGCTGCGGGTAGATGACCTCGAAGCTCGGCGTGTAGAGGTCCTTCCAGACATCGATCAGCACGAGATCAACCGGCTGCGGCTGCTCGCGCAGCAGCTCGAGCGCATCGCCGAGCCGCCACTCGACGTAGTCCGCGAGCCCGGCCTCCGCGATACGCTCGCGGGCGTAGTCCTGCTTGGTCTGCACGTTTTCATAAGTGTAGAGCTTGCCGCCGGTGGCACGCGCTGCATCCGCGAGGAACAGCGTCGAGAAGCCGTACGAGGTCCCGAGCTCGACGATCGTTCGGGCGCCGAGGCCGATTGCGAGCGCGTGCAGGAAGCGCGCCGCCGGCTCGCCGACCGCCAGCAGGAAGTCGTCGCGCCGGGGCGCGAAGTCCTCGCGCGACAGCTCCGCCATCACGGCGGACTCATCGGCAAGGCGCTTGCGGTACGTGTCGAGGACTCGCTCGAATGCCTGATCCATGACTTCATCACCTCCGTGTGTAAGAAACGGGTGCCAACTGGTGTCGGCGTCGTCGCACTATTCGTCCGGCAGGGTGAACACGTAAAGCGCGTGCCCGCGTGTCGGCGGCTGGATTTCCGGAGCGATCAGGTTCGGAACGAGCCGCGGGCTGCCGCCGCCGAGGCCGGTCGTCACGGCCACATACTGCTTGCCGTCGGCCTCGAAGCTGATCGGGAAGCCCTGTACCGATGTCGCAAGCCGCGTCTTCCATAAGATCCGGCCGTCGCGAACGTCTATCGCCTTGAACTCGCGGTCGAGATCGCCGACGAATACGACGCCGCCGCCAGTGGATAACGCCGCGGTCAGGAATGGCGCGCGCTGCTCGACGGCCCATGTCTCGGTCATCGTGTCCACATCGAAGGCGCCGAGACGGCCGATATTGCCGTCAGTGCCCGGCATCTCGTAGAAGCGCCGGTCCGCGCCGCCGGCGCTGCCGCCATCGGGCCGTTGCTCGATGGCCTGCGCGCGGATGGCGATGCAGCTCTGCGCGAGCGGAATGATCATCTGGCGCGTCGGGCGATGGAAGCTCATCGCATGCCAGTTGTGACCGCCTTCCGTGCTCGGGCAGCCGTCGATCCATTGGCCGACCGTGTGATCGATGATGTCCTGCCGATAATGCGGGCGTCCGGTCTCTCGGTCGAAGCTCTCCCAGACGTTCTGGAATACCGTTTCCACGTGATCGACGTACCGTCCGGTGACGCGGTCGAGCTTCCATAGAACGCCGTCCTTGCCGGCCGTGAAGACGAATTTGTCGTCGCCCCGATCGACCAGCACGCGCTCGAAGACGACGTCCAGATCGAGGGCTTCGCCCGGCGCATGCGCGTAGTACCACGCGAGCTCACCGGTGCTGGCATCAAGCGCGACCGTCGAGCTCGTATAGAGGGCGACGTCGAGCGTTCCCATGCCGCGGCTCGCCGGCATCCAGGGTTTGGCCTGCGCCGTGCCCCAGTAGGTGAGATTGAGCACGGGGTCGTAGCTGCCGGTGATCCATGTCTCGCCGCCGGCACGGTACAGATCCGGCAAATCGCCCCAGGTATCGCCATCGGGCGCGCCGGACTGCGCGATCGTCGAGAAGCGCCAGAGCTGCTCGCCGGTTTCGGCGTCGTAGCCGCTGATGAAGCATTTCAGCTCCTCGTACCGCGAGCAGCCGCCCATGCCCTGGATCACGACGCCGTTCGCGACCAGCGGCCCGCTGCTGCTGGCGCGCCCGTCGGGCATTTGCACGTTCCACTCGGTCTCGCCCGTGCGCGCGTTCAGCGCGACCAGGCGCCCGCCGCTTTGCAGGTAGAGCTTGTCGTCATGCAACGCCATCCCGCGCATCGCGATGTTGTCCGCGAGGCGATGCTCCCAGATCAGACTGCCGTCGCGGCCGTCGAGCGCTTGCAGGATGCCGCCGGTATTGTTCAGGAAGATCGTGCCGCGATACGCGAGCGGCGACGGTTGGTTGCTGCCGCCATCGCGCATCGGCCAGATCCAGGCCAGCTGCAGACGTTGCACGTTCTCCGGCGTGATCTCGTCGAGCGGGCTGAAGCTCGATGCGTCGTAATCGCGCCGCAGCATCGGCCAGTCGCCCGGCGCCGGATCGCGCAGCGCCTCGTCGGTCAGGGGTGCGAAATCCGCCACCGTGCCCGCGACGATCACGCCGGTCGGCTCGGGCTCGGGCTCCGTTCGCGCCGCCGCCTGCCCCGGCGGGGCGCCGGGCAACAGGCTGCCGATCAGCGTGCTCGATGCGGCGAGCGGCTCGCCGGCAGGCGCGCCGTTCTCTGCAAGCAGAAAAGCGATGACATTGACGTAGCTCTCCTGTGACAGAGCGCCCGGACCCTCCGGCGGCATGGTGGCGCGCAGCTGCGCGATAAGCTCGTTCATGCTGCGCCCGCGCCACCGGCTCGCGAACTCGGGCCCGGCGAGCCGCGCGGTCGGGAGCAAGCGCAGGTCGGCGCCGTGGCATGCGGAGCAATGCTGCGCATAGTCGGCGCGGCCCGCTTCGGCCTGCGCAACCGTAAACGACAGGGCGGGCGCCGCGTGCAAGGCCAGGATCCCGACCGCGGCCGGCACCAAGAAACGCTTCGAGCTCATTGTTGTGACTGTCCCCGAATCCCCCGACTCCGGAGGTCAGTATCGTCGCGGCGCAGGCGCTGTCAAATGACCTGCGGACCTTGCGACGGACGGAACGACCTCACCGCACGCCCGCTCTGGCACCACCGCGCCGGCAAAGGTATGCTCGACGTCATCCGGCGCGAGAGGATCTCCGGCGCCGGAATTCGTCGGTGACAAGAAGTCATTGATGATGTCAGCTTCTGCGACGCGTTTCTCGGTTCGCACCGGGGGGAAGATTATGAAGGCGAAGATCGTGCTCCTGACCTGCGGCGCGTTGGGCGTTACCGCGACGGGGGGCGCGGTCTTCGAGGATGTCGCCCGTGGGATGCAAGCGCAAGCGCGGCATTTCCTTGCGGCGCTCGACGACGCCAAGGAAGCGCAGGCGAGGTTCGCCTTCGACGATGACGAGCGCTTCAACTGGCACTTCACGCCCGTGCAGAGGCAAGGGCTGGCCTATCGAGAGCTTTCGCGCGGCGAACGCCGGCTTGCCGATCGGCTGCTGGCCTCGGCGCTGAGCCGAGACGGCCTCGACAAGGCATTCGGCATCATGTTTCTCGATCAGATTCTGTTCGAGCGAGAGGGGCGCGACATCCGCGATCCGGATCGTTACTTCGTTACGATCTTCGGCGAGCCGGGCGACCAGGGGCCCTGGGGGTGGCGCGTCGAGGGACATCACCTGAGCTTGAATTTTACGTTGCAAGACGGCCGGCTCGTGTCGACATCGCCGGCCTTCATGGGCAGCAACCCGGCCATCGTCCGCGAGGGCTCGTACGAGGGCCTCGAGGTGCTCGCCGACGAGCAGCGGCTCGCGCGGGAGCTGCTCGGGCTGTTCAGCGGTGACGCGCGTGCGCAAATCGTTTTCGAGGAGGAGGCGCCGCGCGACATCTTCACGAGCAATCTGCCCCGCGTCGATATCGGTGCGCCGATCGGCTTGCCGGCTCGCGACATGACGCCGCAGCAGGCCGAGGCGTTGATGGGGCTGATCCGTGTCTATCTCGATCGAATGCGTCCCGAGCTTGCGCAGGCGGAGCTCGAGAAGATCATGGCCACGGATACGGGCGGAATTCACTTCGCATGGGCGGGCAGCGCGGACATCGGCGCAGCGCACTACTATCGCATTCATGGTCCGACCTTCCTGATCGAGTACGACAACACGCAGAGCGATGCGAACCACGTGCATTCGGTCTGGAGAGATCTGACCAATGACTTCGGCGTCGATGTGCTCGGCGAGCATTACGCCGTCGCGCATGCGCCATAGCGGTGGCGCCCGTTTGCGCGTTGCTCGAGGGTGCGGCTCGCGCCGAGTGCGGGCGAATGGCTCCTGCGGGTTCTGCCGTCAGCCGCTCGCGTGCTGGGCCGCGTGCGCGGTTCGGGCCTCGGTCAGCGGCGCCGTGCGCAGTGCGGGCGCGCCGGCGTCGAGCTTCGCGTCATCCACCGTCGCCGGCGCGGCGCTCGTGCTCGCGGCGGCCATGGCGGTGATCCAGGGGTCGAGACGGCGGTGCGCCTTCAGTGCCGAGTCGGCGAGGCGCCGCAGCCGTCGTGCCCGCAGCAAGTCTTCCTCCATCGCGTCGACGTGCAGCTGACCGCGTGCGCCGGCTTTGAGCAAGGTCGTCTTCAGCGACTCGTAGCTCAGCTCGATGCGTTTCGCCCGCGGCGTGAGCTCCGCGGGGGGGATTTTAGAGGTGAGCACGGCGAGCACGGCTTCCCGCAACGCCGCCCAATCGGGCGAAGAGCCTTCGGCATGCGCGGCCGCCTGTCCGCGGCTGCGGTGCGGCCCAGTGTGCGCGGAGGCCGTCGCGACATCTTCCAGGTGCTGGCTTGCGCGCAGCAGGTCGGGCAGCGCGACGACGACATCGTCCGGAAGCACTCCTTGACTCATGCTGCCGATAAAATCGCGCACGGCGTTGCCGAGCTGCACCAGTCCCTTCTCTTGCAAGCTGCTCGCGGGCTCGGCGACGGTGCCGCGCACGCGCCGTGCCGCCAGCTCGAACGTCAGGGCGGACATGCGCTCGAGCTCGACGACGAGCACTCGTAACGCAAGTGCCGGGATGTCGACCAAGGTCGTGTCGAGGTGCTTCGGCCGGCCTATCTCCTCCTCGCGGGAAACGAAGCGTTTCGACAGCATTTGCACGAAACGCGGAGCGAGCGGCCACATCAGCGTGACGCCGAGCAGACTGTAGAGCGTATGAAAGACCGCAAGGGTCGCCGGCAGGTCGTCCCGCCTGCCGCTCAACGCCGCGACGATGGCGGTGCTCGCCGCAAGCAGCACGGGGAGAATGACGAGCGCGACAGCGCCCGTTAGCAGCTGGAACGAAATATGTGCCCAAGCCGCGCGCTTCGCCGGCGGTGTGGCGCCAACGGAGGCGAACCACGCCGTCGACGTCGTGCCGATGCTCGCGCCGATAATGATCGCGGCGGCGACGTTGAGCGGTATGGTGCCGCCCGCCGCGGCCGTCAGCGTGATCGCAACCGTGGCGCTGGACGATTGCGTCAGCAACGTCAGCACGATTCCGGCCGCAACGAAGCTCAAAGTGCCGAGCGCTCCGGAAGGAGCGATCGGCCAACGATCGAGGAGGGGTGTGACGTCGGAAAACGAGGTCTGCAGGATGCCCACCCCGAGAAAAAAGGCGCCAAAGCCGGCGATGGCCTGACCAAAGCCGGCGCGGCGCTTATGGGTTCGCGCCGTCAGGCGCAACAGCATGCCGATACCGAGAAGCGGTAGCGCGAGCGTGCTAACGTCGACCCTTACGCCGACGAGCGCGACGAGCCAGCCGGTGGTGGTCGTGCCCACATTCGCCCCGAAGATGACCCAGGCGGCTTGCGATAGCGTCAAGAGCCCAGCGTTGACGAAGCCGACAATCGCGACGGTGGCGGCGCTCGAAGACTGAACGATCGCGGTGATCAGGGCGCCGGCGAGCAGGCCGCGTGTATTGGAGCTCGTCCACGATTGCAGAATGGAGCGCAGCGCGTTGCCGGCCGCAAGTTTCAGACCGTCGGTCATCATCTGCATGCCGAGCAGGAATAGACCGATACCGCCGAGTATCGAGGCGATCGTGGTGAGGTTCACGTCGAAGCGAAGAGTAAGCCGAAGAATGGATAGGTACGCGCCGGCCGTCGGCGAGCGCCGCAGCGGCAGCGTTCAATAGCGCAGGCGGGTCGGTGCGTGTGGTGTTCCGTGCGCGGCTCGCGGCGCGGACGCTCGAAGGTTTAGTGCGAGAGCGCCGGCCCGAAGACATTCGCCATCGGTATCCGAGCCGGCGACTCAGCAATTTAAAGCGGAGTGTGGGCTAGGGCGCAGCGATCGTTGCCGGATCCCAGTGCTCGTCCGCCTTGCCGTCCACGAAGCGCCACGCGTCGAACCACGTCGTCGAATAAGTCTCGCCCGGATTGCGCGGATCGGGATACTCGCGTGCGATCAACACGACCACCATGTCGTCCTCCGCGACGACGCTCGCGATCGGCGTGGTCAGCTCGCCGCAATCATCCGTGCGCTCCGCACGCATCACCTCGGTGAAGAAGTAGACGACGCCTTCCAACCCGGACGCGGCGTTCGGATTGTGCTGGAGGTAACGGTCGGTGATCCACTCGTTCGCGCGATCCCACTGATTGCATTGCAGCAGCTCGCGCATGATGTGCAGCGCGGCCTGCTTGTTGCGATGCAGCTCCGGATCGTCATCGACGAACAGCGACTCCGGATCTTCGACGCCTACGACTGGCTCCTGCGCCATCACGAGAGGGGAGCACGCAAGCATTGCCAGCGCACTGAAGAAAGTCGTCTTGATCTTCATTGTTGAACTCGCCATTGTCATTTTGGAGCGAGGAATGATCGGCGCTATGACGGACCGGGGTCAAGCGGCGCCGGGTCCGGCCGGTGCCGCTGCGGCAGTCACTGCTCCCCGCCATCGCGACAGCGCCTGCCGCGCGAGCCGGCGATGCTCAATCGCGGAAATTACTGAACTGCAGCGGCACGTCGAGCTTGGCCTGCTTCAAGTGCTGAATGACCTGCTGCAGATCATCGCGCTTCTTCCCGGTCACCCGCACCTGCTCGGCCTGTATGGCGGCCTGCACCTTGATCTTCGACTCCTTGACGAGCTTGACGATCTTTC
>CAZFJU010000096.1:0-15130 GCA_964518995.1 uncultured Gammaproteobacteria bacterium
CCAGGAAGCCGATCGAGTACAGGAAGCCGTCGTAGCCGAACAGTGCGATCGCCCCGGAAATACCGAGGAAAGAGGCGGCCGACATATAATCGCCGCCGATCGCGAGACCGTTCTGGAACGCGCTGAACGAGCGGCCGCCGGCGTAGTAGTCGGTGGCGCCCGAGGTCTGCCGGCTGGCCCACACGGTAACCGCCACCGTCAACGCGACGACGATCAGAAACAGAGAGGTCGTGAGGAGTTGCGTCGTCATCGGCCCGTGGCTTCGTCGTAGCGGCGCTCGATGCGTGCCGCGATGGGATCGATCTGGCGATTCGCGTACCGCGCGTAGAGCCACGCGATCGCGAAGGTCGAGAGGAATTGCAACAGACCGAACAGGAGCGCGACGTTGATATTGCCGACCAGCTTGATGCTCATGAAGCCGCTCGCCCAATTGGATAGAACGACGTAGAGCAGATACCAGCCGAGGAATACGAGCGTCGCGGGTAGAACAAACGCGCGGTACTTCTTGCGCAGCATTTGAAACTCGGGACTCGCGTGTATATCCCGATACAGCTGCTCTCGTGGCTGCGCATCGACTGCGCCTCCGGCCGCGAGTTCCCCTTCCCGCTCACCCATACGGACCGAGCCGTGCGTGATATCGCATGATTGTTGTTAGCAGTCGCGACCGTGGTACGAAGCTCGCCGTTATACCTGAAAATTGTGCGCTACTGCAAAGCCTTCGCGTGCTCCTACGGGCCTGTCGGAACGGCTGGCGGCTCGGCCTGGCCGAGCTCGGCTGCCAGCGCGCGAGTGAATATCTCGGCGATCTCGTCTTGGCTGAGTCCATCTGCGATCAGCCCCCCGATGGCCTGACGCAGCACGCGCTCCGCCTTATTGGCCAGCAGTCGTCCGACCTCCTCCGCCGCCCCACCGCCCACGAAGGTTCCCTTGCGACCGGCGGTCTGAATCACGCCTCGCTCCTCTAGCGTCTTGAAAGCTCGGGCCACCGTGTTGCGATTGAGTTCGAGATCGGCCGCCAATTGACGCACCGACGGCAGCGGCGTGCCTGGGGCCAACACGCCGCTGCGCGCGCCCAGCTGGATTTGCCGGACGATCTGCTCGTAGACCGGCTCGGCGCTATCGATATTAATGGAGACGTCCATCGCACCCTCTTTGTCACAGGATGTAATGTGACAAAGATGCAGTCAAGGAATGAGTGCTTAGCTGCTGCGCGATCTGCGTCCAGAACGATAGCCGCGCAGTGGATTCGCTGATACTGGACGATGCGCCGACAATCATACGACGAGATAGCTGATCCCCGCGTTCACGCCGGCTCGGTGAACGTGCCCGGGCTACGATCGGTTCCCCGGAATTCAGCGGGCCGCTCTGGGCTGGCCTCGGCCAGAGCGCCGCGAACACCGTCGGCATCGTGGTCAGCGACGTAGACCGGTGTACCTGGCTGCTGCCGCCAGGAATCATCCAAACCGCCCGCGTCGACGCCGTCAAAACCGAGCTCCTCCAACAGGTCGAGCACCATCTGCTTGTCGCGCGCACGGTCTCCGGCCACCGGCAAGGCGACACGGCCGGGTGTTCCCGCGGATTGGCCCTTCTCCAGCAGGCTCCTGAAGTAGATATTGTTGAACGCCTTGACCACCGGCCGACCGATCTGCCGCTCCACCCAGCGGCTCTCCAACATCCCCGCCTCGATCTCTTCGATCCGCCCGTCTCGTTCACGGGGATAGTAGTTTCCGGTATCCACCACCACGACGTCAGGCGCCACCCCCTCAAACAGGTCATCCGGCAGCTCGGGCACGCGCGCCTGCGGAATCGTCACGATGACCACTTCGCCGCTGCGCGCTGCTTCGTGCGCGGTGACGGCTTTCGCGCCCGTCTCAGCAGCGAGCTCGGAGAGCGTTTCCGGCCCCCGGGAGTTCGCCACGGAAACCTCATGACCCAGCGCCGTAAGGCGCCGCGCCAGTGTTCCTCCGATCATTCCTGCACCAATAATCCCGATCTTCATCGTTGCTCCTCGTATCAGCTCATTTGCCCGCCCGGTTTCCGATCCGGACCGGCTATCAAGGGTCGTTGATCGAATCTTGACCGTAGCAGACATTCGTGGTTGCGGAGCACTGTCGTGTTCCGCACTCCCCCATAGGCATCGGACGATAGGCATCGGTCGCGGTATGCGGTAGAAAGTGGGCAGACGGTCGACCTTGAAGATCTTCTTGGGAGGGGGTTATGGCTCAGAACGAACCGGTTTCACCGACGCACACGACTCGCGGCACTGTTACGCGCCGCAAGGTGATCGGCGGAATCGCGCTGACCGCCGCAGCAGCAAGCTTCACCGGGATCGCACGGCCGGCGCGAGCAGTGACGAGCGCCGCGAACGAGAAGGTACGTGCGGTGCTCGAGTCGCTCGTCGCGGAGACGGCCGAGATCGGTCTGCAAGTCGCGGCGTACCTCGACGGCGAGCTCGTGATTGACGCCTGGGCCGGAATGGCCGATCCCGACAACGGTAAGGCCGTCGACGGCGACACCTTGTTCATGCTGTCGTCGACGACGAAAGGCGTGACGGCCACATGCTTGCACCTCTGCGTCGAGAAGCACGGCTTGTCCTACGACATGCCGATCGTCGAGGTGTGGCCGGAATTCGGCGCTCACGGCAAAGAAAAGGCGACTCTGCGTCACGCCCTCTCGCACCAGACGGGCGTGCCACAAACGCCGGTCGGTTATACGCCCGAGTGGCTGCCCGACTGGGACCGCATGTGCCGCGGCATCGCGGATCTGACCCCAATGTTCGCGATCGGCGAGCGCACCGCCTATCACTCGCTGAACTACGGTCACATCAACGGCGAGATCCTGCGCCGCGTCGACGGCCGCCCGATCGCGCAATTCCTCCAGGAGGAAATCTGCGAGCCGCTAGGAATCGACGGCGCCTATTTGGGCGTGCCCGACAACGAGCTCGATCGCGTCGCCGTGCTGACGGACGGCCCGCCCGCGCCGCCGGAATACGACGCGCGGATGGTCGGCGAGCCGGCCGGCTCGCGCGTTGCCGAGGTCTTCAATCGGCGCGAAGTCGTGCAAGCGTCGGTGCCGGGCTCCGGCGGATTGTTCAGCGCACGCGGCCTCGCGCGCCACTACGCGATGCTGGCTCAATGGGGCGAGCTCGACGGCGTACGCGTCCTGCCGGAGTCGCGCATTCGCGCCGGCATCGAGCTGCAAAGCTTCGAGTGGGACGAGATCTATCGGATCCGCGCGCGGCGGGCGCTCGGCTACCGACGCGGCATCGACACGGGCCCATTGGCTTCGCGCGAAGCCTTCGGACATGTCGGCGGCGGCGGCTCGTTCGGCTACGCCGATCCAGCGCGCAAGCTCGCGATCGGGTTCGCGAAGAACTACTTCACCTACCTGAGCGGCAGCGCCGTGAATGCGGGACGGCCGCCGCGCGCACCGTCAAATGTCGTCACGGAGGCCGTGCTCGATGCGCTAGGCCTGGCGCGATCCATATAGCGCTTCGCCTGCAGAGGGCAGCCCGGCACGGGCTGCCGCCGCGCCGGAAGCCGCGGCCCGTCACTAATTGACCGGCAACGGTTTCCGCCCTGGTCAGGGATGTTGCGGTTTACATCAGCTCGTCGCTTCCGCAGGGACACCGGCCGTGACCGTAGTCGGCGGAGTCGCATAGGCTTCGTCGCCGGTCGCAGCCATATCCACGTCGCGAGTTTCAGGGCCAATCGCGGCGCCGACGAAGACGAGCGCCCCCGCAATCACGAGCAGCAAGAGCGGCGTGTACTCGAGCGGCATGAATGTTGCGAGGCCCGCCTGATAGAACGCGTAGAAGGCCGGAATCACGACGGCGAGGCTGTAGCCCACCCCGTAGCCGGACGCTCGTATCCCCACGTGGAAGCGCTCATTGATGTATGTCGTGACTACGCCCCACATCGAAAGGACGACTACATTGACTCCGATCGTCAACAACACGATGCCGGCAAGCCCCGTAACGACTTGCCCGACGATCATCCAATATAGGAAGGGCGCGACTACCGCAGTCGCTACCCCGGCGATCAGGAAGAAAACGCGCCGGCCAATGTGCTGACTGAGGACGCCCGCGCCGAGATAACCGAATGCGAGCACGCCGTAAGAGATGATCAGCACGACGGTGACTTGTGTGTCCGACAGCCCAACCGGCCGGGCCAGCAGCTGCGGAAGCACGGCGGAGACCATGTTGAGCCCGAGCCAGACGCCCGTCATCAAGACGAAGACTTGCAGGAAATTTCGGCGGTTCTGACCCGTGAACAGCTCAACGAGCGGCGCTTTGGTCTTGGGCGCGTTCTGCCATGCCACGGATTCCTTCACGTTGCGGGCATACCAGATCACGAAAGCAAACGCGAGCAACGCCCCGATCACGAATGGGATTCTCCAGCCCCACTGCACGTAAGGCGAATCGAGACCGTCCGCCGGCAAGACCGCCAGCAGCCCGAACGTCAATACTGCGATCGTGCAGTACGCAAGCGGATAGCCCGTCATGATGAAGGCCCCGTACAGCCCCCGCTTCTCCTTCGGGCTGTACTCGAGGGCTAACGGGGTCGCACTCGTGTACTCGCCCCCTAGAAAAATACCATCGATGAATCGTAGCGTGATCAGCAGAATGATCGCCGTGATCCCTAGCGTCTGATAGCCCGGGAGCAGGGCAATGAGCAGCGTCGTCACACCGAACCCGGCCACGGCGATGATCGTCGTGCGCCGACGGCCGATCTTGTCGCCTAGATGGCCGAAGACGAAGGCCCCGATAGGGCGCCCAATGAGCGTCGATGCGAAAATCATCGCGCTGATGATCGCCGCCGTACCGACCGACACGTCCGTCGCATGGAAGTAAATTGCGGCCGGCGCGAGCGCCACGACCGGAAGGTAAATGTCGAACATGTCGACAAAAAAACCGGCCCAGGCACCGAGCAGGGCCTTACGCCCTTCAGTGCCGGTGGCCTCCTCGTCCAGAGCCTCGGAGGTGGTCGTCATTAGCGTTTTCCTAACTTCAGGACAGTCAATCCAGCCGTCGCCCTTATGGCTGCCCAGTGGGTTTGCGAACCAGCATGAACGCCGCACCCCATCGAAGATCGGTTTTTACGCGCACGTCCAACGCACGAGCGTAGCCGCATCTTCGAGGGGGGCGGTGACGTCAACCGATGACGGGCCTAGAGCGCCAACCTCATGCCGATGTAATAGCGGCGGCCTAGGATGTCATAGAAGTTTGCGTTCGTGCTGCCCCGCGCCGAGGTGGTGTGATCGGGGAAAGTCAGCTCCGGTGACGTATCGAACAGGTTGTCGATGCCGAATCTAATTTCCCAAGCGCCGTTCGCGGAATAGCGTCCGGCGAAATCGAACATGTTGTATCGGCCCGTAGGCACCGCGGTCGACGTTTCCGGGAACAGGACGGCGGTTTCGGACTCAATGCTCGGAATATGCCGCCATCGCAGGCTGGTCGTCCACGGTCCTTGCGAGTAGCCCACGGTAGTGAACGTCCGGTAGTCGTACGACATCCCCTGCACACCCGAGACATCACTCGGCCCGGCGGTCCCCTTCCAGTCGTTCCAATTCTCGTCGGGAGTCGTCCTTGATTTGACGTGATCGAGGATGGACGCGAGGAACGTTACACTCATCAGGCCGGGGCCCACGTTCGCTCCCCAATCTACCTGCAGGTCGATTCCGGCAACGTCGATCGCCGCTTCGTTCGTATATGACACGAAGTACGGCACCTGCGTCCCATCGACCGGATCTCGATCGATCACCACGCAAGCTGGATGAGTCGGGTCGTACGTCGGATTCGTATCCGGACTGAAGCACTCCGTGTGTATCGCTTCGACGTCCTGCCTCGAGACCATGTCCTTGATCTCGATGTTCCAATAGTCGACGGTAAGCGTCGCGCGGTCCGTAATGTTCGCGACGACGCCGAGCGTCAGGGTCTCGGCCTGCTCCGAGTGGAGATTTGGATTGCCGATGACGTTTGTCCAGCGCCCTTGAGTCAGGCCGTCGAATTGATCGCCCGAGTAGTACACCGCTGCGGCCGACGGGCCCATCAACGCCTCGCACAAAGCTCTCGCCTGCGCGGCGTTCTGGTTCAAATTGGGATTGGGACTTAGCGGGTTATTCGGATTGAGCTCCGAGCACCAGTCGCTATTCGGCGAGTTATAGAACACCTGCTCGGATGCCTGGAACAACTCCGCGACGTTCGGCGCTCGGTTCGCCTTCTGACGCCCGCCACGGAATCGCACGCGATCCGTGATGCTCCAGTCGAGCAGCGCTTTGTAGGTATCCACATCATCGCTCGGCTCGTTGTTCGACCGGCGATACCCGAGCTCCAGGTTGAGATCCCGCGCCCCGATTTTGTCTCTGAGCAGCGGAATCAGCAGCTCACCGTAGAAGTCCGTCGCGGACACACTGCCGGTCGAAGCGTTGACCGGGTAGAGGCCCGCGATGCTGTCGCGAATCGCGGAATGGGATTGCAACGAGTCCGGGATGTACTCGAATTCGTTCTTCCGATAGGAAGCTCCGAGAGCGAAACGCATCTCGCCCGCGGGCAGGTTGAACGCGCCGCCTTGCATGTTGAACTCGACGATGTTCTGCTCCATCATCGAATTGTCCTTCACGATCGCGCTGATCGTGTCCATGCAGTCTTGCGAGGGTAATCCTTCCGTAGCCGGCAAGAACGGGAAAGCCGACTCCGTCCAACCGTTGACTCCATAGAAGATCGGGTAGCCGGTCGTGCAGAAGACGTTGCCAGCGCCAAATCCGCCGTAATCTTGGTTTCCGATGAAAGACAGGCCCGTGCCGTAGTTGGGCTGGGTGATTGCCCAGCGGAACCCCTCGAGCCGCGTGTTGCCGTACATCGTCGCCTGAGTGCGGGTTTTTCCATGCGACGCGTAGAACTCCCACGTCCAATCGGAGTACGGAAACTCACCCTCGACCCCGCCGACCAGCTGATACAGCGAAATGTCGTTCTCCGTATACTTCTGGCCGAGCCAAACCGGGACGTTGTAGATCGTCGCGTCGGCGTTCGGGTCCAACCGGCTGTTTAGCAGCAGATCGACCTCCGGCGGCTTCGGAAAGACTTGCGAGTTCGTGCACCCGCCTATGGACGGGCAACTCAACCCGAAAGGCCCTCCCGCAAGGTAAGCCAAACGCGTGTTGCCGTTCGCGTCGACCGAAGGCGCATAGATATCGTCGCCGTGCGGCACGCTTGCGCCCCACCCCCCAACGTGAGCGTTGAACGTGCCGTACGCTTCGCTGGTCGTGTCCGTGAATAACCCCTGCCCGAAGATTCGCACGCGGTCCGTCAGCTCGTAATCGCCGCGCGCAAACAACGAGTAGCGCTCGAGCGGAAGCTGCGCCGTGAGCTGAGGCCGGTTCTGCACCAGCCGGCCGTCCTGATAGTACTTTCGCCAAACGGTGCCTTCAGAATCGACCAACGGACCGTTATACCGATACGCACCCATGGCGTTATTCTTGTAAACGGTACCATCGCTGTTCATAAAGAAGTTGCCGGTAGGCGCGACGCTGCCGGGAGGCAGCTCATCGAAAATCTGGCTGACGACCGCCGGATCGACCGGGTTGGTCCCAGAGATTACGACACCGGAGGCGCTGATCCTTCCCGTGCCGAGGACGCTCGGGTCCGCGAAACCCTCCGCGTAGAAGTCACGATCGATGAGCCGTAGCTCACCCCGTTGCCCGTGCTCGAGCCCAATCAGCACGTTGCCCCGGCCGGCAGCGAAGTTGGCGCCCAACAGCGCCGACACACGATATTCTTCCGCGTCGCCCTCTTCGGTTTGCCCGTACTGAACGTCGAAGTCGAAGCCTTCGAAATTGCGCTTCAACACGAAGTTGACGACGCCCGCGATGGCGTCCGCGCCATACACGGATGAGGCACCGCCGGTGATCGTCTCCACCCGCTCGAGCGCTGCCGACGGAATGTTGTTGACGTTCACGGCCATCGTTGCATTGACCGGCATCGCGCGGCGGCCGTCGAGCAATACCAGATTTCGGTTCGGCCCGAGGCCACGAAGGCTGACCATGCTCGCACCGGGCGTACGGGTCGCGCCGCTCATGTAGCCGCCGGTGCCGTCACCGTCGGATTGAAATTGCGAAGCGGCGGGTACGAACTGCGGCAGTTGATTCACGACGCTCTCGATCGCTATCGTGCTCGATTCCTCGAAGCGACTCGCATCGACTGTCATGATCGGGCTATTCGCATCAAAGTCGCGACGGACGATGCGAGAGCCGGTTACGAACACCTCTTCGAGTGCGACATTGTTGCTTGGCGAAGCCTCTTCAATGTCTTGCGCAATCACCGGTCCGCTGCCAAGCGCCGCGGCAACCGCCGACGCGAGCACGCCGAACCCCGCTCCAAGCGAGGAACCAGAACGTCCCATGATCCTTATCTCCCCCCAGAGAGTTTTGTGCTGAAGGAAGCGCTCCGCCGCCGAGAAGCGAGGAGCGTTCCCGCGATAGTTAGTCATACAATAGTACAAAAATTGATACGACAGTAAAAGCGCAAACGCTGCGAGTGAAACGGTCGGTCCGCTGCGGTCGATGACCGGGGAAGGCCGACGCTTAAGAGATGTCCGGTCCCTCAGGACGAGGGACCGGACATGATGGGGTAGTGAATCAAGCCGGCAGTCGGCGCCGCCGACTCGACGACCCGTTACTCGTCCATGACCCGGTCGAACACCGAGAGGAAGAACTCGATTGCCTCAGGGCTCGGAACGCTGTGCGTCAAGGGCGCCACCGTCTCGCCCAACTGCATGGCTGGACTCCCCTCCTCGAAGGCCTCCCAAGCAGGCAAGCTTGAGCCGTTCGGGTCGCCACTTCCGGCGAAATTGACCCAGTAGGACGCCATGACGTTCGCCAGGGAGCGATCGGTGTCCTCCCAGGGAGCGCCTGCGGGGATATGATCGAAGACATAGGGAATCTCGGCCACGTGAGTCGAGCCGAGCTCCGGCCGTGGCGCTGGCGGCACGCGCGTGAAATAGTAGAGATACGCTTTGTTTCCGGCCCGCGTATGCCAATCCGCAATCTTGCGTTTCAGCCAGGCTACCTCATCCCGGTACGACGTCAACGATGCGTCGCGAGCCTCAGTATCCGAGCCCGCCGGGTAGAGCGATAAATACGTCTCGGCCAGCTCGCCGAAGCGGCCGCGCGCCGCCTGCTCGAAGTCCGCCAGATGAACCGACCCCGTCACGAAGAACGTGCCTTCGTCCTGGTTCGACCCGAGCAGCATATCGACTGCATTCTGCCGGCCTGCCGCGAAGGTCAGCGACAGATCCTCCGGAATCAAGTGACCGTCGACTACGATTCCGCTGGACGGTAACTGTGCGACGATGTCCTGCGCCGGCAGTGTCCGCAACTCGGCCAGCGAATTCACGCCGAGACGTGTAGCGGCTTCCGCGCCGGCCCGCTCCGCTTCCGCAAGCGAACCCATGCGCGAGATGGTAAGGCCCATCCAGGCGCCGCTCTGCATTATTGCTCGTTCGAACAATCCTTCTGCAGCGGGAGACCCTACAAGCGCGCCCGTCATCCGCCCGCCGGCCGATTCGCCGAACACGGTAACGTTGTGCGGATCGCCGCCGAATGCGGCGATGTTCGCCCTGACCCACCTCAAAGCCGCCAGCGCATCCATGAAGCCGTAATTGCCGGAAACGCCCTCGGGCGATTCGGCCGACAGCTCCGGATGCGCAAGAAAGCCGAACGGGCCCAGGCGATAGTTGATCGTGACGACGATCACTCCGCGTCTCGCGAGCGCCTCACCGTCGTATCGCGGCTCGGAGCCCGAACCCACGGTCAGCGCACCGCCGTGGATCCAAAGCATAACCGGCAGCCGGTCGGTTGCGGAGCCCGCCGTCGTCCAGATATTGAGATACAGGCAATCCTCGGCCGTATCCAGACCTCCCGTCGACTGCACGCAGCGAGCTCTGAACTCGCGAGTCGGCAGAACACCTTCCCACGGAGGAACAGGCTGGGGCGGACGCCAACGATTCTCGCCCACCGGAGGCATGGCAAACGGAACACCTTTGAAGACACGCACGTCCGGGCTCCGGCCGGCTGTTCCCTCGATCCGCCCCGAGTCGACTTCGAGCTCGGCCGGGATCATCGCGAAGGTAGTCGGAGCGATGAAGAACCCGAGCAGGGTGAGAATGATCGCGTATCGTCGCTGCATGATCGTCTGCGCTCTATATCCGCATTCGCTCTACATCCGCATTGAAGAGACACGGGTCGGCCGCTCCGGGACGGTTGCTCCGTCTCGGGCGGCCCTCTCCCGTGCTACCTCACCGGGTCGTTCAAAAACTCGCCATAGAGCAACGGCTCGGCGACCTCGATACATTTGTACTCGAACAGTTCTGCGTTGGGCTCCATTCGGCGATACAAGGGCATCGAGATCGTCCAGGGGCGCGAGAACGTCGAGGCGTCCTCGATCGTCGCCTCGTACCACATGTGGTTATCACCCATTGGCGTATAGCGCTCGGTTACGGTCCCGCCGCTGCGAAAGTTACCGGCCCGATCGAGCCAGTTCGGCAGCATGCCGAACACCTCGACGACGAGCGTGTCCCCATCCCAATGCCCGTTCGACCAACCCAGCCACTGGTCCACGAGCACCTCGTCGGGCGAGAGGCGATCCTTGCTCATCCGGACGACGCGGTTCGCGGTGGCGTACTCGTAGACGAACAGAACGTTGTCGTCGCCCTGGAGAATCTCGAAGGGATACGGCAAGTACGTCTGACGCGGAATGCCGGCGCGATAACATTTTGCCTCCGGATCTGCACTCGGCCGCTCCGCCTGGTTCGCTTCGCGCTGCTCGAGAGCGGACGGCAAGTACGGAATCGCTCCTCCTTCCACGACGCTCTGGCCCGCCGGCGCCGCAAACAGCGCGCCGAGCTGCCAGAACTCCTCGAACGCCTCGGGCGACTGGCCTTCGAGATTCCAATTGGCCGTGTTCATGGCCTGCCAGATTCCGTTCAGATTCGGATGATCTCCGATTCGCGCAGGGCGCTCCGTCGGTTGCGGCGGCTGGGCAAACGCAAGACCCGCCGACAGCGCAGCGCCCGCCATCAGCCCAAGATTCAACTGCAAATAGCTAAGTCGCACGAGGTAAATCCTCCAGTCAGTGGCCGAGGCCCCTGAGACGGTTCCTTCGCCACGTTCGGTAGAAGTGTGAAGCGGTGAGCTGGCGGCGAGTGTCAGTTCGCCTCGCCGCGATTGACGTCGATGAATGCAGACTCATCTTCGGGCAACGCATCCCGGCGTACCCCTGCATCATCCACAATGACTCGCGGGGGTAACGGCTCGCCGTTTGCGAGCGCCTTCGCTACCTGTTCCTCGTAGATTCGCTCACCGCCCAATGCACCGCTGACTCCGCGGTTACCCTCGTGACATGAATACTCGAAAATTTCGTAGCTCGGCTGAGTGGTCAACATCATCCGCACGGTCCACGGCCGCGTATAAGTCAGCGGATCGTCCACCGTCGCGACGTACAGGATCATGTCCGGGTCCACCCGCGTCAGCCGCTCCGTCAACGTCATGGCCTCGCTGTGACGCGTGCCGATGCCATTGCCGCCGATGCTCGTCTTGTCGGTCAAGTTACGCGTCTCGATCACCAGCGTATCGCCATCCCAATAGCCTCGCGCGGCCCCCATGTACTGGCGAATGTTTTCCTGCAGCGCGGGACGGCCGTCGAGCCGGATCACGCGGGTGTCGGGCAGCATCTCGTAACTGATCGCGATCGTACTCGGGGTCTGGACGATGCGCATCCCGTTGCCATAGATGACCGGGAACGTTGAGCCAAGAATGCCGCGCGTGATGCAGCGATCGTAAAGGTGAAAGTCGGTGAACTTCTTGAACGGCCCGGGCCCGTACGTGCCGCGATCGGTAAGGCTCATCCGTGCGAGACCGGCCTCGTTCAACGGCGGCATGCGCCCGTCGGGCGGATCGATGACTTGGGACGTCCATCCGAACGTGCGGCTGCCCACGCTATTGGCGGAATACTGCTCTTCGTGAAGGATGCCGTACCATCTCTGCGCATCGGCGCTGGCCCGTTCCGCGAATTCCTCGGGCGTGAGCTTGTCTCGCGTGCCGAGCTCGGCAGGACGATCCCTCGGCACGCTCTGCATATCATCGGTGGTCCAAACCCCGTCAAAGCTGGGATCACCCCACGACGTTCGCGGGACCTCCCAGCTCGGATCGACGAAGGCAGCGGCCGTATCCTCGGCCGGCGTCGTGGCGGGCTCGATCGGAGCCTGCGCAAGCACGGACGGCGCGGCAAGCGTGATCACCGAAAGCGCACCGAGCTTCACTGTTGTCTGTTTAAGGAACATCGACGTCCCCCCTCGCATTATCGTTTTGTTCGTAAAGTGCCAGCGACGAATACCGGGCATCCAGAGCGCATCGGATGCCCAATGATTCATTCAACGGCCATCTTGGCCCAGTCTTCGATGGTCAGACGCGCGATCAGCTCCGCGCGCTCGCCGTTCGATCGATAGACCAACGTCTCGGCCGTCCCGATGTCGCTCGCGGCGGAGCCGAATGCCTCCACGATGAGCGCACCGTGCGTGACGATGACGAGGTTCTCTCCGGCCGGAGGCGCTTCGCGAACCCGCGCCGCTAGCCATTGCGAGTCACCGCCGGCGCCCGGCTCCGCGAGCTCATCGACGACTTCGATGTCCCCGAACCCGAAGTATTGCGCCGACTGCCTGGAACGGTATGCCGGACCGGTCAGCGTCTGGCCGACGGGAATCTGCAACGTGCGGAACGCGTAGCTGAGCGCGGCCATCTCGCCCTGACCGTACGCATCGATCTCCCGCTCGCGCTCGAGGTTCGCGGGCGCTTCTGTACCTTCAGGCGGAACCTCCGCGCCGGAACGTGCGTTGCGGATCACGATGACGTGCTCCCCTTGCTGGAGCGCATCCACCCATTCCGCCCCATCCGGCTTCTGCGCGGCGGCCGGAGCCGCGATCAGCCAAGCCGCAACGGCCGGCGCCAAGAACGCGCGATGCCACCACCGTCTCATTGGATTCGTCGCCATCTTCCTCCCTCGATTGCACATTGATATCGTCAGCCCCGAACCGCGCATGCCAGCGGGCCGAGCTTCAATCCCAGAACCGCCACCACGGCGACGCGGCGGACGGGGGCTGGGCCTGAGTGCCAGCTTCCCCAACCTCCTCGGCGCTGGCGCCCGAGGGGCGCGCATCCTCGACGAACCCCAATTCCTGACACTCGTCCACTGCAAACGGTGCGTCCGCGATCTGCAGCACGTCCGTGCCGCGGTATGCATCGATGAAGTAGTCCGGATCCGTCGCCGCATACTCCCGCGTCAACGTCCCACTCGCGGAGTCGACGAAGAAGCGCTCCGTCACACGAAGCTTGTCGCCATGAAATACCGGCGGAGCGATCATTCCGGCGGCGAAGCCGACGGTATCGACAATCAACGTATCGCCTTCCCACCGTCCGAGCGAGTGCCCCGCACGACTCGGCGCCAGCGCCTCCGGATGCGTGTCCAGGCCCAAATGGATCGTGCGTACCAAACCATGCCGGCCGTATTCGAGGACGACGCGATCGTCATGCTGCGTGATGCGATTGACGGGGCCATCAAAGGCCCAATCGAAGATGATGCTCGTGATCTCGCAACGCATCCGCGGGTTGTCCGAGGAGCGTAGATCGAAGCCGGCAGCGGCCTCCTCGCCGAGCGCCGTCCGCTGCACGGCCGCGGTGGCCCACGGACCCGAGTCGTCCTGCGCACGCCGATCGCTCGTTGCCGACTCCGTGATGGTGCTGAGCGGAACGAGTCTGCCCTCTCGCCCTTGCGGGTCGCTCAGCACGTACTGCTCCGGCGCCCAGTCGCCCGAGATATTGGGAGTGCCATCCGCAAGACGGGCCCGCCGCTCGGCGAGCGCCTCCACGGGCTGCGGCGCCGTTCGCTGCCCGTAACGATCCACCGTGCTGCCATCCGCAAACTCGATTGTGGTCATGTAGCACGCGCGGCCGTCCCGCCGATCCGGCGCCCCTCGGACCGTGACTCGCTCACCGATCGGGAACATCTCCGGCGTCCACCCGGAACGCCTAAGGACGGTTACCGCGCGCATCTCACATCGATAAGAGGCGACTTCGCCGTCCGACATCGCGACGTCGAGATGCAGCCAAGCATGAGGATTGACCCAGTCAAGCTTCGTCAGCGTACCGGACAGCTCGATCTCGCGCTCGAGGTCGAACGTGCCGAAGCCGTGGTGCGCGAACGCCGAGGCACCCAGCAGCACTCCGGTCGATAGCAGGGCGATCCTGGAAGGAGCGGTCATGGCACCTCTTGCGCCGTATTATTGATTGTTGCAGCGGCCTAATCGCCGGTCGCGCGGCCGCATCGTCCGCACGGGCACGGAGCGCCCGCTACTCCGCGCCTCTCTCTTCCTCAGGGGCACCTGCTCCGCTCGAGCCGACGAACAGCTTCGATCCGTCCGGAAGCGTTACGTCTCGGCCAGCGGCCCTGAAAGTGCGATCCCTTGCCTGAAATCCTCGAACGCTGACCTCGGTGCCCGACGGCAAGGAGCTACGGCTCAAGCCGCGCCGCAGCAAGGCATTCGGCGCCGCGCCCTCGATCGCCCATTCCTGAACCTCGCCCGAGTCCGTCGTAACCTCGACATAAATCCATGAGTGGGGGTTGGTGAACTCCATTCTCTTGACGACGCCGGTCAGCATGATCGGCCGGCTGGAGTCGAACTCGGCCGCGAACGAATGGTGCGCAGAGACCGGCATGGCGATCGCCGCAGCCACGAAGGCAGTCGCCCCAACACTCACTTTCCAGATCTTCATTGCCCTCTTCTCCTCCCAGGTGCCCGGCGGCCGAAGCTGCGGGCCTCTTAGCGTTTTCCGCACGAACATGCGTTCAATTCGCCGCCGGTTTATACTCGTTTATCGAACGACCTTAGATGTGCACGGAAATCCGGTACGAACGGCTGGCCGCACATATGAATTTACGCTATCATACACAGCCATCGTGGCTGATTGTATTACAGTATTACATTAGTTGATAGGTCGCATCGCACTTTATGTTCGATCACGAACCGGGCACGGTACGGTTAGTCTAACGCGGTGACTTATCACAGCCCTTTTCTTCGCTGCG
>CAZFJU010000097.1:0-15106 GCA_964518995.1 uncultured Gammaproteobacteria bacterium
GCCGGTGACCCACATGCCGTCGCTCGCCGAGCGGACGATCTCGACTTCGATAAATCGCACGGTGTTGCGCTCGTCGACGACCTTGACGCCGATGTTTCCGCCGTCGTCGAGCGTAAGCAGCGCCGGCGACAGGAAATGCGCCTCCGAGTGGCCGGCGGGCAGACGAACCTGCGCCGTCATGCCGGCCGGGTACGTGAGATCAGGATTCGGCACGGCCAGCTCGACGCGGAACGTGCGCGTATTCGAGTCGGACACGGGCGAGATATAGCGAACCGTGCCGTCGAGCACCGTGCCGTCGACCAGCTCGACGCGCCCCGGCGCGCCGAGCGCGATCACGCCGACGTTGCGTTCGCTCACCTCGCCGACCGCGATCAGCGGATCGTTGTCGACGATCTGCGCGATCGGGTCGCCGATGCCGACGTAGTCGCCGAGCTCGACACCGCGCTCCTCGAGCAGGCCGTCGAACGGCGCAACGATCGAGGTGCGCGCAAGATCGAGCCGCGCAGCCTCGAGCTGCGCCTCGGCGGCGGCAAGCTCCGCCCTCGCTTCCGCGATCTGCAGCTGTGCAATGAGCTGCTGGCCTTCGAGCTGCATGGCCGCCTCGTACTGCCGGCGCCGATAGTCGACCAGCGACTCCGCGTGCTGGATCAGCGCATTACGGTCTCGAACGTCGAGCCGTACGATGCGTTCGCCGCGTGCCACATGCGCTCCGCGCTCGGCGCCGAGCTCGACGACCCGCCCGTCGGATTCGGCCTTGATCTCGACGGCCCGGCTCGGCTCGGTTCTGCCGCTGACGACCACGTCGCGGTCGATCCGCTGCGCGACGGAGGAGCGCACCGTGACGCGTAACCCGGCGGGCGCTGTGTCTGACTTTGCCGATTCAGCTCGGGACGGAGCGTCGGAGACACTGGCGGCTGCCGCGCCCTCGCGCGGCCCGGTTCCAGAGCCTCCGAGCCCCGTGAGCATCCATACGGCGACGGACGCGGCAAGGGCAGTGGCCATTAGCGATGATTTCGAGAACATGAAACCGTTCATCGTCGACCTTGGTAGTTGTTCGAGGCTCGTAGGGACAGTGAAGCCGCGCACGAAGCAGTTTGCATGCCAAGCGCCGGGGTGCGAGTAAGGCGTTGTATCGAGCGGGGATCCTCTCGAGGCGCGCGCCGGCGCGGCGAAATCAAGTGGCCATCTTCGCCACTAAATGGCTCAAACGAGCAACCGCCGAGCGGCGTGCAACGAACCCGTTAGTCTACTCGCGACCGGCGGTCGTGTCACCGCCGCCCGAACCGCCAGGACGTGGCACGCGAATTGCTTGCGGTCAGCCTTTCACCACCATGAGGGACCTACATGAACGGCTACGTCGACGACATCGAAGAAGCTGCCGAGAGCAACGACGACTTCAGGCGCGTGCTTTACACCGGCGCGCACTTGCAGCTGGTGCTGATGACGCTTCAGCCCGGCGAGGAGATCGGCGAGGAAACGCACGACGACGGCGATCAGTTCTTCCGCGTCGAGGAGGGCGAAGGTGAGGTGGTGATCGACGGCGTCACGCACGAAGTCGAGGACGATTTTGCGGTCGTGATCCCGGCCGGCGCCCGCCACAACGTCATCAATACGGGCAGCGAGCCGTTGCGGCTCTATACGATTTATGGTCCCCCCGAGCATCGCGACGGGGTGGTCCATGCCACCAAAGCGGAAGCCGACGCGAGCGACGAGCACTTCGACGGCAAGACAACGGAATAGGAATAGAAGCGGAGCGCTTAAGCTCAGCCGCCGCGCAACCGAGCATTCAACGCCCGCAGTAGCGCAGCACCATCACCTGACCAGGAGGCGCCGTGCATGCACGCGAGCGTCTCCGGTCGAGTCATGGCCAGACGTTCCAGCACTGCCGAGGTACCGGGGGAGTAGGCGAAGTAATCGAGATTTCGACGAGCGGTCTCGCTCGGGCCGAGGATGTCGTGGCCCGTGAGTGGCGGATGCTCCGCACCGAACTGCGTGAAAAGATCGCCGCAGAAGAGCGTTCGGGTGCCGAGCTCAGCGATGAAGCCGCAATCCCAGCCGTGCGGAACATGCGGCGCGTCGATCCACTCGACGGTATGCCTGCCGAGCTCGAGCCGTTCGCCGTCAGCGAGCCCGCGGGCTTCGCGGTCCGCGTAGTCGCCCATGTTCACCATCGCGCCGATACGGCTGCAAATCGGGATGGCGTCCGGCGCGGCGGCGAGGAACTCGTTCAGTGCGCCGCACTCGTCCGGTTCGAAGTGCGAGAACGCCACATAGCGAATCCGCTCGGGAGGGACGACTTTGGATAGAGCGTCGCGAGTAGCGGCAAACAGCTTCCGCGGCCCGGTGTGGAATATCAACGGCTCGTCGTCGAGGATAAGGAATTGGTTAAACGTGAAGCCGCCGGACATCACGCTCGGCGGCAGCGCAGTGCTGATGCGAAAGACCCCGTCGGCAATTTCGTCGATTCGCGTGCTCATGGTCGTGCGCCTGTAGGTGGCAGTCGTTGGAGTGGTCCCAATCGCCTGCTAAGCGTGAGCTTCGGTGCAGTGGGATGCAATGCACGCGCGGTGAAGTTGCTGTATGTTCTCGAAGCCTCGCCGCATTCGTTGATTGCGGCGGCGGGCATTAATGGCAAGCGCATTGCATAGAGCGCTTAAAGCTTCGATCGTAGATGGATGGCCGGTAGATGGACGTTGAAAAGCTTGCACGCATGGCGAACCACATCGCCGAGAATCTGCAGTACGGCACAAAGGCCGAGGCTGTGGCGACGGCTGTCGACCATCTGCTCCGCTTCTGGCATCCATCGATGCGCGAGCAGCTCGCCGCGGCGCACGCAAGCGGCACCGTGGAGCTATCGGAAGTCGCCGCGCGCGCGGTCGAGACGGTGATGACCCCCGGGGTTCATCCTCGCAAGGACGAGCCCGGCGGAGACGCAGGATAAGCTCAGTCGTCACCCGGCTCGAAAACCGGCCGACCGCCGACAATGACGCTGCTCTCGCCCTCGATGATGATCCACGTCGACCGCGGCTCGCCCTCCGGCGCCATCAATGTGATCAAGCCGTCGGCAACTTCGTAGCGGCCGGCCTGCCGCGGCGACTCCGACATCGTGGTGAACCCGCCGCCGCTGTCGAAGCTACCGGTTACACTTGTGAACGACTCCTCGGTAAAGGTGCCGTCGAGGTGAAAGACCTGGGCGCCGTCGCTCGCCACACCGCCGGACACACCGGCGCCTAATGCGGAATAACTGGCTCTGCGAATCACGCCGGCGAAACGGAAGCCGTCCGGTGGGAAAGCGGCGGGGCGGATGGTGACGCCCCCCAGATCGATCGACGTGCCGTTGGGGATCCGTGCGCTCGACACATCGCCGTCCACATAGCGCAATTCGAGCGTGTCGCCGCGCACCGCATAATGACCCAACCGGGTTTCGCCGGCGGCCACAAGGCCCGCGAAATCGAGCGGCCCCGCGCCGCTCGGCGGTATGCCTGCGAAGAACCGCCCGTCCGCATAGAAGATCATCAGCCGCTCCTCGACGACCATCTCGAGGGCTCCCGACAGGCCGTTGTAGCGGTTGCGGATGGCGGTGCCGAACCACGGGCCCTGCAGGTCGCCGCGCCGGGGTGAGCCGAGCACCGGCTCGGCGCCCTCGCTGACAAACCGCAGCCCGTTCAAGAGCGCCACCACATCGGTGTTCAGCATGGCGAGGCTGCGATTGAAGGCCTCCTCGTCGCGGGCCGAGCCTTCGAAAACGATCAGCTCGTTGCGCGCCGGCAGGTCGATCGCGAAATAGGCTTGGAATTTCGGCCGGCCGCGGTCCTCGACCTGGCGCAGCATCGATTCGACGGGCCAACTGTCGATGCTGTCCCGGCGCATCTCTGCATCGCCGACTACCTCTACACGATCGCCCGGCGCAGCCATCTCAGCCAGCCATTCTTGGATCGGGCGGCTGCCTGCGGTACCCGGGTCGATCAGGATGCGGCAATCGTCGCATCGCTCGTCATCGCCTGCATAGCGCAGCTGAAACCGTCCTTCCGTCTTGCCGTTCGGCTGCCAGCCGGCCGGCAGATCGTAGACGACGTTGGCGAATTGCCGAGACTCTGCCGAGGCCTCCGTCGTGCAGCCCTGCAGCATGACGCCGGCCGCCAGGAGCGCGGCCAGCGCGGCGGTGCGCTGGCCGGCGACCCTGCAGAGCGCGTCCAATCGATCAATAGCCCACATTGAAGCTCAACTGATAACGACGTCCATACAGATCATAACCATCGGGGATGGTCTGCGCGTTACCGCCCGCACCGTAGCTCGCCACGACAGGCGGAGGGCGATCGAACACGTTGTTGACGTTCAACGCAACATCCCAGGTCCCGCCGTTGCTGAGCTCGCCGCCGTAGCTCAGCCGCAGATTGGTATAGCTGCCGGAGGCCACCGTATTGTCATCGACATCGATGCCTTCGGCCCAGTCGATGTTCAAGACGGTATCGGCGATATAGCGCTGCTGAAGCTGCACGCCGATGCGGCCGACGTTGTAGGTCAACGTGCCGACCATCGTCAGGTCCGGGGCGCCCAAGGAGCCGGCGATATCCCGCGGCGAGCCATCGAGCGGCGTATCGGAGCGCTCGATCGTGTAACCGGCGAGCATCCGCAGCGTCAGCACCTCGGACTGGCTGCCGAAGAAATCAGGCTCCGTGCGATACGCGGCTTCGAAGTCCACCCCTTCTACACGCGCTTCCGCGACGTTCAAGTAGCCGTTCTCGATCATTACGATCAAGTTCGAGGTCGGGTCGCGCTCGATCAGTGTGCAGAAGCTCGCGACGTTGTCGCGATAGCAGCCGTCGACGATGCGTTGCCCGCCCAACGTGCTGACGGCGTCACGCACGTCCACTTCATACCAGTCCGCCGACAATTGCAGCCCTGGTAGCCGGCTCGGTGTGTAGACCAGCCCGGCCACCAGCGTATTGGCCACTTCGGGCCGCATGTTCGGGTTGCCCCCGGCGCGCACCGACGTCGGATACGTCGTGTTGGTCAGCGGGTCGTCGACTGTGCCGCCGCCGCCGCCGCGGTTGTCGAACAGCTCCATGAACGTCGGCTCGCGCACGTCGCGCGACTTGGTCGCGCGCAGCCGCAGATCCTCGAGCAGCTGGAAGTCGAGGCCGACCTTCCAGGCTTCGATGCGGCCGGAACGCGAATAGTCGGAGGAGCGATAGGCGAGACTGCCGTCCAGCCGCCGCGTGGCCGCCTGCCATAGCGGAACGTTCAGCTCGCCGAACCACTCCCACACATCCATGTCGCCTTCGGAATCGCGCGCGGACGTGAACCGGTGCAAGGTTTCGCTGCCGCCGATATAGAGCGGGGCGATGCCTCGAATGCCGAGCTCCGGCGCGTTCACCGGCGGGCCGAATTCGTACACATCCGAAATGATGCGTTGCTCGTAGGTTTGTTTTCGCCAGGTCAGGCCGGCAGCGAACGACACCGGCCCGCGCCAGCCGTCGAACAGCTCGCCATCAACGACCAGCTCTGCGAAATCCTGCTCGATCGACATGGTGTCGACCCGCGGCGATTGGGTATAGGCCACGGCCGCGTCACTCAGGTTGCCGGCACCGAAAATGTTGTACGGCACGCAGTCGCGAATAGTGTTGTCGAGACCGATCGGCGAGCGCAGCGGCCCGCCGGCGACGGACTCTCGGCCCTGGATGCCGGGCGTCGCGGCCAGCTGCTCCTCGGTCGGGTTGAAGAGCTGCACGCGGCAGACGAGGGCGCCGGTCGTCGGGTCGCGCACGGCGTCCATGCCGAGGAACATGCGGTCGATGCGCGTCTGGCCGAACAACCCCGCGCGTCCGTCGGACTCGCCGCGCTGCCACGAAAGGCGGGCATTCCATCCATTCGGCATCTGCCAGTCGAGCCCGGTGCTCCACGTATGCATCGTATAAGTCGCGCTGCCGTCGCCGAGCCCGATTTCGTTGCGCCCGAGAAAAGACCCGGCCTTCTGCAGCCTGAACGACGAGATGCCGTCCTCGTCCATCGCATTCGCCACCGACTCGGGCAAATAAGCGTTGTCGCGATAGATCGTCGCGGCCCAGCCGCCGCGCAATACATAAGCGCTGCGGCGGTTCGGTGAATTGGACTCCGAGCGCCCGACCATCACTTGCGCGAAGCCGGAGAGGGTGTCGCTGAAATCGTATTTGATGGCGGCGAACCCGGAGCGGTTGATGGTTTCGGCGCCATAGGGGCCGCTTTCGAATGCGCGATTGGCGATCTGCCCTTCGGGCCCGCCGGACTGGCTGTTCGCACCGACCACATCGCCGAAGATGAACGGGCGGATGTCGCGGCCGTCCTCGGTGAACGTGTAGCCGTCCAGCCGGAAGCCGGGTGCGTCGATCATGCCGGTGGGCGTGTGCTCGATCGAGGAGACCCACGGCAGTGTCAGGCGTTGCGGTACGCCGGCGGGCGCGCCCGGCGACCATGCCGGGTTGGTGACATGGCCCCAGCGCTGCCACCAGTCGCCGTCGAGCTCTTCCGGGGCGCGCAGGATTTGGCTGATGCGCCGTGCTTCCAGCGACCCGACCAGATGCAGCCGCTCGCCGAGCTGTCGGCCGCCGGCGACCGAAAGGTTCCAGCGCTCGCCGTCGCCCCATTCCGTCATGCCGGTGCCGCCCTGAAGCCTCAAACCCTCGAACTCTCTGTCGAGCACGAAGTTGACGACCCCGCCCAGCGCGTCGGCGCCGTACGCGGCAGATGCGCCGCCGGTCACGACGTCGACCGAGCGGATCAGTGCCGTCGGAAAGGCATCGATATTGACGGCGGAGGTCATGTTGTTGGGCACCACGCGGGAGCCGTCCAGCAGCACCAGCGTGCGCTGTGAGCCGAGGTTGCGCAGGTCTAGCCGCGACGAGCCGGAGCCGAAGTTCAGCGCCCCGGTCGAGCTTTGCGTGCTGAGGTTACCGAAAAACTGCGGCAGCACGTCCAGCTGCTCGGCGACCGTGCCGCCCGGATCGAAGCTCGACAGCTCCGACGACGTGATGGTGGTGACCGGCGTCGGCGTGGACATACCATCCGTCTGCCGAATGCGCGAGCCGGTGACGAGCACTTCCTCGAGCTGCGCCCCCTGAGCCGCGGCCCCGGCGGAAAAGCCGATCGACGTGGCGGCTGCCGCCACCGCGCAAGCCAACCTATGACGGCGGCCCGGCCGATGCGTCGTCCTGTTCATATCCTTCTTCCCCCTCCCAGATGGACGGAACGGCCGTGGCGCAGGCCCGGTCTCCGGCGTTTGCTTTGCGCGGTAATTGCCCGACTACAAGCGAGGCCTGGATCCGGACGGCTCCCTCTCCCCGCCGGCCGGTATAAACGGCACCCGAATGGTAACTGATCGAGAGCATTCCTCGCCGATATTGCCGGCAACGGTTCGCGCGCTAGAATGCAGCCCTTGTCCCAGCCCCCTGGTCATCCTCGGGAGCCTGTCGGCACGTAAATCGACGGAGAGCGATAATGACTGAGCCCCACGAGGATCACGGGTCCCCCGTGCGCCGTGACGTGCGCGTTCCTGCGGCGTGGCGAGCACACACCGTCGGCCTTCGCAAAGCCCTGCGCATCGTGGTTCCGATCGTGCTGATCGCCGCGCTGCTGTACGGTGCCGATTGGAGCCGAGCCGCGGACGAGATCGCGCAGATTCCGATGTGGCCACTGGTCATGCTGTTCATGGTCATGGTGGTGGAGCTCATCGTCAGCACGGTCAAGTGGTCATGTGCGCTGCGCATGCACAACCTGAGCTTCCCGTTCAAATACCTGCTGCGCGCGCTCTGCAGCGGTTTCTTCTTGAACAGCTTTCTGCCTACGGCGATAGGTGGGGACGTCTATCGCGTTTATCGAACGCTGCCGAAGGATCATTTCCGCTCGCGTGCGCTGTCCGCGGTGTTGATCGAACGGGCGGTCGGTTTGCTGGCCCTGCTCGCGCTCGGCGGCGTGGCCGCGTTTTTGATCGCGCACGAATACCAGGTCGCGCGGGTGTACTCGCTGGTGCTGCTCGCGATCACGGTTGTCGGCGCGATCGGCATCCTGGCGCTCGAGCGCGGCTGGCTGCATGGCGCTATGAAGCGCTTCGATCGAATCGCCGCGGTCGCCGCCGTGCATCACAGCATTGGTCTGCTCGGGAATCGCGGGCGGGATTGGCTGTCATTGGTCGCGATGTCGGCGGTTTATCAAGCGATTTCGATCGGGGTCGTGTTCTGCTTGTTCGCGTTATTGTCCGCGGACGTGACGCTTGCGGAGGCGGCCTTGATCACAGCATTGGTCGGCGTTGCCGCATTGCTGCCGATTACGATCAACGGTCTCGGTGTCATGGAAGGCGCGTTGGTCGGCGGTGCGGTGATGCTCGGCATCGACTTCAACCAGGCGGTCGTCGTGGCCTTCTTGCGGAGGATGTTGAACCTTTCGCTTGCCGCCTCATGCGGTGTGCTGCACCTGACGACATTTGGTCAAGGCGATCAGGATTCCGGTGAAAAGAGCTTCTCGAGCTCGCTGGTTTCGCTGCGACGACGGCTATTCGGCAGCCGGAACGAAGCCTCGGGAGACTCGCGCCCGTCGCCGGCGGAGACGTCGAGCGCGCCGACCGCGAAGGCCGCGTACGAGGATCTGCTCGATTCGACTCAAGATGCCATCATCATCTGGGAGATGGGCGGCGGCGGCATTCAGTACCTCAATCGCGCGGCGGAGCAGCTATACGGATACAGCCGCGACGAGGTCTACGGCCGAACGACGCATGAGCTGCTGAAAACTCACATTGCCGGCGGCGTGGATCTGCTCGAACGAACCGTCGCCAGATTCGGCGTCTGGCTTGGCGAGCTCCGGCATACGACGCGCGACGGCCGCCAGATCGAGGTGGAAGGCCGCCTCGCGTTGATGGCGCAACGCGACGGCCGGTGGCTGGTGCTCGAAGTCAATCGCGACATCTCCGATGACACGGCGGCCGAAGCCGCACGCGAGCAGATGGCATGTCAGCTCTCCGAGCTGCAAACGTCGCGGATGCGAGTCTAGTTGCAGCGTCGGCGTCGCCAGCGCTCCCTCCACCGGTTCATTGACTTCCGCGGCGCGCATGTCCATGGCGCCGTTTCCCGCGCCGGCTTGCGGCCTTGGCACTCAAGTTGCAGTGCAGAGTGTTTCCTGTTGCCAGTATTCGATTCAAGCCAGGAGAACACCAATGCTGATCCGGGACGTCATGCAATCTCGGCTAGAGGTGGTCACGCCCACGCAGTCGATCGCCGAGGCCGCGCAGAAGATGCGCGACGCGGATATCGGTTCTCTGCCTGTAGTCGAGGATGCGAAGCTGATCGGAATGATCACGGACCGCGACATCGTGATTCGCTGTGTCGCGAAAGGAGCCGACCCGGCCGCTACGCCCGTACGCGCGGCCACGACCCAAGATGTGGTGCACTGCCGGGAAGATCAGTCCGTCGAGGACGCGGCGAAAATCATGGCCGCGGCGAAAGTGCGACGCTTGCCGGTGATCGACGCCGACCGCAAGCTCGTCGGCATCGTGGCCCTCGGTGATATTTCGCGGCAGGGCGCGGTTGATGACGCCGGCGATGCGCTGCACGGCATTTCCGAGCCGGGACCGTAGCGCTTATCCGCCGGCACCGCAGGCGACGGTGCCGGCGAGGCGGATCGATCAGCCTGCTCGCTAATCCGCGCCTTTTATGTTCGCCACCGGGTACAACCGATGCGCGACGCGTGCGATGCCTTGGGCCTCGAGCACGCGCAACACTTCGTCCAAATCCTTATAGACGTGGCCGCACTCATCGAGCGGCGTCCGCTTCGTGTTGCCGATGATGCCGCGAATCGGAACGCCGCCAAGCACGCGTTCGATGTTGCGCATCTCGGCATCGATGGCGTCGTGCCGCACGGCCAGCTCGCGTTTCGCCTGACCGCGCGCCATTACCCGTCCCGAGCCATGGTTGACCGAGCACGCGGAATCATAAGCTCCGGCGAGCGGGTACAGAATGGCGGCGCCGTCGAGCATCGAGCCCGGCACGAGGCACGGGTGCCCGGTGTCGGCCCAGCGCGTGCCGGCGAGATCCGGATGCCCCGCCGGGAATGCGCGCGTGGCGCCCTTCCGATGCACGAAGCCCGTCTGGGTCGTGCCGTCCGGCAGCACGAGCGTCTCCTCTTGCACGAGATTGTGCGAGATCTCGTAGAAGACGTCGCCGGCGGCGCCGAATACGTTTTCGAGCGCGCGCTGCACACCGCGCACAATGATGTGCCGATTCGCCACCGCATAGTTCGCGGCCGAGTTATGGTGTGCCCAATACTCGCGTCCGAGCGGCTCGTCGGCGCGCAGCCATGATTCCTCACGCCGATTCTTCGGCAGGCCGCGCCGCGCCGCGCCGGCGTAGAAGTAATGGTTGGCGGTCTGCCAACCGTAGCCGCGGCTGCCGCAATGGATCATCACCCATACGGAGCCGTCCGCGGCGTCGACCTGCATCTCGACGAAGTGATTGCCGCCGCCGACCGACCCGAGCTGGGGCTGGGCTTTGTCTCGGGCGCGTTGAATGGTTCCGGAGTCGAACGCCGTCTCGTCGACCTCGATGTGCTGACGCTCGCACACGTCAGCCGGTACGCCGATCGCCTTCGCGCCGAAGTGCAGAATATCTTCGATCTTCGATTCGGACATTCGCGGCATGTGCTTTGGTCGCCGGCTGCCTAGGCCCGTGGCGACACGCTGCTCGACCTCGTCGATCCACCGAGCGCGCTTCGCCGGATCTGCGACGTCCGCGGCGTGCAGGCCTGCGGCCCGCAGATACACGACGCCGCACGAGATGTCATAGCCGCTGCCCGCCTGGATGATTACGTCCTCGGTAACGGCGACCCCGCCGACCGGGATGCCGTAGCCGAGATGCGTATCCGGCATCAGGTAGAGGCCGATGATGCCGGGATAGGACGCCGCGCTCGCGGCCTGCCGCCACAGTGCTTCATCCGTCTGCGCGAATAGCGCGTCGGAAAGAAATGCATGCACGTCGGAACGCATTGCGCCCGTGCGCGGCAGAACGAAGTGCGTATCGGAGGCCTTTTGTACGCGTTGCAAATAACTCATCGGTTGGTCGAAGTAAGGGCAATCTTCGGCAGCCCTGAAGCTGGACTGACATTAGGCCTCCGTTCGTCGGGAACGTTCCAATCGCGCTCGTGTTACCTCCCAGTGACTGGATGAGCGTAGTGGAAGCGCATTTCCGCGACGTCCGGATACGGCGCAAACGCGACCCCGGTGAGCGGCCGGTCCGGCGGGAACTCCGCGGCCAGGCCGCCGCTGGTCGGCGCGGATTGCCGCGGCGTGCCCGCCTCGACGCCGGCCCAGCCGTCGCCATAGCCGGCCGTCCACGTGTAGTCGAGGTCCATCGCCGAGATCTTCCAGACCCCGTTCTCGAGCACGATGCCATTCTCGTAGATGCCCGCCAGCCACGAGCCGGGGTTCGCAAACGAGCTATTCATCTGAAACAAGCGGGTACGAATTTGCGCGCGTTGGCCATCCGGCTCGACGTGGATCACGGGCTGCGTCTTCTGATGGATAACCAGCGAATTCGCACGCCGACCGACAGAGTTGTAGCGGCGGATGACCGATTCGCGAATCCGCTCGCGCCCAACGTAGGTGCCGACGTACGAAAGCTCTTTCCAGCCGTCGATGGAGAAGACGTCGGCCATGTCATGCCATAGGAACTCGTCGATGTAATAGCCGTATGCGTTCGAGACGTTCTCGGCACCGTCGTAGGCACGAGCAACCGCAAGCCGGCGCTCCGCCTCGTCGAGCCGCTCCGCGAGATCGGCCGGCGAGGCCGGCGGCGCGGCTGACGCCGCCGCGTCCACCGGCATAGTGGAGAGCGTGGATGCGTCCGGAACGCGGGGCGCAGCCCCGGTGACGGGATGGCGGAAATGGAACGGGACGATACCGGCCTCCGGGTAGGCCGCAATCGCGTGCGTGGACGGGCGGTCCGGCGCGAACGTATCGCTCGGTCCGCTCGGCGGTAAGGCCACTTTGGCCCACCCTTCGGCGTAGTCCGTGCGCATGCGGGGATAGATGCGCATCGAAGCCATCTTCCAGGTTCCATCGTCCTTGATGAACGTGTTCTCGAAGACGTTGACGCCGAGCTCTCCGCCGACACCATGCTCGCCCGTCATCGTAAGCTCCACGCCGCGCGCATACGCGGTGCCGCCTTGCGGCGCGATCGTGATGATGGTTTGCAGCTGCAGGTGATCGTTGAGCTCGCCGTAATCGAGATCGGCGGCGCCGAGCTGCTCGAGGGCCGCGCGGATGCTCGCCTTGCCGACGTAAACGCCGCGCATGCCGGGCTCGAGCGTCGCCTCGTCCGCGAACAGATCGGCGACGTCGTCCCACATCTTACGGTCGACGTAGTAACCGTAGGCATGCTGCACATTGCGCACGAGCGCGGCATCGTTCAAGTCCTCGATGCGGCGCTCGATCGCAGCGAATCGCTGCGCCACCGCCGTGAACGCCGCGAGCGTGCTTGCAGCGTCCCGCGCGGCCGCGGATGCACTGCGCGCGGTGTCTTCAGTCTCGGCCGGGCGGGCATCTGCGAGCGGCGGCACCGGCGTCCCGGCCCTCTCGACGTCGTAGTGGAACGGCACCGGCGCGACATCCGCTTGCGTCTCCTCGTTGATGTTTCGCCAGCCGGTTTCGTAAGCGCCTTCGTATTGGGCGTAATAGTCGACGGCGCCAATCTTCCATACGCCGCCCTCGAGCACATACTCGTTCTCGAGAATGCCGCCCGACCATGTCGCTTCGTCACCGTAGGCGCCGGTCAGTGCCAGCCGATGCCAGCGCCCGCGCGCCCGCGTACGGCCGGAGTCGAGCGTGACTACCGGCGACAACATCAGCTCCGTATTGATCCGGCCCGGCTCGAGCCCGAGCTCGCCGCGCCCGACCTCGTCGAGCACAGCCGTGCGAATCGCTGCCTTGCCGGTATAGACGCCGGACGGCAGCCTCGCGGCGGCATCGTCGGCGAAGAGATCCGCGAGGTCTTCCCACAGCCCCGCTTCGGCATAGTGCGCGTAGGCGTGCTGCAGGCGCTTCACGGCGCGGATGGCTTCCGTGGCAGAGACCTCGCGCTCGAGCGCGTCGACCCGCTGCCGGAGCGCATCGGCGTCCCCCTCCGCCGCGGGGCGCGCAGCAGTGATGCCGTCGGCCTGAGACGCCGATGACGAGCTGCTCTCGCGATCGTCTTGCCCGCTCACCGATGCGGAAAACCAGAATAGAACGGCGACCGCGGCCAGTCGCCGCGCTGACTGTATTGTTTTCATTCGAGCTCCCGGAAGTGTCGCGGCCAACCTTAGCATGCCCTCGGTCGATGGGCGGGCGTCCGGTGTGCAGCGAATACCGATACGGCGCGCCGTGGCATGCCGCTTGCACTTCTCACGCCATAGGCTGTCATGGCCACGGGCAGCGCTGTCCAGCAACGCCGTCCAGCCGCTTCGGAACGGGACCGTTAAAGATGTTGACGCTAGGTATCAATGCTGCATACCACGACACCGCTGCGTGTCTCGTCCAAGATGGCCAGCCGATCGCCGCTGCGGAAGACGAGCGATTCACGCGTATCAAGCACGGCAAGCGCCCGGTGCCGTTCACCGCATGGGAGCTGCCGTACCATGCCATCGATTATTGTCTCGCCGAGGCGGGCATCGAGCTCGCTGACGTCGACCATATCGCCTACGCATATGATCCTTACCTGCTGCTGGATGCTCGAGGCGCGACGATCTCGCTGCCGCTCGAGCCGAGCGCCGGTGCGCGGCCCGGTCTTGCGCCGTGGGAGCCGCTGTTTCTGTCCTATATCGTCAATGCCGAGCGGCAGCTCGTCGATGGCGTCCCGCATCGACTCCGCGCGCGTTTCGGCAGCGCGAAGTCGCGGCGCCATTGGCGATGGCATTTCGTCGAGCACCACTTGAGCCACGAGGCGAGCGCCTTTCTCGCAGCGCCGTTCGACGACTGTGCGGTGATGACGCTCGACGGGCGCGGTGAACGTGCATCGACGAGCTACGGTCACTTCGCTAACGATGATTACCGTCGCCTCGGCCAAGTGCAGCTGCCGCACTCTTTGGGTCTGCTCTACGAGGAGGTCACAGACTATCTCGGCTTTCTCCGCTCGTCCGACGAATACAAGGTGATGGCGCTCGCGTCGTACGGCAAGCCGCACTATGTGGACGAGTTCAGGGACATCGTGCAAACCGGCGACGACGGCACGTACCGGATCGGGCCGCTGCGCCTCACCGAGCGTTTCGGCCCGGCGCGCCCGCCCCGCGCTGCGATGGAGCCGCGACACTTCGACATTGCGCATTCGCTGCAGCATGTGCTCGAGGAAACGGTGCTCGAGCTCGCGTCCTGGCTGGCGGACGAGACCCGCAGCGATAACCTGTGCATGGCCGGCGGCGTGGCGTTGAATTGCGTGATGAACGGCAAACTGCGCGACGCGAAGCTATTTCGCGACGTGTGGGTGCAGCCGGCGGCCGGCGACGCCGGCACGGCGCTCGGCGCCGCGTTGTGGATCGACTGGCAGCACCGCGGCAGGCGCGATTACCGTATGGAGCATGTCTATCTCGGCCCCGAGTTCTCCGACGACGACATCGAGGCGTTCCTCGGCCGCGGCAAGCTGCGCGCGCGCCGTATGCACGATATCGCGGATGAGACCGCGAAGCTGCTTGCCGAGGATAAGATCATCGGCTGGTTTCAGGGCCGCATGGAATTCGGACCGCGGGCCCTCGGCTCGCGCTCGATACTCGCTGCGCCGATCCGCCCCGAGATGCAGGAGCGTCTGAACGACATCAAGGACCGCGAAGACTTTCGGCCCGTCGCGCCTGCCGTGCTCGAGGAGCGCGCGGGGCAATGGTTCGTCGCCGGGCGGCGGTCGCCGTTCATGCTGTTCGTGTTCGATGTCGCCGCGGATAAAGCCGATCGGATCCCGGCGGTTCGGCATGTCGACGGCACCGCCCGAGTGCAGACGGTAAACCGCGAGCAGCACCCGCTCTACTACGATCTCCTTACTGCATTCGAGCGGCGCACCGGCGTCCCGGTGCTCGTGAATACGTCATTCAATACTCGCGGCGAGCCGATCGTCTGCACGCCGCG
>CAZFJU010000098.1:0-14836 GCA_964518995.1 uncultured Gammaproteobacteria bacterium
TGCAGCTTCATCCCGGTGCTCGGCGTGTTCCTCTCGACGACCCCGATCGTGCTCGTCGCGTTGAACGCGGGCGGCCCGATGCTGTCGCTGGCGGCCATCGCCATGGTCATCGTGATCCACGCGTTCGAAGCGTATTTGCTGAACCCGATGATTTATGGCCGCCATCTGCGGCTAAACCCGGTGTTGACGCTGATCATCCTGTACGTCGGCTATCACATCTTCGGCCTGTGGGGCATGCTGCTCGGGGTGCCCGTCGCGCGCTACTTCATCCACGATGTCCTCGGCGTGCCGTTCAAGGAGCGGCCCGCGGCCGTGGCGGAATAGCCGCGAGCTGCCCGCCCCCATTGGTGCGCTCGCGCATAATGGGCCGATGAAGCAGCGCGGTTTCATCCTGCAAGCGACTTACCGGCTCCGCCGGGACGGCGAGCAGGGTCCGGTGCCCGTGATCCATCTTTATGGGGCGCTGCCGGACGGCGGCTCCTTCCTGGTGCGGGACGACCGCTCGCGGCCCTCCTTTTACGTGCGCGCCGCCGACGCTGCGCGCGCTCGGCAGCTCGGCGCACCGGATCCGCAGCGCGTCGAGCGCGAGACCTTTGGCGGCGAGCCCGTTTCACGCATCGAGCTGAAGGTGCCGGCCGATGTGCTTCCGCTGCGCCAGCGCCTGCAGGAGGCCGGCATCGAAACGTTCGAGGCCGATGTGCGCTTTGCGATCCGGTACTTGATCGAGCGGGGGATCAAGGGCGGTTGCGAGATCGAGGGGCACGGTGCCCGCGGCGACGGCGTCACGTGGGTATTCGATAACCCGTCAGTGACGCCGGCCGATGTTGCGCTCGAGCCGCGCGTGCTCGCCTTCGACATCGAGACGGACCCGCGCGGCACTGAGTTGCTGGCCATCTCGCTCTATGCCAAAGGCGGCGCGCTCGATGAGGTATTGATCGTCGACCCCGCCGGGCGCCCGATGCCTGCGCACGCCACGCGTTGCGCCGACGAGCGCGAGGCGCTCGACGCGTTCTGCGCGCGGGTCGCCGGGTTCGATCCCGATGTGCTGACCGGCTGGAATACGATCGACTTCGATCTCACGGTCCTGCAGCGAATCGCCGGGCGGTTGCGTCACCCGCTCTCTCTCGGACGCGAGACCGGCCCGATCCGCGTGCGCAAGGCGGAGGGCTATTTCGGCAGCGGTCAGGCCACGATACCGGGGCGCCTTGCGCTCGACGGGATCGATCTGCTGCGAGGCGCGTTCGTGCGGATGGAGGATTACTCGCTGGACGCCGTGGCCCGAGAGGTCCTCGGCGAAGGCAAGGCCGTGCACGGCGACGTGCACGGCCGCGTCGCCGAGATCATGCACAACTATGCGCACGATCTCGACGCGTTCGCGCTCTATGCGCGCACGGACGCCCGGCTCGCGTACGATATCGTAGCGCGGCTGCGGCTCGTGGAGCTCGCCGTGGAGCGCAGCCGCCTGACCGGTATGACGCCGGATCGCGTCGCGGCAAGCATTGCATCGTTCGACTTTCTCTACCTCAGTGAGCTGGAGCGGCGCGGCGTGGTCGCGCCGACGGTGCGATCGAGCGATTCGCGCGTGCACGCGGCGCAGCAGGGCGGCCACGTGCTCGAGCCGACGACCGGGCTGCACGAGAATGTCTGGGTGCTCGATTTCAAAAGCCTGTATCCGAGCATCATGCGCACCTTCAACATCGACCCGCTGTCGTTCGTCCCGGACCCCGCCCTCGACGACGATCTGATCGAGACGCCTGCGGCATCCTTTCGCCGCGAGCCCGCAATCCTGCCGCGGATGTTGGACGAGCTCTTTCCGCGCCGCGACGCCGCGCGGCGCGACGGCAATGCGGTCGCGGCGAACGCGATCAAGATCTTGATGAATTCGTTCTACGGTGTGCTCGGCACGCCCGCGTGCCGATTCTCGAATCCGTCGCTTGCGAACGCGATCACCGGCATGGGCCGCGAGCTGCTGCTCTGGTCCAAGGGCTGGTTCGAAGCTAAAGGCTATGCCGTGCTCTACGGCGATACGGACAGCGTGTTCGTGCTTTCCGGCGCGACCGAGCCCGATGCCGCCGTCGCGCAAGGACGTGCGCTGGCCGGAGCGCTCAGCGACGACCTCGCGCGCCATATCGCGGCGCAATGGCGTGTGACAAGCCGGCTCGAGCTCCGGTTCGAGAAGCTCTATGCGAAGCTGTTTCTGCCCCATGCGCGGCACAGCGCTCGCGGTGCGAGCAAGCGGTATGCCGGCTTGCTGCACGGCGCGGGCACGGTCGAGTTCGTCGGCATGGAGGTCGTGCGGCGCGATTGGACGACGCTCGCGCGCGACGTGCAGCGCGAGCTCTATCGGCGCCTGTTCGCCGACGAGCCGGTGGACGCCTATCTGCGGGATGTCGTCGCGCGGGTGCGCAGCGGTGCGCTCGACGCTGCGCTGGTGTATCGGAAGCAGCTGCGCAAGCGCGCCGACGAATACACGCGCACCACGCCGCCGCACGTCGCGGCCGCTCGCAAGGCGACCGAGACGGCGCGACGAGGCGCCCTCATCAGCTACGTGATGACGGCGGCGGGCCCCGAGCCTGCAGAGGATGTTCGCCATCCGCTCGATCGCGAGCACTATGTGCAGAAGCAGGTGCGGCCGGTCGCGGAGCCGGTGCTCGAAGCGCTTGGCCTCGATTTCGAGCGGGCGATCGGCGACGCGCGCCAGATGGATTTGCTCTTTCGTTGAGCGGCCGCCCGCAGCGGATCAGCGGGGCGCGTCGATCGAGCGGCGCAGCGATTCGATACGGCGCCGGTTCGTGCCGAAGTCGTATCGACCGAGGCGCGAGCTCGAGCGGACGTGCATGACGTTGCCGTCGAAATAGAACTCGACATCGTCGACGAAGCGCATCAGACGCGTGCGAAACTCCGCGCGGAGATAGTCGGCCTCCACCGTGACGATGCGCACGCGCGGCGTGCGCCGCAACGCCGCATGCACCTGTTCCATCGTCGCTCTAAGCGGCTCGATATAGTGGACCGCGTCGGACGGATCGGCGTGCGACGACACGCAGTTCGGCGTGCTCTTGCAGGGCAAGAGCCGGCCGCTACGCACGCCAAGCTCTTCGGGTCTTTTGCCTCGCATAGTGGCTAATAGTCTGCCTCGCGGCGGCGGTGATCAAGGGATCTCGTGCGGGCCGGTCAGCGGCACGTACGGCTCGCGGACACGCCCTGCGCCCGGCAGTGCGCTCGTCTGCCGTTCGATGGTTCGCCGGACCCGGGGCGGCTCCGGGCCGACGTGCAGCTCATGAATCCGCCGGCCGACGAAGGCGTCGTGCTGGGTCGCACGGTGGTTGGTGCGCACATACTCGAGCCACGTTGGTGCCTGGAATCGCTCGATCCAGATCTCCGGGTCGGCGAGATCGCGCAGCAGCGCCCAGCGCTGCGCGCCGTCGCGTCGTCTGATGCGGCGGCGCTCGGCCATCAGTCGAAGAAACTCGAGCACGTCCTGTTCGCGAATGCGGAATTCGACCGAGACCACGATCGGGCCGCTGCGGGACTGGATTTCGAGCGCGACGGCAGGCTCTTGCCACGCGGCCAGCGGGTCGAGATTAAGCGTTTCCGTCTGCTGCACGGCAAAGCGGCGGCCCATCGCGATGCCGACCAGCATCACGACTGCCGAGGCCATGAGCGCCATGGATAGGCCGAAGCGCTCGGCGGTCAGCCCCCAGATCCAGCTACCGAGCGCGATGCCGCCAAACGTGACCATTTGATACTGCGACAGCGCTCGGCCGACGACCCAGCGCGGCGCGGAGGTTTGCACGGTCGCATTGAACGTCGACAGTGCAAGGACCCACGCGGCGCCGCACGCCATCATCGCCGGTATCGTCAACAGCAGCCAGCGGCTGAACCCGGTCACCAAAGCGGCTACGCCGAATGCGAGCAGGGAGAGCTGCACGATCGACTCGTTGCGCAGCGATGAGCGCAGGCGCTGCGAAGACAGAGCGCCGCCCACGGCACCGACGCCGAATCCGCCGAGCAGCACGCCGTAGGTGACCGGGCCGCCGCCGATGAGGTCGCGCGCGACCAGCGGCATCAACGCCGTCATCGCGCTGGCGCCGAGACCGAAGACGAAGCCGCGCAATAGCGTCGCGCTGATGTTCGGCGACATTGCGACATAGCGCAGCCCGGCCTGAATGGCGGTGCCGAGCCGCTCCGGCGGCAATAGGCGCCGCTCGCTCGCGGGGCGCCAGCGGGCCAGCACACCGATGATGCCGACGTAGGCCAAAGCGTTGATCGCAAATGCCACGGCCGCACCGAACGCCGCGACGATGAAGCCGCCGATCGCCGGGCCGACACTTCTTGCGAGGTTGAAGCCCATGCTGTTCATCGTGACAGCGCCCGGCAGCACTTCGCGCGGTACCATCATGCCGACCGAGGACTGCCACGCCGGCGCATTGAACGCCTGGCCCGAGCCGATCAGGAATGTCAGGCCCAGCAGCATCCATGGCGTGATGACGCCGAGATAGGCGCTGACGGCTAGGGCGATCGACACCAGCAACATGAACACTTGCGCGGCCAGCATCATGCGCCGGCGATCGAAGTTGTCGGCCAGGGCGCCCGCGATCAGCGCGAACAACACCACCGGCAGCGTCGTTGACGTCTGCACGAGGGTCACCATCTCCGACGTGCCGGCGATCGACAGCATCAGCCATGCCGCGCCGACGGCCTGAATCAGGCTGCCGAACTGCGAGACGAGGTTCGCAAGCCAGACGGCGCGAAAGATGGGATAGCGGAAAGGGGCAAGCACCGATGCGCGCATCGGCTCGGACGTGCTCATCGGCGCTCAGAGAAGGAAGGAGGTGCGGCCCTCCGCAGAGGGCCGCCGATCAGTTGAGTCGATCCAGCTGCCAGCTCAGTCGTCGGCCGGCTCGAGGCGGACGATGTCGCTCGGTTGACCGTACTGGTTGTCCACGGCGATATACAGGAAGCCGTCTGGCCCGGTGCGGACATCGCGTACGCGGTATTCACCGACCAGAAGCGGTTCCCGGCCCGCAACCGTCTCGCCGTTCAGCGAGAGCCGTACGATGCGCTGGTAGTTACCCGACATGCCGCCGACGAACGCATTGCCGGTCCAGTTCGGGAACTGATCGCCTTCGTAGAATGTGAGGCCGGAGATGCCGATCGACGGCACCCAGAATGCAATCGGCTGCTCCATCCCCTCCATCTCGCGGGCGCGGTGCAGTTTCTCTCCGGTCGTGTAGTTGACGCCGTAGCCGATCACCGGCCAGCCATAGTTCACGCCCGGTCGGATGACGTTCAGCTCGTCGCCGCCTTGCGGGCCGTGCTCGTTCGCGAACAGCACGCCGGTTTCCGGGTGAAACGCGAGGCCTTGCGGATTGCGGTGGCCGTAGCTCCAAATCTCCGGAAGCGCACCTTCCTGGCCGACGAACGGGTTGTCGTCGGGCACGCTGCCGTCGTCATTGAGACGCAGGATCTTGCCCATGTGGCTGCCAAGGTCTTGAGCGGGATGGTCTTCGACGTTCGGCATAAAGCCGCCGTCCACGAAGCCTTCCATACGGTCGCCGACGCTAAGGAACAGATAACCTTCGGCGTCGAACGCCATGCGGCCGCCGAAGTGCCCCGCGCGGTCGTTCCACGCTTCGGCGACGAAGAGTTCCTCGACGTCCTCGAGCCGGTCTTCAACGAGGCGGGCGCGCGATATGGCGGTGGTGCCGAGCTGGCCCTCGCCGGCCTTCGCATAGGACAAATAGACCAGCTGATTCGATTCGAACTCGGGGTGCAGCACGACATCGTGCAAGCCGCCTTGGCTGAACGCGCGCACGGCGGGCACGCCCTCGACAGGCTCGGAGATCTCGCCGTCGCGAACGATGCGCAGGTTACCGCCGCGCTCGGTGACGAGCATGGCGCCATCCGGCAGCCACGCGAGGCTCCACGGATTACGGAAGCCTTCCGCTACCGTGACCACATTGAACTGATGCCCCGGCGGGCCCGGCGGCTGAGCCTCCGCCAGCGTGACGAGCGCCAGCGCGGCAGAGACGCCGAGCGCTGCCATGATGCGCTTTGCCGGCGTTTGGAGCGCAGGCGTATGAGTCGATGATGTTATTTTCATGAGTGATCCTTTCGTCTGCAAAGCCGGCGGATGAGCAGTCCGGCCAGTCGGTGCGAGTGTACGCGATTTCCGACGCATCAGGCGGAGCCGCGCCGTGTGCTCGCGATGAAGGCGTCGGCGAACGGCGACAGTGTGTCGATCGGCGGCGTTTGACCTACGGAGCTTCCTTTATATAGGGTGTGTTTCTCGAGGCTCCGGGCTATCGGCTGACCCTATCGATGAGCGCCCGCGGAGCGTCGGACCATCTCCAAGACCAATGCAATAAGAACGAGGGGAACAACAATGAGTCAGGCACGACTGGTCGCCGGCATCTTTGCGGTGGCGGCGACGTTCGGCGGGTTTACGGCGCTGGCGCAGGAGTCCGGGGAGGCCATGAGCTTCTTCGTTACGAGCAGCAACCCCGGTAACGGCGGCGATCTCGGCGGCATTGAAGGCGCCGACGCCCATTGCCAGAGCTTGGCCGAAGCAGCGGGGGCCGGCGATAAGACGTGGCGCGCGTATCTCAGCACGAGCAATGAGGATGCTCGCGACCGGATCGGCAGCGGCCCCTGGTACAACGCGAATGGCGATCTGATCGCCGAGAACGTCGAGCAGCTGCATGGGGATAACAATATCGATGGCGAGACGGCACTGAACGAGAATGGTGCAGCGCCGAACTACCTCGTTGGGGATCCGCCCGCACCGGCCGCACAGCCGCTCGAGCATGACATCCTGACCGGCACGAACGAGGATGGCAGCGCGCACGAGCTCACCTGCAACGATTGGACCGTCGGCACGAACGACGCGCAGGCCATGCTGGGCCATGCCGATCGGATCGGCCGCGAGCCGGGTTTGAACTCGTGGAACGCGATTCATCCGTCGCAGGGCTGCTCGATGGAAAGCCTCGCGGCGACGGGCGGGGCCGGCATGTTCTATTGCTTCGCTATCGACTAGCAGGGTTGGCATAGCCGAGGTCTCGCGGCGAGCGGTCGCCGCGGGGCCTTTGACTGGGCGCGGGCGGGACGACGGAGGCTGCGATCTCGGCGAGTGCTGCGAAAACCATGGGCGAAAGCTTCGATCTCACCAACGGCTACAACGTCCTGCGCATTCTGTGCGGCGCGTTTTTCATTCCGCACTTGTTCGTCAAGTTTCGGAACCAAACCTTCGTCATGGGCTTCATGGCGAAGGTCGGGCTCAACCCGCCCGCCGCATGGCTGTATGCAGCCTTCGCGGTCGAGATCCTCGTCACTCTCGGGCTTCTGCTCGATGTCTTCACCGTCTGGGCCGGGTTGCTCGCGTCGCTATTCCTGCTGGTCGCGGCGTGGGCGAGCTGGCGCTTTTCCGACGGCAAGTGGATGTGGAACTTCGGCGGCGCGGAGTACCCGTTGTTCTGGGCGATCTGCTGCATTGTCGTGGCGATGGAGGCGGGCGGCGTCGCGTCCGTTTAGCTTCGATGGCGTCCCGGAGTCGGGACGACGGCGTGCGAGGGCGGGACGACATTGGCTCGCGCCGTGCGTGCTAGATCACGCACCCCATTAGATTACAAAGTCTTAACGGCGCCGAGCGGCCTGGCACATTCGTTGCGACGAGTGCGGCATGGATATCCCAAGGCCCGACCGGAAAAGACAAAAGCGAATTCGGCAGGCGTTCGTCGTCGGCGGCAGCGCGCTGTTGCTGGCGACGGTCACCATCGCCGTCAGCCGCCTCGAGCCGGCCGTGCCGGCCGTCGCCCGCGCCTCGTTGTGGATAGCGGCCGTGGAGCAGGGTGAGATGCTGCGCCAGGTACGCGGGCCCGGTGTGCTGGTGCCGCGCGAGATCCGCTGGATCGCCGCACAGACGGAGGGCCGGGTCGAGCGGATCATGGTCCGGCCGGGCACGACGGTCGAGGCGGACACGATGCTCGTCGAGTTGTCGAACCCCGATCTGCTGCGCCAAGCCGAAGAGGCGCGTTATGAGCTTGAAGCTGCGCGCGCCGAGCTCGCCGAGACGGAGCTGCGCCTGAAGAGCCAGGAGCTGGATCAACGCTCGGCCATTGCCGTCGCGCAAACGGAGCACGAGAGCGCCAGGCTCCAGGCGGAGGCCAATCAGCAGCTGCTCGCCGACGGTGTGGTGTCCTCGCTCGAATACCAGCGTTCGGAGCTGCTGGCACGGCAACAGAGCATCCGCCTGAACATCGAGCACGAACGGCTCGCTCAGTTCGCCGCGTCCATGGAAGCGCAGCTCGCCGCGCAGCGGGCTCGCTTCGACCGCGTGAAGAATGCGTACGAGCGGCGTCTCGAGCAGGTCGAGTCGCTGCAGGTGCGAGCGGGGATCGGCGGCGTGCTGCAAGAAGTTCAGGTCGAGGAGGGGCAGCGTATCGCGCTCGGCGCCAACATCGCCCGGGTCGCGCGGCCGGACGATCTGCAGGCCGAGCTGCAGATCCCCGAGACGCAGGCGCGCGACGTGCAAACCGGCCAGCGGGTGCACGTCGATACGAGAAACGGCATCGTCGACGGCCATGTGATCCGGATCGATCCGGCTGTGCGTAACGGCACGGTGCAGGTCGACGTCGAGCTGTTGGGCAAGCTGCCGCTCGGCGCGCGGCCCGATCTATCGGTCGACGGCACGATCGAGATCGAGCGCCTCGTCGATGTGGTGCATACCGGCCGCCCGGTATACGGCCAGCCGAGGTCGGCGATCCGGCTCTTCAAGCTGGTCGAAGGCGGGCGCTACGCCGTGCAGGTGCAGGTCGAGATCGGCCGCACGTCCGTGAACAAAGTCGAGATCGTGCAAGGGCTCGTTCCCGGCGAGCAGGTCGTGCTCTCGGATACCAGCGCGTACGACGATCACGAGCGGATTCGCCTCAATTGAGCCAGACCGGTGCACAGCGCGCAGAAACGGAGAGAAGAACGATGACGCAAGCAGCGGAGCGGGGGGACGTCGAGCGAACGCTCCCGAAGCCGGTCGGCTCGTTGATCCGGCTCGAGGACCTGTCGAAAGTCTTTTATGCGGACGAGATCGAGACCCATGCGCTTTCCGGCGTGCACTTCGATATCCGTGCAGGGGATTACGCGTCGATCGAGGGCCCGTCCGGATGCGGGAAATCGACGTTGCTATCGATCCTCGGGCTGCTCGATACGCCGAGCGGCGGCCGCTACTGGCTGAACGGCACGCCGGTCGAGGAGCTTGATCCCGCACAGCGAGCGAAGATTCGGAACCGCGAGATCGGCTTCGTGTTTCAGGCCTTCAATTTGATCGGTGATCTCACGGTCTTCGAGAACGTCGAGCTGCCGCTCACCTATCGAAGCGGAATCAACAAGGCCGAACGCAAGAAGCGTGTGCTCGAGGCGCTCGAGCGCGTGCGCATGGCGCATCGCTTAGGACATTACCCGTCGCAGCTATCGGGCGGCCAGCAGCAGCGCGTCGCCGTCGCGCGAGCACTGGTTGGACGGCCTTCGATCCTGTTGGCCGACGAGCCGACCGGCAACCTCGACTCGAAGAACGGCCAGGCGGTGATGTCGCTGCTGGCGGAGTTGCACGACGAAGGTGCGACGATCTGCATGGTCACGCACGATCCGCGCTATGCAGACTACGCCGAGCGAAAAATTCACATGTTCGACGGTCGCATCGTCGATGAGGAGACGCTCAATCGGCTGAGAGAAGAAGAAGACCGGCAGATTGCCGCGCAGGCGCACGGCAGCCGCACGCCGTGAATAGACGCACGCTCGAAACGTCGCCGAGATTTAGATGATCCATTTGATTTCCTTGCGGCCGATGTCGTCTTGCGGCCGACCATAACTGAAGGCGTATACTGCGGTATCTGCTCGCGGAGAGTCGGACACTGCGCGGCGCGCGCCGAGAGCCGGTCGCTGCCGCCGAATAGATGCCGGGGGGATACGAATAACCGTCACACGGAAGCGCCGGAAGCAGTCCGGCGTTAGCAACGGATTTCTGCGCGTCGAGCGTGCGCATGCATGCGTGACCTTCAGGGACGAAGCCGCCAAATCGTCATCAGACGTCAACGAATGCTTCGAGTCGGTCATTCCGAGGAGGGATCATGAAACGCGTATGTGTGGCCGTCACCGCGGCCGAGCTGTCACTCGCGCCGCTTTCGCTCGCGATGCTGGCGCTGCTCGCGGCGCCTTCGGCGCGAGCGCAGGATACGTCGGCTCAGGAGGAGGTCGTGGTTACGGGATCGCGCATCGTGCGGCGCGATTTCGAGGCCAATAGCCCGATTCTGACCGTCGACGAATCGGTCTTCGATGAGACGATGTCGATCGGCATCGAAACCGTCATGAATCAGCTTCCACAATTCGTGCCCGCGGTGACGCCGTTCGTGACGACGGACGTGCAGGCGAGCGCGACGAACACGCCCGGTGCGAGCACGTTGAGCTTGCGCGGACTTGGCGCCAACCGAAATCTCGTACTGATCGACGGCCGGCGCGGTATGCCGGTCAACGCGCTCGGCGCGGTCAGTATCAATTCGATCCCGTCCGCCGCGATTGCGCGGGTGGAGACGATCACGGGCGGCGCGTCCTCGGTGTACGGCGCAGACGCAATGGCAGGCGTCGTGAATTTCATCCTGAAGAAGGACTACGAAGGCGCCGACTTCGACGTTCGCTACGGCCAGACGCTCGAGGGTGACGGCGAGGAGCTGCGGGTTGCGGGCGTGTACGGCGCGAACTTCGAGGCTGATCGCGGCAACGTGCTGATGGGTTTCGAGTACTCCTCGCGTGGCCGCGTGCGGTCGCGGGACCGCGACTGGCAGCGTGCGATCTGGGAAGATCCGTCTGTCGGCGCATCCTTCTTCGCGCCGACGGAGCCGGCCTACATCGTAGAGCCGGGCAACTCACCGGACCCGGCACTCGCCAATATGCTTTTCGACGACTGCCGCACCGGCAACATCAGCGTCGCGCCCGGGCAGCAATTCTTGACGAATCTCGAGCCCTCGGACCCCGCCGGCCAAGGCACACTTTGGAAGTTTTCCGCAGACGGCGCATGCCGCTTCGATGGCCCCATGCAGTCCGATGTCATGCTGCGCAAGATTCGGGTCGACAACGAGCAGCCGCGGCCGGCGAATTCCCCGCACGGGCAGCTCGTCGAGATCGATACGACCGGCATGATGCAGATTCCGTTGGAGCGCGTCGCGCTCTTCGGCAGCGGCCGCGTGGGTCTGACGGATAACCTGACGGCGTTCCTGCAGGTCAATTTCAGCGAGGACAAGACCGACACGCAGCTCGGGGATAACTACCTCGGAGCGTTCTGGGGCGCCTATGTGCCGCATGGCACCGCGATCTACGCGCCGTCCGTCGATGCGGCAGGCAATACGCTGCCGGCGTATTTGCCGGGCGGGCTGTATGGGCTCGAGTGCGCGCCGGTGGGCGGCTGCTCGAGCTCCGAGGTGTGGCCGACGCCGCCCGAGCTTTCTCAGCTGCTCGACAGCCGTCCCGATCCGAATGCGCCGTGGTCGATGTCGAGCTTCACGACGTATGCCGGCAAGCGCACGACGCTGAACGATGTGCAGACATACCAGTTTCTGGCCGGGATCGAGGGCCGCATGCCGGATCTAAACTGGACGTGGGAGGCGTATGTCGCGCATGGTGCGACGGACGTTTCAACGATCTTCGGGGGCGTCATCGCGATCGAGCGCTACCGCTTTCTGGTCAATCTGCCGAATTACGGTCGCGGAGCGTTCTACCAGGGTAATCCGTTCAGCGCGGCGCGTATCGCCGGCGGCACCATGCGATGCGAGACCGGGTTGCCGATTGCCGAGAGCTTCACGCCGTCTCAAGACTGCGTAGACGCGATCGTCGCGGATCTGCAGAGCACGGCCGAGATGGAGCAGACCATCGCCGAGTTCAACCTGCAGGGTCGCCTGGCCGACTTGCCGGCGGGCGAGCTGCGTTTCGCGGCGGGCGCATCCTATCGCGAGAACGCGTACTTCTACATTTCCGATCCGCTCGCGAGCCAGACGTCGTTTCTCGACGGCGCCGTCGGCATCTTTCCGGGCGGCAACTCCCAAGGCGAAACGTCGGTGTCCGAAGTTTACGGCGAGTTGCTCGTGCCGGCGATTGCCGGCAAGCGATTCGCGGACGAGCTGTCTTTCGAGCTCGGCTATCGGTATTCGGACAACGATCCAAGTGACTCGGTCGAAACCTATAAGGTGCTATTCGATTGGCGGGTGAACGACCGCGTGCGGTTTCGCGGCGGGCGCAATGTCGCCAATCGTGCGCCCAATATCGGCGAACTGTTCGAAGCGCGAACGCAGGTCGTAGGCGCCGGCGGCAGCGTGCTCGGCGACCTGTGCAACCCCGGCAATATCACCGGCGGCAGCCTGAGTGCGAACCCGTCGCTCAATCCGAACGCCGCGCAAGTGCGCGCGATGTGCGAGGCGCAGATGGGCGTTACGGGCGCGGCCGCGTATTACGCGCCGGGTAACGTGCCGGGTGCGAGCACGCTCGGCAATCGCACCGGTAACCCGAATCTGCACTCGGAGACCGGCGAGACGATTACGTTTGGTGCGGTGCTGCGGATCGGCGAGCAGGCGTCGCTGTCGATCGATGCATACGAGATACGGATTACGGACTACATCTCGGCGCAGCTCGGCGAAGCCGTCTACCGCGAATGCTACGATCCCACGTTCAACCCGAGCTACGATCCGCTCGCGGCCGCATGCCAGCAAATTCTGCGCGACCCGGTCAACGGCCAGATCGCGGCCGTCGACGTGACATACTCGAACAACCCGTCGGTCGAGACGAGTGGTATCGATCTGCAGTTCGATTGGGGGACCGATCTGGGCCGCGGCAGGCTGTCGTTGAGCTTCCTCGGAAGTTATCTCGACAGCATGAAAACCAAGCTCAATCCGACGGCTCCGTGGACGGAATGGAAGGGCACGTTCGGACCCGCAGGTCTCTCCGGCGTCAACTCGGGCTCGTTCGACTATCGAACGTTCACGACGGTCGGCTACTTGCAGGGCAACTGGAACGTATCGCTCAGATGGCGGCATTTGCCGAGCATCCAACCCTCCGCCATTGTGTCGAATCCGAACACCGCGATCGTCGATACGCCATCGTACGATATGTTCGATGTTTCGGCCGGCTTTGCGCTACGCGACAGTTGGCGGGTGCGCTTCGGCGTCGACAACCTGTTCGATAAGGACCCGGTATTCACGAACGCAACCCGATTTACGCGCGGTACCGCGACAAACGGCGGGTTCTACGACGTGTTGGGGCGCAGAGCCTACGCCGGCATCGAGCTCAGCTTCTGATCTGCCGCCCCCCGGCGCGCCGCGCATGGCGTGGGCGCGGCGCGCCGGGGCCGCAACGGGTGCGACCTACGGTTGGGCCGTATACTTGCACCATGACCCTCGACTATTCCACGCTGATCGTGCTGATGCTGATCGCCGCCGTGGTCGGCATCTGGTACGAGAACATACGTGTGCGCGAAACGGCCAACCGGGTGGCGGCCGAGACGTGCAAACGGCGAGAGCTGCAGCTGCTCGATGGCACGGTGGCGCTTGCGGCGCTGCGCCCGCGCTTCGATTTTCGCAATGGTCCCCGAATCGAGCGAACCTACGTTTTTGACTATGCCGTCGATGGCGTGCTGCGGGCCACCGGGTTCATCATCATGGTCGGGCACTTCGTCCAGCACGTAGGGCTCGAGCAGGTGGAGCGAAACTAATCGGCGGCTGTCTTCGGCGCGACTTGCAGCACGCGCCCCTCGATCGCTTTGACCTCCACTTCGGCGCCCATCGCGAGCGGCGACGTCGGATCGACGACGCGAGCGCGCCATGTTTCCATTCCGACGCGTACCCGCGGCGTTCCGCTGGCCGCGCCGTCGTCCACCACGCGGCCGGCCGCGCCGACGAGGTGATCGTTGGGCTGCGGAGACGGCGCGGCGCGCGTCTGCGTCATCAGCCCCGTGATCGATTCCCAGAAAAACGTCTTGATCAGATACGCGGCGCCGAACAGCAGGACGCCGACCAGCAAAAGCCCACTCAGGAAATCAGCACTCATGTTCGTCGATGCCGGCCGGATGCGGAGATTGGCCGCATTATACGCGGTGGCCGCGGCCGCGCGGCGCAGCCGGCGTCGTGGTATTCCGCGCCGCCCGCCGTGGGCTCATCCGCCTGCGATCGCGCCGATGACCATGAATGGCTCTTGTCCCGACCGGATGGCCTCGGGCAAAGGCGCATCCGGAGAATCGTGCGTGATGTCCTCCGCGCACGCGAAGAAACGCACCAGCGGCCGGCGCTTCTTCGTCGAATGGTCACGGATCGTGCCGAGCAACATCGGATAGCGTTGCTCGAGCGCGTCCAGAATCGAGCGCTGCGTCACCGGCCCGGGGCCGGCGGGGGGGCCCACGCCCGGGACGCCCGGGAGCGGGCGCCCCTGCTGCGGCAGGGTGACGCGGATCATCGGATCGTTTGGACCTCGACCGAAAGCACTGACGGCAAATCCCGAACGATCGGCTCCCAGCTGTCACCGCCGTCGGCCGACCCATAGACCTGGCCGCCCGTGGTGCCGAAGTAGATGCCGCACGGATCGAGCGTGTCGGCGGCCATCGCATCGCGCAGCACGTTGACGTAGCAATCCTTCTGCGGCAAGCCTTTCGTCAACGGCTCCCAATCATTGCCGCCGCTGCGGCTGCGATAGACCCGCAGCTTGCCTTCCGGCGGATAATGCTCCGAGTCGCTCTTGATCGGCACGACGTAAATCGTTTCCGGCTCGTGCGCATGCACTTCGATCGGAAAGCCGAAATCGCTCGGCAGGTTGC
>CAZFJU010000099.1:0-14727 GCA_964518995.1 uncultured Gammaproteobacteria bacterium
CTACCGATCATTGCGATGATGATCGGCGGCTATCTCGCCAAGCAGCAAGGGGGGGCTACGGCTGCGCCGCGTACCGCGGGCGGGCTCGGCGGGTTGCTGGGCGGCCTTCTTCGCCGGCGCCGCGGCCCTCAGAAGGGAGCGGGCGGCTGGGCCTCGATGCTCGATATGGATGGAGACGGCAATCCGCTCGACGACATCCTGCGCACATTGCGTCGCTGACCGCTACAGAGGCTGCCCGCCAGCGGCCGACGGGTCGAGCTCGAAGGTCCCTTCGTCGCGAAATCGCCGCGTGCCGAAGATACCGCCTTCGAGCTTGCCGCGAACGCGGTAACTCACCTCACCGGTGTCGCCGGCATTGATAAAGCCGAGCACCTGCCTGGCCATGTCGAAAGCGGAGATGGTTACAGGAACCGTGAAAACGCGTTCGCCGTAGCGCGGCACGGTGCCGATCTGGTCGGTAACGCCGGTCGCGAGCCGGCGCCCGTTCAGCTCCAGCCACAAGGCCGCACCGGAATACGAGACCGGCGCATCGTTGGGGTTCTGCACGCGGATCCGGATCGCGAGATTGAGCTCCATCGACTCGCTCGGCAGCGGCTCGATCGCCGCGACATTCACGATCAGCGCGTCCCGGCTGGAAAGGCTCGCACAACCGCACAGCGCCGTGAGCACAAGCAGCGGCAGGCACTGACCGAAGCGGCGTAAAGTGTGCTTGCTGCGCTGCATGCGGCTCATGTCCCTTATCGCCGCGGCGCGTCGAGCTCCGACGACGCCGCGCTCTCTAGATAGGGGCCGTGCCTCTAGCTCGCCGCGCGGGCGAACCGCTTGCGGCTCCCCGGTGCACGCGGATTGTGGCGTGCGGCCGGTTGGGCCGCCGCGGGGCGGGCGGCCGCGGGGCGCGCAGCTGCAGCCGCTCGCGCTTGCGGCTCGAAACCGCGCACGACGACCTGCTGGAGCCGCTGGCGAAGCAGCGACTCGATTCCGGCAAGCAGCGGCTTCTCTTCACCGCATACGAGCGAAATCGCTTGGCCGGTGTAGCCGGCCCGGCCCGTCCGGCCGATACGGTGCACGTAATCCTCCGGCACGTTGGGCAATTCGTAGTTCACCACATGCGGCAGCTGCGCGATGTCGAGCCCGCGCGCGGCAATATCGGTCGCGACCAGCACGCGGACCTGCCCCGCCTTGAAATCGGCGAGCGCCTTGGTCCGGGCGGACTGACTCTTGTTGCCGTGGATGGCCGCGGCCACCAGCCCGTCCTCGCCAAGCTGCTTCACGAGCCGATTCGCGCCGTGCTTCGTGCGCGTGAATACCAGCACCTGCCCCCAGTTCTCGGACGAGATCAGATGCGACAACAGCGCGCGCTTGCGGCCGGCGTCCACCGGGTGGATGCGGTGCTCGACGCTCTCTGCCGCGACGTTCTGCGCCGCCACCGCAACCTCGGCAGGGTTGCGCAACAGGCCCGTCGCCAAGCGCTCGATGTCGCGCGAGAAAGTCGCCGAGAACATCAAGCTCTGCTTCCGCTCCGGCACCAGCTTCAATACCTGCCGGATGGCATGGATGAAGCCCATGTCGAGCATTCTGTCCGCCTCGTCGAGGACTAAAATCTCGACCGTGCGCAGATCGACCGTGCGCTGTTGCGCATGATCGAGGAGCCGCCCGGGCGTAGCGATCAGGATGTCGACCCCTCTCTGCAGCGTAGCGATCTGCGGACGAATGTTGACGCCGCCGAATATCGCCGTGGAGCGCAGCGGCAAATGCGCGCCATAGGTGGCGACGCTGGCCGCGACCTGCGCCGCGAGCTCCCTCGTCGGCGTGAGGATCAATGCGCGGACGCGTCTCTTGCCGCCCGCAGGCTGCTCGGCAGCAAGCCGTTGCAGCAGCGGCAGCGTGAATCCGGCCGTCTTGCCGGTGCCGGTTTGTGCGCGTGCCAAAAGGTCGCGCTGCTCAAGAATCAAAGGGATGGCTTCGCGCTGGATCGGAGTCGGCTCACGATAGCCTTGCTCCACGACAGCACGGACGAGCTCGGCCGAAAGGCCGAGCGACTCAAAGGAACTCATGTTGTTCTAGACACTCCGGGCGGCCATCCGGATCTATCCGGCCTCGGTCGAGGCTTGGCCCAAGGAAGGTGTAAATATCGAGGCTAACCGGATGGGAAACCGCGAGAAGCGAGGCACGGACCGAAGCGTGCCCGAACCGGCATACGATAACAGAGGCACGCTCCGATACCAAGCACTATTCCACCCTGAAGAAGCGGATCACGACCTCTTCGGGATAACGCTCGCCGACTCCGACGACTACCGATCGAACCAGCCACTGCAGCTCCGGCGCTGCAGTCTCGAACTTCGCGATCGTTCTGAAATAGACCAGATCCGGGTCCACGGCTTGCCCGGCGTTCAGCTGCTGCATCACCTCGGGCGGCGCATGCCGGATACCTGCATTCTGCACATAGATGATGTGGCCGTCTTCCGTCTCGAGCGCATAGCGGGTATCGAGCTCGGAGAAGCCATCCGGCTGCACCATCTGCCAGTCCGCGCCGCCCGGAAGCACACGGCCGCGAACATCCGGGCCTTCGAACGTGCCCTCCAGAATCTCGACGATACGCCGGCGGCCATGCACGACCTCCCCCACATCGAGCGGCTGACCGACGAGGACGCGCGCCTCGAACATGAACGACAGGGTCGGCGGCGCGGCGGCATCCGCTTGCTGCTGGGCTGCCGCCGGCTCGGCATGGACCGCAGTCAGCGCGACCAGCGACGCCGCCAGGGTGAATGACGCTTTTCTCATCTCAGACCTCCGTGAAACGATACATAGCCGCATTATTGCTTCGTCGTCGCCGGCGAGTCGACGAGCTCCGACTGCAGACGGTCGACCAATGGCGCGACATGAGGAAGATGGCTCGCCTCGGCCTGCAGCACCAGATCGAACGCGCGCCGCTTGAGCGCCGGCACATCGAGCTGGGCGGTGCACTCAGCACCAGCGGAATCGCAAATGATGTCGATGATCCGGTCGATCGCATGCAGCCTGCCGAGCAAATAGTCGTTCTCACGAAACGCCCGCGAGAAGAATGCGCCGAAGTGCATGAAGGCCGTCCCTTTCAGGGTCGGCGGATCCGCGAGTCCGGCCAGCGTCGGCGCGTCCTGCGGACTCATACGATCGACTCGGATCTCGTCGAACTCGCCGAGGTCGCGCCAGCTCGTCACTGTCAAGGTCAACACGTCCCAGAACGGAAAGCCGACATAGCTCACCAGCACCTCGCGGCGTGTGCTTGCCGACCATGTGGCGCCGTCCATCTGCTCGAGCAGAACGTCGATCTCGTCCGTGGCGGCAGCGAGATCGATCGCCGCAGCCAGCTCGTCGACCAGACGAGTGATCGTGCTCTCATGGGCCGCAGCGAACGATTCGGCGTAGCTGTCGAGCGAATGCTTCGTCGGCACCTCGAGCTGCCCGTCGAACAGCGCGCGTAGCTCGTCGCATGCGACTTGTGAGTAGAAATCCGGCTTTTCGTATCTACGCAGACGATCGAGGGATTGATAGAACATGCGCTTGAGGCTGTCGATCTGCCGTCGTTCCTTATCTTGCCCTTCTGCGGTGAGCTTGGCGTAAAGACGGTTCTGCCCCTGAATCAAGAAGACCAGCCGGCGCCGACGAAAATCCACATCGAAGTCGTGCAGGAATTCGATCCACGCCGGGGTGGACCCTGAGACGCCGCGCTCGGCGCTGCGGGTCGCAGGATCGTCACGATAGACAATGCCGCGACGCCGCGCCCATGCGCTGATGATCGCTTCGACGGTTCGCGTCTCCGCTGCGCCTTCGCGAAACCCGCAAATCGACGCGAGTGTGCGCCCGACGAACGCCTGCACGCCGTCGAGCTTCTGCCGCACGTAGCCCTGATAGGCGAACCCCGCGTTCAGCGCCGCGTGCTCATTGGCGGCTTTGCGCCACGCGCGAATCTCGGGCGCCCGCAGCGGGCCTTCCATGCGCGCCTCCGGCACCTCGCTGACGAGCCGAGCGATCTCAGGCCGAGCGGAGTCCACGATCGCTCGCCGCTTGCGGACCCGCTCGTTGAACGCGGAGATGAACTCGAGCTGCTCGGCGATCGGCTGGTTGCGCGGCAGATCGGACAACGCCCCCTTGAGCGTCATGATAAAGCCCGGCACCGCACCGCTCGGCGGCGGCGCCGGCTGCACGGGATCGGGATCGATATAGACGACGCGGCGGTCGACCTGACGAAATGCCGGGCGCGTGCCGATCGCTTCGAGCGCCTCGGCGAACGGCTTGTTGTTCAGAACGCTGCCGTCGATGAACGATGTCGCGTGCGGATCGAGCCCCGTCCGGTAATAGTCACGAAAGGTGCGAGCCAAGAATGCCGCGCGGCGCGGCCATGCGGCGCCGCAAGCGGCAACCACGGCATCGATCTCGCCGATCTGCGCCGGCGGAAACGCGCCTGGATAGGCCGAGGTCGCCCGCGCAGCGAAGGCCAGCGCGGCGACGTTGTCGCGCAGAAAGTGGCTTAGCATCTCACCGCCGGGGAAACGGTGATAATTGAAGTGCAGCACGAGACGATGCTCGCGCTCGCGGATCGACGGCGGATCATGAATCTGGACGAGCCGCTGATAGCCGTAGAAATCGGTGACCGTGACGAACAAATCCAGGCCGAGCCCGACCGGCAGCAGCGAACCCTCTGCGACGGGCGGGTCGCCCATGTCGTCGATGGCCCGAAACAGGACCTTGCTCATTTTCGGCCCGTCGAGCGGCGGCTTGAACCAGCGCGAGCGTACGAACAGCGAAAGCTTCTGCATCACCTCGCCGTCGCGAATGCGGCCCGCGTGGTCGCTAAAGCCGAGCGCCCACACCAGCGGACTCATGAACGGCTTGCTCCAACGGCGCGCGCGGCGCGCCTCGGCGAGAAGCTCCGTGACGTCGCCGGATTCGAGCCATACGTCGCGCAAGTGACCTACGGGCAGATCGTGCGCAAGCGCCCGTGCGAGCATGACCCCGTTGATTCCGCCGGCCGATGCGCCGGCGATCACATCGACGATGACGCGCAGCTCGACATGTCGCCCGATGTCGCGAAGCAGTTCGAAGTAGACGGACTCGGTATCGTACTCGGAATCGTCCAGGGGAAATGCAGCTTCCGGCTCCGCGCCCGCGCGCTCCGTGCGCTCGCTTATCGCATGCAGCGCGCGCGACGCGCGAACGAGCTTGAGAATCTCCTTACTGACGCCATGCATGTAGATGGCGAGAGATACGCCGCCGAAGCAGACCAGCGCCAGACGGAGCTCCTTTTCCCCTGCATGCACCCCGCGACCGCGATCTTATCTCGTCTCCGACGGGTCGAGCTCGACATGCCGGATGGATGGCTCGTCCTGCTCACCGGCGGCGATCTCATCGGTGAACGATGGCCGGATCACCGCGACGTCCCCGCCCTGCTCTCGAAGAACGCGCTCTGCGGTGCTGCCCACCAGCAGCCGGGCGATCGGCCCGCGCTGCACCGTGCCGAGCACGACCAACGCTGCCGTGCGGTTCGCGTGCTCGGCCAGCACGTCTGCCGGCGAGCCCTCGACCAGCGACCCGGCCTCTTGCGGCAAGCCGGCATGCTCGAGCATCTCGGCAAGCTCCGTCGTCCGTTGCAGCTTGAGCGCGTTCTCGGCCTCGGCCAACGCCGCAATACCGTCCGCGATAAACGTACGAAACGGCGGCAGACAGTGCACGATCTCGAGCGCTCCGCCGGATAAGTCGCGGAAGCGCTTCGCCAAGTTCAGGATTCTGTGGTCGAGGTCTTCCGGCTTGTCGAAGCTGCGGGCGGGGTCGATCGCGGCGACGACGACGGAGTACGGCCGTGCAGCCGGATCGCGGACGACCAGCACCGGCGTCGGAGACAAAGACACCAAACGCCAATCGTCTTGCGCAAGCCCGCGAGCGTCGGCCGGCTCCATGACCACCAGATCGATATCAGGCGCGGCGGCCTCGCGAAGGACTGCCGTATGAGCCGGATTCGACCACAGGGCCTTCGCCTCGCAGCGCAAACCGCGCGCCTGCAGCTCGGCGGCCAGCGCTTGCAAACGTTCCTGCCGTTCTGCGAGGAGCCGCTCCCGCAGCGACTCATAGACATCGCTGCGGCCGAGATAGCCTTCGAGGTGCGGGTCGTAAACGACACCGACCAGCACGATTCCGCTGCCTGCCGACTGCGCAAGCCCGGCCGCCCTCGCGATTGCAGGGCTCGTAACGTCGGCGTCGCTATTGACACGAACCAGGATTTTTTTCGACATCAAGGCGCCCCCCGTTTCTCCCGCTCGACCCACGCGGCGCGAGAACGCTGTCCTACCTACTCAAGCACCCTACAGGCTTGACTGGGGTCTGGCCATAGGCGCGCGCAGAGGGTTGGCGACGATCTTGGACGATCGGCGCCGGAGATGCCGGAAGACGTGTGGGGAAGCTGGCGCCTGCTCACTACCGGCCGATAGCCAAGCATGTGGCCAAAACGTATGCACTGAGCGTACGCGGAAGGCCACTTGATACGCGCTGTTGACTGTGTGAGTCAGGCACCAGCCTGATTCAATATACGTCGCCCGATTGGCGTCGTAAACGGCGGTCTCCACCGCCCTTCAGTGCACCACCGACTTCGAGAAGCCGTTCAGCACGATCACGCCCGCGATGATGAGGCCGATGCCAATCAACGCCGCCGCGTCGAGCCGCTGGCCGTAAAGAAACCACGCGACGGCCGAGACGAGCACGATGCCCACGCCCGACCAGACGGCATACGCAATGCCGACCGGGATCGCGCGCAGCGTCAGCGCCAACAAATAGAAAGCGGCGCCGTAGCCGACAACGACAATCGACGCGGGCACGATTCGGGTAAATCCTTCGCTCGCCTTGAGCGCGGAGGTCCCGATCACCTCGAACACGATCGCGAAAGAAAGGTACACCCAGTATTTCATCAATACATTCCTCACTCGGCGCGACGGACCGCCTCCCGAGCGTCCAGTCGAGCTAGCGCCCGCCACGCCGTAAGGATAATGTTCCCCTTGAAAATGTAACCGATGACGGATAAACCGGCGTGAGCTCGGACCGACCAAGAACCTCGGCGAGCGCGAGCACGGCAGAGTCGCTGACTCGAGCCGGTGATTCAACTTGCGAGGCAGGAGAGACTATGACAAACGGACCGATCAAGTCGTGGGCGCTGGCGGCGGCGCTGATGGCGGCGCCAGCGTTCGCGCAGGAGATGCCGGATATTGGCTTTGAAAGCGTTGGCCGCGGCCAGCCGCTGCCCGCGAGCGTTGCCGACCTCGAAGACGTCGGGCCGAACTGGATCCGCGCGCCCGGGCAGCCGCGGAACGACCCAAACCGGCAGCTCAATGGCTCACAAACGCCTCCTGACGGCTACGAGGCGCTGCCGCGCGACCTCTTCACGAGCGACGATTTCTACGCCGACGCCGAGCTATGGAGCGATCCGCGCTATTTCCGCTGCAACAGCCCGATGGCGACGGAGCTGCAGCGCGGCGTGCTCGCACCTCCGGGCGTGAACACGTCGGAGGACACGGCCGATGGCCCGTGGGGGCATTGCGATCTCGACTATCCGCGCGAAGCGATCGTGAGCCCATACGGCTTCGATACCGCGCAAGAGCATTACGAGGCGCTGCTTGCGGAAACGACCGAGCGCGGCGGCCCGAACGACTACTCGTTCGAGGATTTTCCGGCCGCCGAATGGAACGGCGTCTATGAGCGCCCCGGCGGCGTTGCCGGCGGCAGCCCTCAGGAGAACTGGTACTGGGGCCGGCATAGCCAGATCCCGACGATCCTGTCCGTGCTGACCCCCGAGTATCAGCAGCGGATGGTGCAGGAGGCCTATCACCACGTTCGCGGCAATGCGCTGTGGCCGTCGACGTTCTGCTGGCCCGAAGGCTTCATGCGGCGCTGGTACCCGGCAGCGGTGCGCGAGCATTACGTCATTGCGACGCCCGACATGGTGCAGGTGTCGACCGGCGTCGCGCGTAATTTCGTCCAGAACATTCATGTTGGGCGTGAGTTCAACATGGAAGACGTCGCCATCGGCGGCGTGCCGCGTCTCGGCGAAGCGGTGCCGCGCTGGTACGGGGAGACCGTCGGCTTCTGGGACGGCGACGTGCTGATCACATGGACGAGCAACGTTCAGGGCTGGAAGTCCCACTCCATGTTCGAGCACTCGAACCAGCTGCAGACGATCGAGATCTATACGCCGATCCGCGACCAGGCCGGTGGCTTCGTCGGCCTCAACCACGAAACCATTCTGTACGACGCCGAGGCCTTGGCGGAGCCGGTGCGCATCGTCCGCAACCTGCACAAGATCAACGACTTTACGGACCCTGACCAAACGCCGTACACGTTCATCGAATGCGTGCAGACGATCTTCTCGGTCGATGGGCACAACGCCCCGCTCGCGCCGGGAGCCGTGATCGAATTCGAGATGCCGGATATGTACGGCCGCCCGTGGGCCGCGATCTGGGAGAAGCATTTCGAGCAAGGGATGAGCAAGCCCGACGCGGAGGATATGTTCACCTTCGAATAAGCTTTCTCAACGGCGGCGACGGCCCGGCTCGGCAAGCGGGCCGTCGCCCGACTCCGCGGCAACGCCGTTGAAGTCGACGGCCAAGCTCAGCGCGCGCAGCATCGCGCGCTTCTTCGACTGATGAGCATCCATACGTCGCAGGATGTCATCGAGCACGGTCACGGCCTCGTTGATGTGCGGCCCCTTGTTGAGCATCACGCACTCGGCGCGATGCCCCATTGCCGCGTCGGTAATCTCCGCGCGCGACGGCGTACCTTCCTTGGCGAGCATCTCGAGCACCTGAGTCGCCCAGATGGCCGGACAATGCGCCGCCTCGCACATCCACAGGATCTGCTCCTGCGCTTCGGCCAGCCGCTCATAGCCACATTCGACGGCAAGATCTCCGCGGGCGATCATCACGCCCACCCGGTCATACCGCATCGCGGCGAGCAGCAGCGCGGGCAAGCGCGCCAGCGCACGCTCCGTTTCAATCTTCAGGACGATTCCGGGCGGCCGGTCCGAGCGAGCGCGCAATTCCTCGATCAGCGCCAGCACGTCGGCCTCACGGTTGACGAAGGACAACCCCACGACATCCGCATTCGCCACGACGAAGTCGAGGTCTTCCTTGTCCTTTGCCGTCAGCGCCGGGAACCGCAGCGGGCTGTCCGGCAGGTTGATGCCTTTGTCGGCCCGGAGACGACCGCCGCGCGGCGGCGTCTGCCGCACTCGCATCCGGATCTCGGTCGGCGTTGCGGACTCGATCACGCCGGTGATGCGGCCGTCATCGAGCGATACGCGCTCGCCGGGATGCACGTCCGCAAAGACCTGCGGCAACGTGCAGCTTACGCGTGCGGGGCTCAGCAGCTGGCCCGCGGAGTCGAACGATGCGCCGCGGCCCGGCGCCGGATCGCGCGTGATGATCAGCACATCGCCGGAGGTCACGTGGATGACGCCCTCAGCTGCGGCAATGCCGCCGATTCTCGTCGTGACCGGCTCATCGCCTTCGGTCGCCGGTCGCCGGAGCACCGTGCCGTTCGTGACGTAGGCTGTGCGGCGCAGCTCGGCCCACACGCCGCCGCGGTCGTCGTCGACGATCTCGAGCTTGCGCCTTCGGCCGCGCGCGTCGCGAAAGGTGACTTCGTCGTTCAGCGCGACGGCGGCCAACCACTCGGCGTCGACCTGCAGCACCGCCGCGGCGGCCGACGACGGCGGCGAGGCCGGCTCCTCGGCCGGCGTCAGCCATATGATCGCGGGAGCCGTGACCGCCCCCAGCGCATCGCGCTTCGGGCGAATCTTCTGCACCCGAGGGCCCGGCTCGATATCGCCCGTGCGGAGCTTCGGCCCCGCGAGGTCCATCAGCACCACGCAATGACGCCCGGACGCTTCACGCGCGTGTTGCAAGTGCTGAATCATCTTCAGCCACTCTTGCGGCGTGTCGTGCGCGCAGTTGATGCGCATGCAATCCATGCCGGCTTCGACCAGGCTGCGCACCACCGTGTAATCGGTCGCCGCCGTGCTCGGCATCGTCACCATCACGCGCACGGTTCGGCTTTGCGGCTCCGGACCCAAGAGCTCGGTGGTATGCGCATCGAGCAGCTCGGCGCCGGAATGCATATCGCACGGCGCGGCGGTTTGCAGCGGCGCGTCGGGCTCACCGGTCAACCGGCGAATGACGTCGAGGATCACCTCGACGGTCGCGAGCGCATGCGATTCCGCGCGGCCGAGCGACGACAGCCCCACGGCCGCGAGCCGCGGCTGCAGCGCGCGCAGATCGTGTCGGCGCATCGCGAGGTAGTGAAGCAGATTCTTGGCGCTCGCTCGGTATCGCGGGGCGATGGCGCTGAGCTCGGCCGCATACTGTGTTTCGAGCGCCAGCATCGAATCTCGCAACCCTTGCAGGTCGCGCATCAATGTCGGCAGTGTGACGGCGGAATCGAACAGCGGCGAAGCGGGCACCTATTTTCTCCGTGGCGAGCGGTCGCGGCAGCTTACCGCAGCGGCCGCGACCGGTCGCCGGGCTTCCGTAACGGCGCCGTGAAGGTTGACAGTCGTCCGCCGCGCGCCTGAGCATCCGTATCTTGAGCGCCGGATCAGCAGGGGGAGTCATCGTGGCGAGTCGCAGAGATTTCATCCAGTACAGTCTCGCGTTGTCAGCCGCGAGCTCGCCGCTCGTCACCGCGTGGGCCGCCGCGGCGTCTTCCTCGGCCGAGCCGTGGGCGGCATACCGTTTCGCGCGCTTCGTCTTCGACGGCCGCTTCCCCGAGGCGCGGGAAGCCGCGCAGCAAGTCGCACCGGCGGCCGCCGCGGCCGTGCGCGTCGAAGGCGATCTCACCGCGCTCTGGTACGAGGATCTCGACCTCGAATGGAAGCGCGCGCCGATGACGCTCGCAGGCCTCACGACCACGCATGGATTATTCGTGCTCGAGACGCTCGCGGCTGACCGCGGCATGCGCGTCGTGTACCGCGGCCTGCACACCGCTGCCAGCGGCCGCATCGTGCACACGCTGGCCGGGCCGAAGGCGATGCTCGACGACATCGCGCGGCGGTCCGGGCCGTTCTGGCCGTCGCTCGGTGCGGCGATCACGCAGTACGCGGCGAGCCGCGAGACGGCGACGGTCGAGCGCATCGACACGCATGACGGGCCGTCCAGGTCCGCGGAGCCGCTGTGCTCATGGGTCATCGCGCCGCGCTCGCCGGCGGCAAGAGCGGTGTAAGGGCGACGCCAGTTGGCGGGGACCAGGGGGAGCAAACATGGCCATCTTACCGCCCGGCGTCGCCGCCGAGCATTTCGAAGCCGCGATTCAGGCCTTCCAAGACATCGTCGGCTCCGAGTGGGTGTTCACGAGCGATGAGGATCTGCACGCGTATCGCGATCACTTCTCGTATCTGAAAGACGAGCCCAACGATCCGATTCCGTCGGCGGCGGTCGGCCCCGACCGCGTCGAGCAGGTGCAGGCGATCGTGCGCGTCGCGAACCAGCATAAGATCCCGCTGTACGCGATTTCGACCGGCAAAAACTTTGCGTACGGCGGTCCGGCGCCTAACGTGCGCGGCAGCGTCACTGTCGACCTGAAGCGCATGAACCGCATTCTCGAGGTCGACGACAAGCGCCACTTTGCCCTCGTCGAGCCCGGCGTGTCGTACATCGACCTATACCGGCACATCCAGGACCACGGGCTCAAAGTCTGGATCGATACGCCGGACCCCGGCTGGGGCAGCTTGATAGGCAATGCGCTCGATCATGGCATCGGCTACACACTCGGCTTCTATCGCGATCATTTCGGCGCGCACTGCGGCATGGAGGTGGTGCTGCCGAACGGCGAGCTGATGCGCACCGGCATGGGCGCGATGAGCACTGCGAAGACGTGGCAGGAGTATCGCCACGGCTACGGCCCGGACCCGGCGGGTCTGTTCGGTCAGGGCAACTTCGGCATCGTGACGAAGATGGGCTTTCGACTCATGCCGCAGCCGGAGCATTGGCGCAATGGCCTCGTGACCGTGCCGAAACGGCGGGACTTGATTCCGCTGATCGACACGGTGAACTACCTCACCGACCTGTTCATGATCGGCGAGCCTTGGTACGGCAGCCCACTGCGCGCGCTGATGGGCAATACCGAGTTCCGCGAGGCGGCCGACCGATTCGACGAGGCGGAGATGGATCGGCTCGCGGAAGCCGCCGGGCTGCATTCGTGGCAGGTCGAGCTGCAATTCTACGGCTCGGAGGGCACGACGCTCGCGAACTGGGAGTACGCGCAGGAGCTCGTCGCGCGTGCCGTGCCCGGCGCTCGCTTCACCGCTGGCGAATCATTGCCTGTGCCGTTGACGCGGGAGCAGATTCAGCGCACGACCGGCCCTTATCCGACCAACATGCGCCGGAACATCACGCAGGGCGTGCCGGGCCTTGGCGTGTGGTATCAGACGGGCCGGTCCGCGCAGAACCCGAACGAGTGGAACGAAACGCACGTCGGGCTCTTCTCGTTCGTGCCGCGCAGCGGCGATGGTGTGCTCGGCGCCCAACGGGTGTTCGCGGATATCGCCCGCAGCCTCGACATCCCCGCGTTCAACAATGCGCTCGGCACGCCGGTGAACTGGTATCAGTTCTCTTTCCTGATGGGCAGCGGCTTCGGCATCCCACGCGACTTCACGCCCGCGGGCAAGAAGCGCGCGGCAGACATTCTGCGGCGGATCCTGGAAGAGAACGCGAAGCACGGCTACGGCGATTACCGCGCGCCGCCGATCTTGCAGGACGATGTCGCGGATCAATACGACTTCAACGACTACGCACTGCGCCGCTTCCACGAGACGCTGAAGAACGCGCTCGATCCGAACGGCATCATCTCCCCCGGCCGCGGCGGTATCTGGCCCGCGGCATATGTCTCGCTCAGAGGAGCCCTTCGCGAATGATCGTAAGCGCCACACTGCGAACCGCCGCCGGCGTGCTGGCCGGCCTCGCCACGCTCGTTGCCGTGCCGGCCGTAGCCCAAGACGACGCCGTGCAGCGCGGCCAGGCGAAGTACGAGCACACCTGCGCGCCCTGTCACGGCCGCGGGCTCGGCGATGACGGCCGCGACGCGTTGCCCGGCACCGCGGCGCTCGAGATCAAGTACCGCGGCGCATTGCCTGCGGTGCTCGAGGACCGGGCCGATCTGCCGTACCCGGTCCTACGTGTCTTCGTGCGCAACGGCTCCTGGTCGATGCCGCCGTTCCGGCCGACGGAGGTCACCGACGACGAGCTACGCGATATCGCCGCTTATCTTGCGGTGTCGTCGCAGCAAGCCCGCGCGACCACCCCTCCTTGATACGCGCGGCAGATTGCCGAGCTTTCAGCGCGCCAGTACTATCGATTAGAAGAGATCTTCGTGGGGGAGACCATGAAATTCGACGCCCATTTGCGCCGCGGCGGCCTGTTCGCGCTCGCGTCATTCGCGCCGGCACTGGCGCTCGCACAGTTCGGCGCCGGATACGGCCCGCCGTTGCAGACCGTTCCGCCGCCGCAGGAATTCGCGACGTCCGAGGAGCACTATCAGTTTCTGCTCGAGAATGCCGAGAACATCACGCAGCATACGATCGAAACCGTGCCGCGCTGGGACGGCTTGTGGCAGACGGCCGGCAACACCGCGATGGATGCATTCGTCGACGCGCCAGGCTTCTCGGGTCAAGTGCGCGAAGGGGTGCTGACGCCCGAATACGAAGCTGCGTATAAGGAGCGCTGGCGCGAGCAGACCGAGCTCGGCGAGGTGCAGTACGATCGCCTCGCGCACTGCGAGCCGCCGGGCTATCCGCGCTTCCTGCTGGAGCCGTACTCGCACGAGTTCATCAACCTTCCGCATATGTCGTATCAGATCAACGATTTCGACAGCGGAACGCGCCGCGTCTACATCGGGGAGGAGCACAAGAACCTCGAAGGCACGCATTCGTGGTACGGCGACACGGTCGGCTTCTGGGACGGCGACAAGCTGATCACGCATACCGTCGATCTGCTGCCCGGCGATTTCACCCGCTGGGCGCCGATGACGAGCAACCAATTCGAAGCCGTCGAGGTCTGGGAGCTCAAGCAGTATCCGGACGATATCGAGCGGCTCGAGGTACAGGTCACGTTCTACGATTCGCATGCGTTCACTAAGCCGGTAAACGCCGTATACGCCTTTCGCCGCGCCACGCAGCTCGAGCAAGCCGGCTACCGCGTGCGTCATTGGGAATGCGACCAGACCAGCAACGCCTATCTCGCCGAGGACGGCTCGACCGGCTTCTTCCTGCCGGGCGAGGAAGGGTTCAAGGATGCCCGCGGCGCAACGCTATTCCCGCACCTGCCGGGCCAGACCCGCGATCCGGTCTACAACACCACCTTGCCGACATCGGAATGAGGAAAGGGGCGATGAACCGACTCAAGTGTTTCTCCGCCGCCGTAGCGGCGTCGCTGTGCGCCGTCGTCGCGGCGCAAGCGCATCATTCTTTCAGCCAGTTCGACCGCGATGTCGAGCTCGTGAAGACCGGCGAGGTCGTGCGCTGGGCCTTCAATAATCCGCACTCGTGGCTGTACCTGAACATCGCGAACGAAGACGGCACCGAGACGCTCTGGGGTTTCGAGGGCTCCGCACCCGCGTCGCTGATCGGCCGCGGCATCACCGGCAGCACGTTCGAGCCGGGCGACACGGTCACGTTCATGTTCTGCCCGTTGCGCGACGGTCGGCCCGGCGGCGCGATCG
>CAZFJU010000100.1:0-14575 GCA_964518995.1 uncultured Gammaproteobacteria bacterium
ACCGCATAGCCCAGCATGTCGACGATGTACTGGTCGGCGCCGAATGCGCGCAGCTGCAGCGCGGACAGGTAGGTCACGACGATGCCGACCATGACGCCCACGAGCCCCGTGATCGGCAGCGCACGCGCGCCGGTCGTGTAGATCGTCGCGGACAGCTCGCGCCACGGCGCGCGAACAGGACGGGCAGCGATGGCGACCGAGTCGAGGACGAGGTCGCCGATCAGCTGCAGCCATTGCGCGGCAGAGGACACGGTCGCCCGAGCCGGCGCCGCCAACGCGGCGAACGCGCGGCGCTCGAGCGAGGGCGGCGGAGGCAGCGCCGGCGTGCCGGCTTCATCCTGCTGGATCCAGTAGTCGAACAGCCGCCGGTGCCGCTCCGGCATCCGACAATCATCGGGCAGCGTCCGATCCCAGCACTGCCATAGCACGAGCGCACCGGTCGTATCGAGTGCGGCGATGCCGCGTAGATCCCAGCCGAGGCCGGGTTGACCCGCTCCTCTCGCAAGCGCCGCCCGTACGTGCTCCAGCGCGTCGCCGAAACCGCGCAGTGTCCAGTGTCCAGCGAGCACGGCAACGGGGCCCGTTGGGGTCGACTGCACCTCGACGGATGGACGCATAAGCTCGGTCATGGCAAATAGGTTGCCTGAAATTCGCGCCGAGTGCGGGTCATCGCGTGGCGCTCGGCAGCAACGACCGCGATGCTCGATGTAAATACTTGCAACTGCTATCTACGTCGACCCTCGATTTCCCCGCCGCGGCGGCACGTCCGGGAGCGGAACGCGCAGCAGCGAACCTTCGTTCCAATCGGCACGGAACTTGCTGGAATTGCGCATGGGACAAACACACATCGATACGACAGCATGGCGACGGCTCGGCCGCCATGCATGGATCCTCGGCGCGACGGCCGTGTTCGCGGCTGGCGCCGAGCACGCCGCTGCTCAGGTAGGTGCGGGCCCGCACCAGACCGAGGTGGGCGACTACACGCTGATTTACAGCGCGGTCCGCAGCGATGCCCTTCCGGACATCATGGCACGGAGGCATGGTCTCCCGGCGAACTCGAATGCGGCGCTACTGAATCTGACCGTGCAGCGTGATGGGCGAAACGTCCGCGCGGAAGTGAGAGCGAGCGCGACGAACCTCGCGCAGCAGACGCGGGAGATCGACATGGCCGAGTCGATCGAGAGCAACTTCGTCTCGTATATCGGCGTGATCGAAATCGCCGACCGCGAAGTCCTCGACATCGAGCTCGAGGTGCAGCCCGAAGGCGCCGCCAGCCCGATCGAGGTCAGTTTCCGGCAGGAGTTTCTGCCGCAACCGCGGTCGAGCGAAGGGCTCTAAGTCTTCTCGCTTCGGTCATGGCTTCGCTTCCGACTCACCTCGCCGCAAGAGTGACCTCCGCAGCGCGCCGCGCATTGCGTCATATCGCGCGCCCTGCGCGCAAGGACCAGGGCGCGGAGGGCATCGTCGTAGAGCCCTACCGCGGTTTCGGCGATCGGCGCGAGGTCTTTGTCATGGGGCGGGTATTCCGCCAGCCCGGCGGGCCTGCGCCGGCTGAAGAGGGGGACCTGCTCGCGAGTCTACGCCGGCTTCTGCGTCGCGGCGCCGCGGGGCAGCGTGTGACGGCCCGGTTCGCCGGCAGTGAGAAATCGGTCGTCACCGATCGTGACGGCTATTTTCGCTTGCACCTGCGGCTCACGGAGGCGTTACCGGACCAGCTTTGGCATCGCGTGCCGTTGTGCGTGACGATTCCGTCGGGTGCCGAGCTGGAAGTCAGCGGCGAAGTATTCGTGCCTCCGTCGAACGCGCGTTTCGTCGTCATCAGCGACATCGACGATACGGTAATGCTGACCGGCGTTGCGGAGAAGGCGAAGATGTTTTGGCGCCTGTTCGCGAGGGGGGCAAGAAGCCGCGTCGCTTTCCCGGGCGTCGGTGCGCTGTATCGTGCGCTTCACGGCGACGAGAGAAATCCGATCCTCTACGTGTCACGCGCCCCGTGGAGCATCTACTCGATGCTCGAAGCCTTCTTCCGAATACACCGGATCCCGGTCGGCCCGATTCTTTTTCTTCGTGAGTGGGGCGTGTCGCTCAAGAACCCGCTGCCTCGCCGCGCCCGCGATCACAAGCTCGAGCTGATTCGGCGCATGCTCGATCTGTACTCCGATCTGCCGTTCGTGCTGATCGGCGATTCCGGGCAGCACGATCCGGAGGCCTATGCCGAAATTGTGCACGAGTATTCCGGTCGCGTGCTCGCGACCTACATCCGCAATGTCAACGAAGGCGACGCGCAGCGCATCGCAGCGATCGAAGCGCTCGCACGCGAAGTGATCGATGCCGGCAGCAGCCTGCTGCTCGCCGCAGACAGTACCGCGATGGCCGAGCATGCCGCCGAGCTCGGTCTGATCTTGCGAGCGGCCGTCGACGAGGTGGCCGGTGAGCGCCGTGCCGAGTCGTCACGGCCGCGGCGGCGCATGCGCGTGTTACGGCGGCGATCCCGCGCAGAGACCCGGCAAGCGGTGGATTCCGGAGAACTCGAACGATCACTGCAGCAGTCGGCAGAGTCGCCGAGTAATATGCTGGTCGAGCCAGGGCAGGATCGCGATCCTCGCGCATGACGGCTCGAGCAGTCGAGCAGCCGGACCGCGCGTCGTGTTCATCGACGCGCTGCCGCGGACGTCATGGCAAGGTTTGGAAGAAGCTAGCTATCGGGTGGTCGTTCCCGCGACGTTGCGACGCCTATCGTCTCTACCTCGTAAGCCGAGCAGCCCAGCCAACCCAATTAGACCCAGCCAGCCCCAGTCAAAACCATCGTCGGCAGTGCGGGTCGCGGCGCCGATTCGATCATCGACGGTGTCCTGAGCAGAAACGGGAAGCGTGGCTACTCCGACCAAGCTCAGAGCAACAAGGCCGATTCTTAAGTTGCGAGTCCACATGATGCATTCTCCTGAGGAGACGTTAAGGTGGGCAGCAGGGTGACAGGGCCGTCACTGGGCCCAGGTCGATGCATGGGCTATGCCACTCAGGGGTAACCGGGCTTCCCTTACACTCGGCGCGACGAGCGAAGTCTCCGCAGCCGGCACTGCTCAGTCGATGCCGATCACGAGCGCCTCGTTGCCGCGCAGCTCCACCCTGCCGTCAACTCGCGCGCCATCGCGGCCGGGATGAGTCGACAGGATCACCCGTCCGCCGGCCCGTCCCTCGCCGAGGTCGAGCGCCTCGGGCGTACTGCCGAAGTTGAGGCATACGAGCACGCGCCTGCCGGCGTGCGCGCGCCAATAGTGAAAAACGTGGCCGTGCACGGCCCCGCCCTCGTACCGGCCCGCGACCAGCGCGGGCTCGTTTCGCCGTAGCTCCATTAACTTGCGATAGAGCGCGAGCAGCGAGCGGTCGTCTTGGCGCTGTCTCTCGACGTTGCACTCGGCGTAGTCCTCGGCCAACGGCAGCCACGGCGTGCCGCGCGTGAACCCGGCGTTCGGCGACGCGTCCCACTGCATCGGCGTTCGGCACGGGTCGCGGCCGAGCCCGAGTCCCGGCAGATTCTTCTCGAGCGGATCCTGCACGAGCTTGTGCGGGATCGGCACGTCCGTCATGCCGATCTCTTCTCCGTAATAGATCGTCGGCGTGCCGCGCAACGTGAGCAGCAGCACGGCCGCCACGCGGAGCTGCTCGGCGCCGATGCGGGCCGCCAGCCGATGCTTGTCGTGATTGCCGAGCACCCAATTCGGCCACCCGCCTTCCGGCAGCGCGTCCTCGTACTCCTCGACGACCCGGGCAACCTCTTCCGCGGTCCACGGCGCGTCGATGAGCTGAAAGTTGAACGGCAAGTGGGTGCCGGACAGGTCCGCGCCGTAATACGCGACTAGCCGCTCGACCGGCAGGTAGATTTCGCCGATCAACACGCGCTCGTCGTACTCGTCGAGCACACTGCGCATTTCCGCGATGACCTCGTGCACCTCCGGCCGGTCCGTCGTGTAAATCGGCAAAAAGCGGTGATACGGCGGCTGCTCCTCGCTGTACCCCAGGTTCGGCGGGTTGTCACGAAAGAGGTCGTCCTTGATCAAATGCCAGACCACATCGACGCGGAAACCGTCTACGCCGCGGTCGAGCCAGAAGCGCAGCACGTCGTACATGGCGCGCCGTACGTCGGGATTGCGCCAGTTCAGGTCCGGCTGCTCGGGCAGGAACGCGTGGTAGTAGTACTGGCCCGTCTTCTCGTCGAGCGCCCATGCGCTGCCGCCGAAGTTCGCAAGCCAGTTGGTCGGCGGCCCGCCGTCCGGCGCGGGGTCACGCCATATGTACCAGTCGCGCTTCGGGCTGTCGCGCGACGACCGGGACTCCTCGAACCACGCGTGTCGGTCCGACGTGTGGTTCGGCACGAAATCCATGATCAAGCGCAGCCCGCGCCGGTGCACGTCCTCGAGCAGCCTGTCGAAGTCGTCGAGGGTGCCGAACAATGGGGCTACGGCGGTGTAGTCGCTGATGTCGTAACCGAAATCCGCCATCGGCGACGGATAGATCGGCGACAGCCACACCGCGTCGACGCCGAGCCATTCAACGTAGTCGAGACGGCTGCGGATTCCGGCGAGGTCGCCGACGCCGTCGCCGTCCGAGTCCTGATAGGAACGAGGATAGATTTGGTAGAGCACACCGCGTTGCCACCAGCGCAGCGCGGTCTCGTCGATGCTCGGCGGATTCAGGCTTCGGGGCGACATGCTAATGACAGCCTCCTGCTCACACTCCGGCCTTGCGTCCGAACCAGTGATAACCGTATGGCGGCAGCTCCATATCAATACGGCCGTCGCTGACCTCCGCCTTCCCGTGCTCGGGACCGAAGACTTGGCGCCAGTGCCCTTCCCGGGCCTGCTCGGGCAAGTGCGCGTGGACCCGCGCCGGCCGCGACGAGAAGTTGTGCACGGCGAGCGCGCTCGCTCCGTCCCACGTCGCGACGTGCGCGATGACGCTGGCGTCATCCGTCTCGAGCAGCACCCAATCGCCCCAGCCGAACTCGGGCCACTCCTTACGGGCGCGGATCGCACGTTCCATCCAGTTCAGCAGCGAGCCCGTATCCTCGCGCTGCCGCTCGACGTTCACCGCGCGGTAGCCGAAGGGCCCGTCGCGCACGGGTTTGCGGGGCAGACCGGACTCGTCTGCGAGCGTGAACCCCGCCCCGGCCCGGTCCGACCAGTGCATCGGCGCCCGCACCGCTTCGCGGCCCTCGAGCTCCGGGTTGTCGCCGAGGCCGATCTCCTCGCCGTAGAACAGCACCGGCGTCCCCGGCAGGCTGAGCAGCAAGCTATACGCGAGCTCGAGACGCCGCCTGTCGCCGTTCACCATGTTCGGAAAGCGGCGTCTGATGCCGCGGCCGAAGAGCTGCATCGACTCCTCGGGTGCGAAGGCGGCGAACACCTCGTCACGCTCGGCGTCGGTGAGCTTGTCGAGCGTCGCCTCGTCGTGATTCTTGATGAAGTTCGCCCACTGCGCCTCGGGCGGAATCGGCGGCAGCGAGCGCAACGCCTCCTTCAGCGGCGCCGCGCTCTCACGCACGAACGACAGCATCAGCGCCTGATTCGTGATGAAGTTGAAGAGCATGTTCATCTGCTCGCCGTGCTCGCCGAAGAAATCCGCGATCCTGTCGAGCGGCTCGTTCGCTTCCGCGAGCAGCATCGCGTCCCCGCAGCGGCGCTGAGCGAAGCCGCGGATGTCGCGCAGGTACTCGTGCGGGTCGCTCACGGCTGGGTTGTCTTTACCCACCTGCTCGATTACGAACGGCACCGCGTCGACGCGAAAGCCGGATAGACCCACTGCGAGCCAGAATCCGATGACCTTGTGAATCTCGCTTCTGACGAGCGGGTTGTTGATGTTCAGATCGGGCTGATGGTGCATGAAGCGGTGCATATACCACCGCCCGGCCGCCTCGTCGTACGACCAGATGCTCTCCTGCTTGCCGGGGAAGATCACGCCCTCGTGGGCATCGTCGGGCTTCTCGTCGGCCCACACGTAGAAGTCGTGATAAATCGACTCGCGATCGCGGCGCGCCGCCTGAAACCACGGATGATCCACCGACGTATGGTTGATCACGAGATCCATGATGACGCGGATTCCCCGCTCGCGCGCGGTTCTGACCAGCTCGACGAGATCGCCGAGCGTGCCGTACTTGTCCGCGACCGCGTAATAATCCGCCACGTCATAGCCGAAGTCCCGCTCGGGCGACGGGTAGATCGGCATCAGCCAAAGGCAAGTGACGCCGATCCCGGCGAGATAGTCGATGCGCTGCGTGAGGCCATCGAGATCGCCGACGCCGTCGCCGGACGTATCAAGAAACGATTGAACGTCGACGCAATAGATGATCGCGTTCTTCCACCACAGGTCGCTGGTCGCTTCTAGGCTCATACTTCTCGCGGCATGGATGTCACGGTGAAGGATAAGCGCCCGCGTTCTGCTCACAGAATCCGTAACGCAACGGGGTTATCGGCGCGGCCGTAGGGGATGGCCGCATGCGGCACTGCGAGGCGCCGCCTTCGAACGCCTTCAAACGCCGAACACCGGCTCCATCAACAGGTAAACGAGCCCGATGATCACTACAACGCCGATCGCATTCAGCCATACGCCGGCTCGCGCCATCTGCGGAATCGTCAAAAAGCCGCTCGCGAAAACAATCGCGTTGGGAGGCGTTGCAACCGGCAGCATGAAGGCGCAACTCGCGGCAAGTACCGCCGGGATCGCCAGCAGCAGCGGCGGCTGACCGAGGCTCAACGCGAGCGCAGCGACGACCGGCAAGAACGTAGCCGAAGTCGCAAGGTTGCTCGTAAGCTCGGTCAGGAAAATGATGAGCACGGTGATCGCGACGATGAGTAGCATCACTGGCCAACCCGCGAGGCCTTCGAGTTCCCCGCCGATCCACACGGCGAGTCCCGATTGCGACACCGCGGCGGCCAGCGAGAGCCCGCCGCCGAAAAGCAGTAGCACGCCCCATGGCAGACGCTCCGCCTGTTCCCACGTCAACAGGAAGCGGCCCCGTTCGATGCCGTTCGGGACGATGAACAGCAGCAACGCACCGGCAACGGCAATCGCAGTATCCGAAAGCTGAAGGGCGGGCACGAGGCCGGCGAGCAATGGACGCGTGATCCACAGCAGCGCCGTCAGACCGAACACGATTGCGACGCGCTTCTCCGCGATCGATGCGGGCCCGAGCGCTGCGAGCGCATCGCGGATCGCGGCCCGCGCGGCCGGCACCTCGTTACGGCCGACAGGAAATAGCATGCGTGTGAGCAGGAACCACGTGGCGACGAGCATCACCAACGAGATCGGTAGCCCGAGCAGCATCCATTGCCCAAAACCGATCTCGATTCCGTAGTTCTGGCGCATGAAGGCCGCAAGCAGCGCGTTCGGCGGCGTGCCGATCAGCGTCGCGACGCCGCCGGCGCTCGAGCCGTATGCGACCCCGAGCAACAGCGCGACCGCAAAGTTCTCTTTACCGGGCGCGACGCCGCCGTCCGGTGCGCGGGGCACGACCGACAGCGCTACGGGCAGCATCATCACCGTGGTCGCGGTATTGCTGACCCACATGCTGAGCGCCGCGGTCGCAACCATGAAGCCGCCAATCTGCAAGTCCTCGCGGGCGCCGACGCGGGAAAGCACGGTCAGAGCGATCCGCCGATGCAGGTTCCAGCGCTCGATCGCGAGCGCGATCAGGAAGCCGCCAAGGAACAAGAAAATCAGCGGGTCCGCGTATGGCGACGCCACGTCATCGATCGGCGCGACGCCGAGCGTTGGGAAGAGCACGAGCGGCAGAAGTGCCGTGGCCGAGATCGGAATCGCCTCGGTGAGCCACAACGTCGCCATCAGCGCGGCGACCGCGGCCACTCGCCACGCGGCAAGCTCGAGCCCGTCGGGCGGCGGTAGAAACAGCACTAACCCGAACAGCGCGAAACCCAGCACGAGGCCTACCGTCTTTCGGCCGCGCCCGGGCGCAGTCGCCGAGTCTCCTGCACAGAGACGAGCAGCGCCCTCGCCGATCTGCGTGCTGATAATCCGCCCCCCCGGTGGCACACCGACGGTTCAGTGTAACGGAAAATCCGGGCTGCACGCGTTCGCCGTCTCGACGGTCCGCGCTGAAGCCGAAACATTACGGGGCCGCAACGCCCGCCGCGGCGCGCGCGAGATCAAAGCGCCAGGGCTTCCCGGGCCAGCTCCGCGATCACTTTCTGCACGGCGGTCGTCGGATGGCTGCCGTCCCAGAACAGGTACTGATCCGGTCGCCGACATACAAACGGCGCGACGTTCGGCAGGATGCAGGCATCCGTGGTGTTGGTCAGCCCGTAATTCCAAGGTTCGTCGACGATGGCATAAAGCCCGCTGTAGAGGTCGAGCAGGGCGATATCGATGCGATACGTCTGCATGGCGGTCGCGACAAGCATATCGAGTTGAACGTTGAAAGCACCGACCAACATTTGGGCGAGCAGCTTAGCCCCCGGGTTAGTGGCTTCGACTATGGTCAGCGACGGCGTCAACGAGATATCCGGCACGTTCGCGAGCAAAAAACGCCTCGCGCCTGCCACGTATAAGTTGGCGATCTCGTTACCGATCGATGTCAGCGCCGCTTCCAGCACGGCCTGCGCCGCCGCCATCGCCAGCGCTTGATCGCCTGTCGCGCTCAGCGTCTGGACATAAACGAACAGCGCGTCACGTACATCGTTGTTGCCCATTTCGATGACGTATAGCCGATCCGACGGCGCCGCCCATCCAAAGTCTTCCAAGAACCGGCCAACCTGGTCGGAGAGATTCAGATTGACGCCATCGTCGCGCGCACGAGCGCGGTCCACGGCGTAGTTCGTCGCTTTGCGGCTCGCGCTGCGGTAGGCGGGTTGCACGCTGCTGGCGAGGCCGAGCGGCCGGGCCAGGTACTCCACCCAAACCGGCCCATTGCTCATACGATGTCCGCCCCGGGCGTACGGCGCGTTCGCGACCAACAGCTCATCGAGCCAATAATCCGGCGGACGGTTAATGCCGCCGCGGAGGTGAAACGCGTTCCCCGGATCCGTCAAGCTCGTCCCAAATACGACTATGCCGCCGAACGGCTTCTCAGCAGCGAAAGCCGGCAGAACGAAAGCGAGACAGGCGGCGGCTAGCCACCGAGCGATCACGAGTTTCATTGACACTTTCCTTTGGATTGGGGAACGGGCGTATCTAAAAGTGTGAAGGTCGACGCTCTAGTAAGCGGCCACCTTGGGACTGATTCGATGTGATCTGAACATCTGCCCACGTCCAGGTAAAGTTATTCGCCGGATTCGACGCGGCCGCTCGCGTCGGCTGGCGCCGCTACTGAGCTCGCCGCGCCCGCGGCGCGGCGCGCGGAGAGGGGCCCATATATTGACAGAGCATACAACGCGACCCCAAGATATTGGGGTGCCACGGTTCGCGCGAAGCGACGAAGAGGGAATCCGGGCAGCGCGCCAAGCGCGCTCAATCCGGAGCTGCCCCCGCAACTGTGACGCAGCGAGCAACGGCTATTCGCCACTGGAGACATCCGGGAAGGCAGCCGTCGCGACAGAGCTGCCAGCCAGGAGACCTGCCGGAGCACGAAGCAACCGATCGGACGGGGTGTGCCGAGCGGGTCGCGGCCTCGGCATAGCGTTGCCGGCCTCGCACCTCGCTCGTCCTCTTTAACGACCATGGCGAGGTGAGTGATGGTTCAGGCATTGAGCTCCGGCAGCGCGGCGCGCATCGAGCGAATTTCGCAGTCCCGCCAGTGGCGGCGTCCGATCGGACCCATCGTAACCGACGCCCGACGTGATGCACTCCTGACGGCGTTCGGCAAAGCAACGCTGCAAGACCGCTACCTGCTGCCCGGCGAGTCGTTTCAGGATCTCTTTGCGCGGGTCGCACGCGCCTATGCCGACGATACCGCGCACGCGCAACGGCTCTACGATTACATGTCGAAGCTATGGTTCATGCCGGCAACCCCGGTCCTGAGCAATGGCGGCACCGATCGTGGGTTGCCGATCTCCTGCTTTCTGAATGCGGTCGAGGACAGCCTCGACGCGATCGTCGGCACGTGGACCGAGAACGTCTGGCTTGCGTCGAATGGCGGCGGCATCGGCACGTACTGGGGCGCAGTGCGTTCGATCGGCGAGACCGTGAAGGGCAACGGTCAGACCTCCGGCATCATCCCATTCATCCGCGTGATGGACTCCCTCACGCTTGCGATCTCCCAGGGGTCGCTGCGGCGCGGCTCGGCGGCCGTGTACATCGACGTGCATCATCCGGAGATCGAAGAATTCATCGAGATCCGCAAGCCTTCCGGTGACTTCAATCGCAAAAGCCTGAACCTGCATCATGGCATCGCGATCAGCGACGAATTCATGGCCTCTGTGCGCGACGACCGCCCGTTCACACTGCGCAGCCCGACGAGCGGCGCCCCGATCAAACAGGTGTCGGCGCGGCACTTGTGGCAGAAACTTCTCGAGACCCGGCTGCAGACCGGCGAGCCGTACCTGCTGTTCATCGACACGGCGAACCGCCACTTGCCGCGCCATCAGCGCGAGCTGGGCCTCACGGTGCGTCAGTCGAATCTATGCAGCGAAATCCTGCTGCCGACGGGCCGCGATCATACCGGCGAAGACCGCACCGCCGTCTGCTGCCTGTCCTCCGTCAATCTCGATACGTGGGATGACTGGAGCGGCGATGCGCGCTTCATCGAGGACGTCATGCGCTTTCTCGACAACGTGCTCGAGGACTTCATCGAGCGGGCGCCGGCGTCGATGTCGGCCGCAACGTATTCGGCGATGCGCGAGCGCTCGGTCGGCCTCGGCGCGATGGGCTTTCACTCGTTGCTGCAATCTCGCGGCATCGCGTTCGAGAGCGCGCTCGCGAAGAGCTGGAACCGCAAGATCTTTCGTCACCTGCGCGCAGAAGCCGATAAGGCATCGCGACGGCTCGCGGCCGAGCGCGGCGCCTGCCCGGACGCCGCCGAGCGCGGCGTTGTCGAGCGGTTCAGCAGCAAGCTGGCGATTGCGCCGACGGCCAGCATCAGCATCATCTGCGGCGGCGCGAGCGCGTGCATCGAGCCGATTCCGGCGAACATCTACACGCACAAAACGCTGTCCGGCTCGTTCACGGTAAAGAATGCCGCGCTCGCGAGATTGCTTGCCGCCAAGCAGCTCGATACACCGGAGACGTGGCAATCGATTCTGGAGCACGAGGGTTCCGTGCAACATCTCGCGGCGCTCGACGAGCACCAGAAGGCCGTATTCCGCACGGCATTCGAGATCGACCAACGCTGGGTCATCGAGCTGGCCGCAGACCGTGCGCCGAGCCTCTGCCAGGGTCAGTCGCTGAATCTTTTCCTCGGCAGCGATATCCACAAGTGGGACTTGCTGATGCTGCACTGGACCGCATGGGAGCGCGGCATCAAGAGCCTTTACTACTGCCGATCGAAGTCGGTGCAGCGCGCGGGCTTCGCGGGCGTCGAGGCCGACAACACGCGCGGCTGGCCGCAGCGGCCGCTGCACACCGCCGACGGCGACAAGTATGACGAATGCCTGGCCTGCCAATGAAGGGGATCGACATGAGCACCGTGAACCCGCAAATAGAGCTGCTCGCGCTGCCGGGTCTGATGACCCCGAGCACGAGCTACAAGCCCTTTCGCTACCCGTGGGCAATCGACTTTTGGCGGCGCCAGCAGCAGATCCATTGGCTGCCGGAGGAAGTGCCGCTCGGCGAAGACTGCAAGGATTGGGCAACGCGCCTGACGGACGGCGAGCGCAATCTGCTGACGCAGGTTTTCAGGTTCTTCACGCAGTCCGACGTCGAGGTGCAAGACAACTATCTAGAGCGGTACGCGCGCGTATTCCGACCGACCGAGATCAAGATGATGCTCGCGGCGTTCGCCAACATGGAAACCGTGCATATCGTCGCCTACGCGCTGCTGCTCGAGACGCTCGGCATGCCGGACTCGGAGTTCGCGGCGTTCATGGACTACGAGGCGATGCGCGACAAGCACGACTATATGCAGCAGTTCGGCGTCGGAAACGAGGCGGACATCCTGCGCACGCTCGCGATGTTCGGCGGTTTCACCGAAGGCCTGCAGCTGTTCGCGAGCTTCGCGATCCTGCTGAATTTTCCTCGTCACAACAAGATGCGGGGCATGGGGCAGATCGTCTCCTGGTCAGTGCGCGACGAGACGTTGCACTGCGACGGCGTCATCCGGCTATTTCACGCGTTCGCCGCAGAGACGGGCGCACTTACCGCAAGCGTGCGCGACGATATCGTCGATTGCGCCCGCACCGTGGTCGGGCTGGAAGATCGATTCATCGACCTCGCGTTCGAGATGGGTCCGATCGAGCGGCTCGATGCCGCCGGGGTCAAGCGCTACATCCGTTATGTGGCGGATTGGCGCCTGCGGCAGCTGAATCTACCGCCGCTCTACGGCATCGCGGAGCATCCGCTGCCCTGGTTGACCGAGATACTGAACGGCGTCGAGCATGCCAACTTCTTTGAAACCCGCGCGACGGAGTATGCGAAGGCCGCCACGGGCGGCGACTGGCATGGTCCGGAAGGCGCCTGGGGCATCTTCGATGCCCGGATGGCGCGCCGCGGCCAGCTCGATCTCGCTTGAACGACAAAGCGGCTGCCGTCGTCGCCTTTTGAAGGATGCGGTTTCATGTCTCGTTCGGCTCGCATCTGCACTGCAGCGAGGCGCCAAGAACATTTGCCGGGAAGCTCATGCAGCGCGCGTGCGGCTCTGCATGAAAGCCTTCAGCGCCTTGGCGGTATGCGAGCGCGTGCGTCGCGCGGCCACCTTCTCCGGCGGGCCCTCTGCGACGACGTGGCCGCCGCCGTCGCCGCCCTCGGGGCCGAGGTCGATCAGCCAGTCCGCCTCCGCCAGCACATCGAGATTGTGCTCGATCACGACGACGCTATGGCCGGCGTCGACGAGCCGGTGCAGCACCCGCGTCAGCTTCTCCACATCCGCGATGTGCAAGCCGATGGTCGGCTCGTCGAGCACGTACAGCACGTGTTCCTCGGCCGCGCGCGCCCGCCCCGGCCGGGCCTTCGCGAGCTCCGTGACCAGCTTGACGCGCTGCGCTTCCCCGCCGGATAGCGTCGGGCTCGGTTGACCGAGCGTCAGATAGCCGAGCCCGACGTCCGCCAACAACTCCAGCGCATGGCGGATTTTCGGATGCGCGTCGAAGAACGTCGCGGCGGCATCGACCGTCATCGCGAGCACTTCGCCGATGTTCTTGCCGCGGTAGGTCACGTCGAGTGTCTCGGCATTGAAGCGCGCGCCGCGGCAGCGCTCGCACGGCACACGCACGTCCGGAAGGAAGCTCATCTCGATCTTCTTCAGGCCCTGGCCTTCGCACTCGTCGCAGCGTCCTCCGCTGACGTTGAACGAGAAGCGTCCCGCGTCGTAGCCGCGCAGCGCTGCTTCCGTGGTCTGGGCGAACAGGCGGCGCACGTCGTCCCAGATGCCCACATACGTGGCCGGGCACGACCGCGGGGTCTTGCCGATCGGCGTCTGATCGACCTCGAGCACGCGGTCGATGCGCGCGGCGCCTTCGATGGCATTACAACCGACGAGCGGCGGTGCTTTCCTTGCGCGCGCGTCTCGCGCAGCGAGCAGACGCTTCAGGTTGTCGCGCAGCACGTGGCGCACGAGCGTGCTCTTGCCGCTGCCGCTGACGCCGGTCACGCAGACGAGCCGCTCGAGCGGCAGAACGACGTCGATATCTTTCAGGTTGTGACGCCGCGCGCCGCGGACCACGAGCGCGTCAGCGGCGTCCGCCCCCGCCGAGGGCATGCCGGCCTTTCGCTCGGCCGCGTCCCGGCGGGCGCCCGTCGCACGGCCTTTCTGCAGCGCCGGCGACGTCGGCCGCCTCGGCATCAGGGGATGAACGGGCGGGTTTGCGAGCACGCGCCCCGTCACCGAGCGCGGGGCCGCCAACAGCTCGGCGAGCGTGCCGCTCGCCACGACCTCACCGCCGTGCGTGCCTGCGCCGGGACCGAGGTCGACCACATGCTCGGCACGGCGAATCGTCTCCTCGTCATGCTCGACGACGACGACGGTGTTGCCCTTGGCCGCAAGGGCGCCGATGGTATCGAGCAGCAACCCATTGTCGCGCGGATGCAAGCCGATGGTCGGCTCGTCAAGAATGTAGCAGACGCCGCGCAAGTTCGAGCCGAGCTGTGACGCGAGACGGATGCGCTGCGCTTCGCCGCCCGAGAGCGTCGGCGCGCCGCGGTCGAGGGCAAGATAACCGAGCCCCACCAGCGCGAGGAACTCGAGCCGGTTCCCGAGCTCGGGCAGCACGTCGCGGGCGATGTCGCGCTCGCGGCCTTTGAGCTTCAGCCGCTTGAAGTAGGCAAGCGCATCGCGAATGGATCGTGCGCCAAAGCTCGAGATCGACTCGTCACGAAAACGCACGGCCTCCGCTTCCGCATTGAGCCGCCCGCCGTTGCACACGTCGCAGGCCTCTGGCTCGCCGGGCTCGTCGCTGCCGAGGGTGCGCCGCCCGGCACGAGCACCGCGGCGGCGCTTGCGCGCCTTAGGGCGCTGCGCCCGCGCGCCGCCGCGGTC